>JAFYLN010000038.1 GCA_017537045.1 Oscillospiraceae bacterium | reverse complement strand
GTGCGGGAGGTTCGGCGCATGTACTATGATAACGGAACCTCTCCCGCAGAGATTGCCCGTGTCCTGAAAATCAGCATGGCAGATGTAGCAATGTATTTGGAGTTTAATAAACGGCATCTGTCCATTGATGATCTGGCAAAAGAAAGCGAAGAGCCGACGGCGGATAACTACATAAACATCGGCGGCATTCTGGAACAGAAAAACTCCACGGAGTCCGTGGAGCATATCGTTATGACCAAGATCTGGCTGGAGAAACTGCCGGCGATTTTCGATCAGCTTGGCAAGCGGGACCGGTTCATCCTGGGACATTTCTACGGAATCTACGGTTATCGGAAAATGATCAAGGCAGAGCTGGCGCTCCGCTTGGAGCTGACCATCGACGGAGTCTATAAGGCACAGGATGCCGCGGTCCGCCACGCAAAGGAAGTTTACCACGGCAGTGACCTGCACCTCTGGCGCCGGGCATATGTGGATACGAAGATCACAGCAACCAAAGGACTGTAACATGGTTGCTATTCATTGGCAGAGTGTGGTAAAATAATCTAAAAAGTATACTTATCCAACAGAAAGAGGGATGAAAATGGCAAATCGAAGAGCAAGTTCCGTTGTCTTTGGCTTTGATTTTCAGGTAAACGCCGCAATTGTTTTGATGCTTGAAAATATCAGCGATCTGAAGTCCCTTCGCTTGGAAGGCGATTACGAAGATATCGATTTGACATTGAACAACAATCAGCACATTCTGGCTCAGGCCAAAGCTATTGTAAACAGCAGTTCCGACTTTCACAATGTGCGTCGGAACCTACAGAATGCTCTTGTGTCGCTTTCTGAAGCCTGCCAGAAGGTCGACGCTAAGCAGCTTATTCTGATCACGAACTCTCCGAATCCTTTTAACGATGATGGTTCACGGAGCATTTTCTGGCAGCCCACGCACCGAGAGTTCGCAACATTACCTCCTTCTGCGCAGGCAATCGTAACCGATTATCTTAAGGATATCCCCACACCATTGGATCTGGACAAGTTCACTGTGCAGGTGTTTCCGTTCGAAACCGAAAATGATTCCGAGCGGTACAAGGCGGTTATGAAAGCGATTGATGATTTCATCGGAGATCTGGATATCAATATCCCCGGCTTAGGGAAGCGCTTGCTGGAGATCTGGCACTGGGACATCTTCACCAACGGCTCCAAGGCAAATGCCGCGATACAGTTGGATAAGAAAAATATAATCTGGCCGATTATGGTGATCGCAACGGATATTGCCAAGTGCGATGATGACTTCCTGAACCAGTTTGACCCTGCTGTATATGACGAAATCGTCCACCACTACAAGGACACTATCGACAACTGCTGTGAGCGCATTGAATTCTTTACCAGGGTGCTATCCGATTACAACAGTTTCCGCGGCACCAAACGAGCTGGCGAAAGAATGAATGAATTTGTTGAACAAACCTGGAGAGATTACTACGAGGAATTCTCCGTACCGGGTATGGATGCAGAGACACAGGAAGGACTCACGAAGGTTGTTCTGTACAATATCGTTCGCAGACGAATCACCATCGACAAGATTAAGAGAGGGGTGAACTTATGATTTTTCGCTCAATCCACATTAAGGAAGGGTTGGCTGAACGCCTTGTGGATTTCACAAGTGGCGTTAATTTGATCCATAGCGAAAAAAACAGCCGAGGAAAGACTACACTTCTGCGCTTTATGCTGTACTCGCTGGGATACAACATTCCTAATACACGAAAAATCAAGTTCGACCGCTGCGAGGTGACTGCAAACCTCTCCTGCGAAAAATGCGGGGATATTACGCTCTTCCGGTGCAGTAATAGCTATATCGTTGCAACACTAAACGGTGAGCAAGTCACCTATGTCCTGCCTGACCAGATGGACGAACTCCACAGAGTTTTGTACGGGACAGATAATGCAGAAATCCTCGACAACCTGCTGGGCGCTTTCTATGTAGACCAGGAAAAAGGCTGGACCCTGCTGAACCGGGGAACCGTGATTGGCAGCATCCATTTCAATATCGAAGAGCTGATTCGTGGTATTTCTGGACGAGACTGCTCTGCGCTCATCAGGAAGGAAGCCCAGCTTGCAAAGGAACTCAGCAAGTACAAGCAGATGTTCAGTGTTGCGCAATACCGGGAAACCATTATCGCAGAAAGCGGATCCCTTGCGGCTGACAGCTACTATGAAGAGGCGGATGTTGCGACCAATCAGCTTCTCATTCAGCAAAAACGTTTAAAAGCTGAACTGGCCCGCATTGATCACGCCCTAAAGGACAATAAGCGGTTCCGCAATTTTGTGGCAGAAATGAAGCTGATGGTCCGAACGCCGAACGGTGATACGATTCCTGTGACGGTCGATAATGTCGTTGGACTATCTGACACCATTGATTTCTTGGTCGCAAAGCGGAAAATCATCGCATCTGAGTTGGCTTCGGTCACAAGTAAGATTGCAGCGTTGGAGAAAGAAAAAGACAGCGAAGAGCAGCAGATGGCATTTTTCCAGTCTGAAAATATGGTAGAGATTTTTGATAAGAAAATTGCCGCAGTCCCGATCAATGCTGTAGCTATCGAGAAAGAAATCAAACGGATCGAAAAGGCGCTTCAGTCTATCCGGAAAGAGATCACCGATAAGACAAAGGCAAATAACAGCGTGGTTTCTTCTCTTTATCGGAACATCGTGAAATATGCCACTGAATTGGGTGTGGGCAACAGCGAAACCATCGCTGCTTCCTATATTTTCACTTCCAATCTTAAGGAGTTGTCCGGTGCAGTTCTCCATAAAACAGTGTTTGCTTTCCGGTTAGCATACATCATTGAGATTGAGAAGGCCCTGGGAATCAAACTCCCCATTATTCTGGATTCTCCCAGCGGAAAAGAAGTGGATCAGACAAATATCCAGCTCATGGTCGACATTCTCAAGCGTGATTTTGCTGACAATCAAATCATTATCGCCTCCATCTTCAGATATGATTTCGATGAAGTTAAGACCATTGAAATCGTCAATCGGCTGATGGAGTAAGTCTCCTATGCAAAGCTGACGGTGTTGGCTATTAGATTTTTGCCGACCTGTCAGCTTTTCTTTGATTATTGCGCTTGAAAATTTGACACATCTCACAGTTGCAAATTTTCGCAATCCAAGGTACTATCACCAAAACTTTTGGGAGGTGTTACCTTGAAAAATTATCTTGAGGCATTTAGTGCCTATATGCAAACGCACCCCTTTGACTCCGGTGATCCGGATTGTAAGACAGTATTGGATCAAATATACCAGACTTATGCTGAAAGCCATGAGTCCGACCCGCCTGACATTCAGGCCGGATTCGCAGAACTGGAAAGCTACCTTGGGAATCTGCCCCTGGCAGACAACAATGCTGTGTTCAATCTCTGTTGCCGATTATGCGTTGCTTATGAACACAAGGCGTTTCTGCACGGCCTGCACTATGGCGCTAAGCTAATGCAGGAACTTGGAAAGGGGGCATAATATGAACCCCTATATCGAGAAACTGAAACAGTGGACGACTGATAATCCACCGAATTTTGGAGATGCAGATTCTGTCTTAGGGCTGCTATATGAATGTTTCAACGAAAATAACCCCTATGATAACGAACAGATTAAAGCCGATTTCAATGAACTGTACCAGCAGATGAACGGAATGCCACTCCGGGAGATGGATCAGATTATCTATCCGGTCTGCAAACTCTGCCGTGATCACGAACGGGCCGGGTTCGTGGCAGGGGTTAAAACTGGCATTTATCTTGCAGATGAACTTGCTAGCGACGCTATGCCATAAATCATAACATAAACAAAACAAAACCAGTGACTACCACATCAATTTAGTTTGAATTGGTAAGCATTGGTTTTTGTTTCATTAATGTTGACATTATTCGCAACACAGATTATACTATGATCATTAAGGATAATTGGGAGGTAACTATGTATATCTCAGTCAGTGATGCAGCAACAAAGTTTAATCTCTCTAAAAGAAGAGTGCAAATTCTCTGCGAACAGGGAAGGATCTCTGGGGCAAATATGGTTAGCGGTGTCTGGCTCATTCCTTCTACGGCTCCAAAGCCACTCGATGGACGCCGAAAGAAAACTGACGAAGATCAGCTGAGCTTGTTTGACGCACCTAAACAGATCTTGTCTATTGATGATGTGTGTAAAGCTTTGTCCATCTCAAAGGCAACTGCTAAGAATTGGATTCGGCTTGGCAAGATAATTCCAGATGCAGGCGAAGAATTATTTAGCCAAGAATATGTTGCTCAATTTATTGAAATGCTCAAGTCTGACAACAATACCAAACTCAAAAGCAGAAGAAATAAAAAGAGTGCAACTGGAAAAATCTTATACAAGGACTATGTGCATACTCCTGAAAATCAGCGGTTAGTAGAAGAAGTTCTTGAACTAGGCCTTGTCAAGTGCGAAGATGATCTGCTAATAGTCCTGGCTAATTTTGCAGTACAGCTATATTACCAGAGTAGAGGAATTCACTATGCGAAGCATAGCATTTTGTTAGATTTTCTTAGTGAGAATACTCATAATGATTTTTATACCTTAATCGAGGATCTGCTCGGTAACATTTCTGTTAATTCCACTGCTATTATTAGATTGGAGCCTATTCTAAACAAGGAATTACTCTTTGTTAAAGGAGAGGATTCCTTAGGCTTTGTATACATCTCTTTACAGGATATTGGCCAGAGAAAAAGTTCTGGCGCATACTATACCCCTGAGAAGGTGGTTAATAGGCTAATTGATAATCTCTACGGTAACGATAGTCAACTAGATTCTAGAACAATTTGCGATCCCTGCTGTGGAACAGGAAATTTTCTCTTGGGACTTGGAAACAAAGGGATTTCTTATTCAAATCTATACGGACAAGATATCGATCCAATAAGTGTCTATCTGACGCGCATTAACATATCTCTGGTTGCGCCCCAAATGTCCGCTTCAGATATTCAGTCCAGGGTTATTGTTGGCAATACTTACTACGAAACATTTTCTCAGCGTTTTGATGTTATCTTAGGCAATCCACCTTGGGGTAGTGAATTCTCTGAGGAAGATGCTGCCAAGTGCCGCAAGATGTTTAAAACTGCAGTTGGAAAAAACCTAGAGTCCTATGATTTGTTCGTAGAAAAAGCATTGTCCATGCTTAATCCTAATGGCACAGTAGCTTTTGTTCTACCCGAAGCGATTCTGGGAGTAGCTGCTCATGATGCTGTCAGACGACTGTTACTTGATTCTTGCTCCTTTAAATTTGTATCGTATCTAGGCAATGTGTTTTCTGGTGTTCAATGTCCGTCCATCATCTTGGGTGTAGCTTGGGATCACATTAAAACTGTTGTTGGATGTAATGTATCTACAGGTAATGATAGTTTTGTGATAAAACAAGAGCGCACATTTGCAGATGCGACGCTGACTTTCAATGTATCGGACGAAGAAAATAAATGCGTACAGGCAATTGATTCACTCCAAGGTGTTGCTTATCTAAAAGGGAATGCAAGATTTGCCCTCGGTATCGTCACAGGCAATAACAAGGAATATATCTCCGAACAGCAAAAAGAAGGCTATGAGCTTGTCCTAAAAGGTAGCGATGTCTACCGGTATGGGATTGCGCCATCCGGAAACTACATTCGGTTTACTCCAGCATCGTTCCAGCAGGTAGCCCCCACGGAGATGTACCGAGCAAAAGAAAAACTTTTGTATCGCTTCATCAGCGAAGTTCCTGTTTTTACATATGATGATAAGCAAACACTCTCGTTGAACAGTTGTAATATTGTCATTCCTGAGATTCAAGGACTTGCAATGAAGTATGTGCTTGCGATTTTGAATTCCAGCGTCGCTGCATTTTATATTTCCAAGAAGTTTAATTCTGTGAAATTGCTCCGCTCTCATATTGAACAAATGCCAATCCCTGTTGTGGCTGAAGAAGTTCAAGAGAGCATCGTAAAAAAAGTAGACCGCATAATGAATTCTCCCGAAAACATTAGCGGTCTATATGAGGAGCTGGATAATGAGATAATGGAGATTTTCGATCTTTCTTCAGAAGAAATTGAAACAGTTAGGGTGGCCTTGAAGGGTAAGAACTTATTCCTCAGGGTCGAAAAGATCGTATAACTCCTCGTATGTAATGTCCTTTACATGGTAGTGTTTGTGATGGTGTTTATGTGTGGTTTTCTTTATGTGGAATTGGCACTCTTCCCCACCTTTGTGTTGAAGGGCATATCCGGGTAACTTTTTTCTCGCTGCTGCTTTATCTGCAACAAAACTATCGACGCTATCGGGAAATTCTGAACGAGGTGCATGAAAAACCTCAATTTTGTCAGAGAAAAACACACCATAGTATAGAGAGTCAAAGCAACGAGGTTTTAGCTGCTCAATATTGCAATCGTAGTTTGCAGTTCTGGCCTCCGCTTCAGAAGAATCATAAACCGTGGAACTAGAATTGGTGCAAATATCAATCGCATTATCTTCTGTTAACGAAACCTTTTTATATGCTCTGGAGAACTTTACTTCAATTCTGTGTCCATCATCATCTTTAAGATCATAAGAACCATCATCAGCGGTATGTAGCCCCATATCTTTCTGAATCATAAGCTGAGCAAATTCTCCAAAATTTGTTCTTAGAGAGAAAATGCCTTGCTTAAATTGCTCGATGTTCCTGTCTTTCTTTTTGCTCATAAATATCCCCCTTAGAATGCATCAAAGAGATCATAGAGTTCCTCATACGAGAGCCACTGAACAAAGTGATTATCCATGTGGTAATCGATACTGCTCCGGTTGAGATGGAATTGACCTTCGCCCTCGTTGCCCTTATGCTGTTTGTCGGAGTAGCCAAAGCAGGAGAGAATTTCGTCAGAATGCATTTTGAAGATAGCAATGCGATCTGCGAAAAACAGACCGTAATAGAGCACATCAAATTCTAACCGCTTTACCTGTTGGATGTTGCAGTCAAAATCATAGTGGTACATATCAGCACTGTTCAAAGCTCGATTGGCCAGATTGGCTTTTTTACACTGATCGATAACATTGCGGCGATTGATCACAGATTCGTTTGCTTTCATGACCGTGGAGAACTTAATTTCAATTCGCTGATGACCAACTTCATCGTAGCGGTCATGGAACTGATTATGAGATTTGGTGAAGTTGTAAAGGGCTTCGATCATCAGCTCAGCAACAGTGCCAAATCGACGGGTACGAAGAGCAAAAATTCCATCTCGGAATTCTCTGATTTCACTATTCATTTCTTAACCTCCTGTTTTTTGAATAATAATATTAAAATTCTAGCATGGACGGGAATTTTTTGCAACCTTTACACACTCAAAACCTTCACTGTGGTGACATCACCCTTAGGTTCCAACGCCAAAAGCGTGCAGGTTCGAGTCCTGTCATCCGCACCACAATCCCCCGGTGAAATTGATACAATTTCACCGGGGGATTGAACTAAGTTTGCCCTTGCAGGCAAGTGAAGTTGCCTGCGGCAGTGAAGTTACTTCGTAGTGAAGTTTGCTTCGCAAGTGTTTTTCGGC
>JAFYLN010000037.1 GCA_017537045.1 Oscillospiraceae bacterium | reverse complement strand
GGTCATCAGCACCGGCACATCCTGATCCAGCAGCGCATTGGCGATACAGCCGGCAAAGAAAGATTTACCCGTGCCAACGTCGCCGAACAACAGCAGCCCGGTATTGTTTCTAAATGCCTCTTTCCAGTTGCGAACGTAGGCACGCGCCTTCTCCATCACCAGATTGCTGCCATTGTCGTGATCGAACGTATACGCATGAAGAGACTTATCTCTAAGACCATGCGCCCGACGTCGCTTGATCCGCTCCATTCGTTCTCGCTGCGCCTGCTTCTCTTTTCTCTGTCTTTCCTCTTCGATCTGACAGGAGCATGGACAGCGGGGAATAAAGTATCCAGGATGACGGAATCGCTTGACCACCGTCTGCCTGCGCTCACAGCATACGCTGCAGTGAATTAATCCATCTTCCGAGTCAATGTATTCATCGTCCTCGAGGATGTTCTTATTTGCTGCCTCATCAATATAGTTGCGAACCTCATCCGTCATTTCGATCAAATAGTATCACCTGCCTTTACGCTGTAATCCCTTTGCGGCGCTTGTCTGCGCATATCCTCCGCAGCCCAGCGGCGGATGGTAGCCGCATGGCTCTGATACTGTCTGCCCGTCGATGCCATATACTCCGAGAGTTTTTCCACATAGTAGCTCCAGTTTGTGGACAATTCGCTCTGAAGCTCTGAGAGTTCCTCGTCGCTCAGCATCACGTTCTGATACCTGCCATAGGCGTGCGCGGTTTTCCCCTGTTCTTTCTCTCGCTCTATCTCTAACTCTATCTTTTTCTCTAACTCTATCTCTGGTGGACAAACGGCGGACAAATGTCCGGACAGTTGTCCACCATTCTTCTGTGCCTGCAAAGCCATACGCGCCTGTTTTTTGCGTTCTCCTTCTGTGGAAGACTTCCCGATCAGCAGCTCGATATTGCTCATGTAGTAGCATCCATCCGGCAGCATCTCCATCAGGCCGAGTTTCAGATAAATCTGTAATGCTCGTTCCACTGTCCCGATCTGCTGATGAGTGAGCGTGGCAATCATCGGTGCGGTGTAAGGAATTCTGTCGTCCAGCTGCAGCTTGCCGCCGTTCTTAAGTGATTTCAAATAGAGCTTGAGAAGAATGTTGGAGTAGATCATTCCGTCCTGCATGCTTTCCAGCAGCACGATGGAGTCATCGTCGAAGTAATTCTCTTTAAGCTTCAGATAATAGTATTTCCGGTTATCTGCCATCAGCTTTCGCCCTCTCCGTCAATTCTGAATCCGTAGAACTTCTGCTTGAAATACTGAACAGGACACTTGCCGGCAATGGTGATATAGCCCATTGCGCGAAGCTCCTTGTTCATATCCCGGACGATCTGATATGCCTTCGTTCTGCTGACACCCATAATGTTGGAGATTTCCTCTGCGGTAATAAACTGTGCTCTCATCTTTCCACCCACCTCGATTTCCGTATTATTAATACGCTTCGCTTATTATTATCTTCAGAACATGTATTTTAAGTTCGCTTATATTATATGCACTGTAAATACTATTGTCAATATACAAAACTAAAAACATGCACTTGTAATTCGCATAATTATGTGATAGAATCTGGATGAGGTGAATCAGATATGGACAATTTCGATTATTCCGCAATCGGGCAGCGTATCAAAGTCCTTCGCAAAAAGAAAAAACTGAACCAGCAGGAACTGGCCGATCTCCTCGGCAAATCGCTGCGTACGGTTCAGAAATATGAAACAGGCGAGATCGAGGTCTCCATTGCTATCATCAATCAGCTGGCAGACCTTCTTGACAGCACGCCGACATTCATCCTTGGCTATGAAACCAACACGGAGCCGATCCGTAATCTCGCGGATGTGATGAGCTTCCTGTTCCAGCTTGAAAAAGTCTCCGGCATGAAGTTTGACATCGACGTCAAGAAGCCGCCGCGCAGCCGCGACTGGACATGCTCTCTGACCTTCAATGGAAAGGCTTCTGCTGAATTCAATGCTGATCTTTGCCTGTTCCTTGAGGATTGGCAGAATCAGCGGGAGGATGTCCAAACCTACGGCATGTCCCAGGCTGACTACAAACGTTGGCAGGATCAGACGCTTGCCTACTATGCGGCAACGCCTGTGGAATGCGCAGAGCCCGCTGAACTGAGTGAAGACGAACGACTGGAAAAGCGCAAAGCATATCTGAATGCAGCATTGAATGAGAATCAGGCCTGACAATGAAAGAAAGGTGATTTCATGTCAGTAACCAAAGACCCCAGCACCAACAAATGGATGTCCCAGATCCGCGTCAAAGACTGGACTGGCAAGGTGATACACAAGAAAAAGCGCGGCTTCTCCACCAAGAAAGAAGCGCTCCAATGGGAACGTGATTTTCTGAGTCAGGCCTCCGGCAGCCTCGGCATGTTGTTTCAGGATTTCATTGAGCTCTATCAAAGGGACATGGAGCAGCGTCTCAAATCCTCAACGATCGCCGGCAAGCGATTTTTGATCGACCTGAAGATCACGCCGGTTTTCGGAAAGATGAAGCTGGATGAGATCAAACCAACGGATGTCCGCCGATGGCAGAATGACCTGACCAGCTATCGGGATGAAGATGGAAAACCCTATGCGGAAACCTATCTCAAGAGCATCCATAATCAACTCACAGCCATCTTCAACTACGCAGTCAAGTATTACGGTCTGAAAGAAAATCCCTGCCACAAGGCAGGGAGCATAGGCAAGAAGAACGCTGACGAGATGCAATTCTGGACAAAGGATGAATTCCTTAAGTTCATCGAAGCTGTCAAGGATCGTCCTTCCGCCTATGCAGTCTTCATGACGCTGTACTATACTGGCATCCGTGAGGGAGAGCTGCTGGCGCTCACGCCTGCGGACGTTGATCTTGAGAAATCCACGTTCCGAATCAACAAGAGCTATCACAGGGAAAAGGGAAAGGACGTTGTCACGACGCCGAAGACGCCCAAGAGCAATCGCGTCATCACGATCCCGGAAGTGCTCAAGACCTGCCTCAAGGAATACATGGCAAAGATGTATGGCATCCAGTCCGATTACCGGCTGTTCCCGCATACGAAGAGCTATCTCTATCACGAGCTGGAATACGGCTGCAAGGCGTCCGGCGTGAAGAAGATTCGCATCCACGACATCCGCCATAGTCACGCCAGTCTGCTGGTGGAGATGGGCTTCTCTCCGCTGCTGATCGCAGAGCGTCTTGGTCACGAGCGCGTGCAGACGACCATGGAAACCTACTCGCATCTTTACCCCAACAAACAAATCGAAGTAGCCAGACAGCTGGACGGCATCACCGCCGGCTGATGGCTACAAAAAAAGCGCTTCATTGTAGCCAATTTGTAGCCACTCAAAAAGAAAAATCCCGGAAAATCCTGATATTACAGGATTTCCGGGATAGTTTTAAGCAAAATTCCTTATTCCCACTCTAGGTTTGGATTTGAAATCATGGTGCTTTGCGTTTTGATTTGGTCACAACATGCCATGATTTTATTCTTTTTCTCAAGAGTTATTCTGGTTTGCTAAGAAAGTGTACTCATTTTGTACTCAATGGCTTTAGGGCTTATGATTCCAGAATTCTCAAGCGACCAACATTTTTGAAAATGTGCGCAGGATAAGCTTCTGAAAAATGTTCTTCCATTTTTGCATATACATTTTCCCATACTTCAGAGAAAATAGCTTCCACCATTGGGATAATTTCCGCAGATACTATATATCG
>JAFYLN010000036.1 GCA_017537045.1 Oscillospiraceae bacterium | reverse complement strand
CTGAAGAAAAAGCGTTGCCTGCATTCCGCTTTGGGAAGGGAATGCACCGTTATCAGAGCAGAGGAGAGCGGGCAGACGATGCTGTAGTGTGTATTTTCTATAACTTCATTGACGAGTTCCGAAAAGACCCCGCTGTACCCAAAGCTGAGAAAAAACAGCACCCACTTCCGAAGGTTAATCCAAATGTTCTGAATTTGCCCCTGTATTACGATGAAGGCGAGCTTGGAGAGGTGTTTGGGTACATGATTTCGTTCAAAATGGAACCGAATTATCAACGTAGAATCCAACTTCCGGTCTATGAAAACAGCATCTGTACCACCTTTCCCGACAAAAAATTCACCGGATTCAGAGGTTACCTATATGAGGAAGCCGATTTGCCCCAGTCCGAATGATGAACAAATTGTAAATTATTTATCGGGCAAATTCGACTGAAAATAATACCGCAAGTGTCCCAGTAACGATGTATTCAGACCGGCAAGATTCGCTCTTGCCGGTCTTTTTTGGAAAAAGAAAATTTCTATGAAGTGCCTCAGAAAATCATAGTGGATCAAGGGCTGTAAATTCCTTTTGCATACATGAAAAAGGATCATAGTCTATCGCTTCATTATGGCTTCCAAAGCAGCCGTAAGCATGATTTCAATTCATATTGTTTTGTGTCCGGTAATTCAGCACGGCAGATATGGGGTATATTGTCGATTGTTTCCCAGCAAATCGTTGTTGCCTGGGAGAACGACATGGTGGCTATTTTTGATGAATTATTTCTCCTCTTTAAAGCTTAATAGTATTCCCGTATTCTTTGGAAGCTCATGTACAGTTTCTTATATTCTTATTGACGATAGATAAAGGTCAACAGTTATGACCATCTAGATACTGTGTACTTTTCTTGTAATATATGGTATAATCAATAAAAATATCGAGGAGTGATTTGAATGTGTCGTTTTTATCGCAGTTTTGAAGATAAATTACTAGATTTTCTTGGTTGCAAAAGCAGAGTGCTTATACGAATACTGCTCGCAATTACGTTTATTACTTTTTTTCTAGAATTATCGGTAAACCTTGATTCTTCATGTGGGTTTATAGTTTTTATGAACACAGTGATGGAATGTATTTTTGACGGTCAAATGTCTTATCCTATTCAGCTATCATCCGATTATCTTAACGAGGTTTTTTCTGCAATTTGTACGATTGCTGTTTTGGGAAATGCAATTCTTTCGATGTTGTTTGGCGTATACGATAAAAAGACACTAGGAATTCCTTTTCAAGACGTACTCAATCATTCTTTGATTGGAGAAGAACAGAGATTTACCATAAAAGCATTAACAATATCGATATTGTTAGCGGTTGTATTCTATGTATTGAGATGGACAAATTTCCTTTTCAGTACTTTGATTCAGGACGTTTTTCTGCTTTTATTCTCGTGTGTATCTCTCTGGAAATTCTTAACCGATAGAAATGCTCAAAAAGCTGTCATTACTGAAATAGTGGAAAAGGTAGATGCATCGCAATACGCAGTATATGTGGACAGTTGGTTCAAGGAACTTGACGGGGCACTTGTTCCTAATAATGTTGATGAAGCTCAGCAATACATTGACTTGATAAACCTGGTTATGGAGTGCTGCCCTGATCGTAAGAAGCAAATTCAAGCCTGTGTATGGTTTTATATGCGTTCCCAGAAATCTGACGGAGCGGCTGGTTGAAAAGAATAGAGTATTTAGTGAAGCGGATGCATGGCTGGATCTTTGGTGTCATACGACATACAAGGATTACGGAAATGCATTTTCTTTTTTATGTCCGGTTATTCAATTTGGAAAATATGAGTCTTTGCTGTCGCTGGATTTCCTGGGAAATAGGTGGGGCTGGGAGAAGACTAAGGTATGGCGATTTTTTCAGAATAATGCATGTACCTTTGGCCTTCACCGTATGCCTGGCTCTTATGGAAGCCTGATCTTCAATTTGTCGTATTTTGGAGATGATAGGGACACTATGCCTTCTGAAGGCAAAATCATGTTCATTCTTGGCTTGATCAGGGATGCTTCCCGCAAAGGGATTGTTGCAGACTCTGATCGGGACAGAGTAAACAGAATGATTGCATGGAATTCAAAGAAAGTCATTTGTGCGCTGGAAAATTCTTATGAACAGGATCCTGAGAATAGTCGCGTTGCAGATACTGACTATAATATACGCGCGTATTTTTCTCATGGTAGGAACTGTCAGTATAGTAGGAATTGTATTTATGACTGCCAAGGTGTAGTAATAGGGGCAACAGAAAGTTTGATGAACGGGTCAAGGAGAGTACGTATATATCATCGTACCGGTACGGATCCTCCTTGTGATGAAAATATGCCTCTGACATATCTTTGCTGTTTGTGTCGGAAATCTTTCTAGATGGCATGACGATTGCAAATTATGTATTAGAGGGCAATATCCCCTGGAAGAATATTTTTGGCAAGGAGAATACTGCATGAACAAGAAAAGTCACGCTGAGGAAGAAAAGAAACTTTCCAGCACAGAGGAACGATTTATCGATTTCCTTATGAAGAGTGGGTATTTGGCGGATCCGAAGATTGAGGATCTGAAAACAAGACGATCCCGCCAGGAGAACAACAAGCAGACGTATCATAACACCAGAATGCTGCTTGAGAATTACCGAGACCTGATGTGGGCAATGGAAAGTGTGCCTGCTGAGCTGAGGGCCGAACTTGATGTCCCCATGACCGAGCTGGATGCCCTCATTTCTCGCCTCGATCTGGAAATGAGTATGGGTAACCGAAGAGTCGAGAGCAGGCTGCAGACCATTGTAAAATCCCGGATGCTCCTTGAACGCCTGAATGAAGCAATCGCCTTCCTCAAAACAAAACCGACCGATGGAGAACAGCTGTACCAGGTGATTTATCAGACCTACATCGGGGAAAAGAAAGAGAGCGTGTTTGATGTCATGTCTGAACTTGGTCTTTCCAAGGGCAAGTATTATGACATGAGACAGCGTGCAATCACCTTGGTGGGCATGAAACTCTGGGCCGCTCCGGATGCAAATTTCGAGTTATGGATGGAGTTGCTGTCCATGCTTGCCGAAATGTGATACATACCCGTAAGCATAACCCCTGTTTCGACCTAATCCAGCAAAATATCTGCGGAAAATTTCCGGAAAAAAACCGGAAAAAATTCGGAAAAAAAAGGGAACGACAAAGGAAACCAAGTATGCTATAATACTATCGTCCAAAACTGGATGAACGCCAAAGGCGCTGTTTTCGGAGCTGCAAAAGCTTCCAAAACAGCGCCTTTTGTCGTTCAGATTACCATGGAAAGGAGGTAATAGACATGGTAAAGACCATTGCCAGGGGCAAGGAGCGTCTGCGTGACGCATATTGGTCCGCAGTCGGTATGGCTTCCGCAGCTATGCTGACGATGCAGCCCGTACTTGCCAACAATACT
>JAFYLN010000035.1 GCA_017537045.1 Oscillospiraceae bacterium | reverse complement strand
GTCACCCTCAACGGTGTGACCCGCTCCATGCACATCGACTGGACCGACCTGTACACCTACGAGGATGAGGACGATCTGGTCTCCGATCTGCCCTTCTATGAGCAGACCATGTACATCACCCAGGGCGAGACCGCAACCCTGGCCGCCCGCTATTCCAACGCGGGTCTGCATGAGGCCGTGAATGTCAAGCTCTACACCGCCGAAAACTACATTGACTACGATTACTACAACTCCACGGAGAGCGCCGTGGGTCTGAAGCTGGACGGCCCCGACTTCTGCTCCGCCGGTGCCACCTGGAGCGGCCGACTGGTCAATGACGAGGGCTACGCCCTGCCCGAGCGCATCCGCGTCTTCACCCGCTACGACTACGGCTATGAGTACGAGATGCAGAACTCCTGGCGCACCGAGTTCGACTACGATCCCGCCACCGGTGAGATCAACGTCTACTATCCCCCCGAGTCCACCACCTCCGAGCTGGTCATCCGCTGCGACGGTGTGCTCTCCGAGGGCAACCCCGCCGGAACCGTCATCGGCGGCCAGTGGCAGCGCCCCGAGCCTGTCTACGGCCCCTTCGACTGGGAGATCCTGAAGGGCAACGGTGAGCTGACCACCGGCACCGAGGTCGATTACTATGGCACCGAGATCAACGTTGCCAAGTATGTCCCCGCCGAGCCCGGTCTGAGCATCATCAAGGCCACCACCAAGGACGGCTCCAAGTCCGTCAATTTCGCCGTGGTTTCTGAGCCTGTTATGGCTGAGAAGCTGACCCTCGAGAGCAAGGAGCTGACCCTGAGCGTCGGTCAGACCGGCTCCGTCCATGCGACCCTGACTCCCGAGCCCACTCTGGAGAAGCATGCCCAGGTCAAGTGGGAGTCCTTTGATCCTGCGGTTGCCACCGTGGATCCTGAGACCGGCCTGATCACCGCCGTCTCCGAGGGCTATGCCTACATCCGCGTCTATACAGATGTCCAGCAGAGCCTGGAGACCGTCTGCATCGTCCATGTTGTTCCCTGTGCCCACGCCAATACCGAGACGGTTACCGTGGAGCCCTCCTGCACCGCCGACGGCCTGACCACCGTCAAGTGTCTGGACTGCGGCCATGTGATTTCCGAGACTGTGATCCCCGGCGGTCACGCCTATGAGGCCGTGGTCACCGAGCCCACCTGCACCGAGGCAGGCTACACCACCTATACCTGCTCTGTCTGCGGCGAGAGCTATGTCTCCGACGAAACTGCTGCCCTGGGTCACAATTATGAGCACATCCATGTGGCTCCCGAGTGCGGCATGAACGGCTATGACCAGCACATCTGCACCGTCTGCGGCTACACCTATGCCGACAGCTTTGTGGATGCTCTGGAGTGCCCCAGCGAGAAGTTCGTGGATGTGGACACCTGCCAGTGGTACCATGAGGCCATTGACTATGTGGTTTCCGGCAACCTTATGAGCGGCATGGATGACAGCCACTTTGGCCCCGCACTGACCGCCAACCGCGCCCAGGTCGTCACTGTCCTGTACCGTATGGCCGGTTCTCCCGCCGTGGAGGGTGACATGCCCTTCACCGATGTGCCTGCCGGTTCCTGGTGCTATGATGCCGTCCTCTGGGCCTACAGCAGCGGCATCGTCACGGGCGTGAACGAAACCACCTTCGCTCCCGCACAGGAGATCAACCGCGCCCAGGTGGTCACGATCCTGTACCGCCTGGCTGGCTCTCCCGCCGTGGAGGGTGACATGCCCTTCACCGATGTGGCAGAGAATGTCTGGTTCCGGGATGCCGTCCTCTGGGCTTACAACAGCGGCATCGCCGCGGGCATGACCGAAACCTCCTTCGGCCCCGGCCTGGAGATCAACCGCGCCCAGTTCGCAGCCATGCTGATGCAGTTCGATTCTCTGAATCAGTAATAACGCCATAACACAAGGAGGCTGCCGCGCTCTTGCGGCAGCCTCCGATTTTTTGTCCACTGCCACCGCGAATTGGTGGCAATGGTGGAGGTCACTGACACCAATTCGCAAAATGCAAAACCAACCCATATCCACGAAAAACACTTTAACGCAACTGCATTTTTTAATGCAGTTGCGTTCCTTTTTACTTGGCGCAAGCAATTCATACATCATCTTTCGAAGATACTTTCATATGCCGTTATTTATTGATTTTAGTAAAACTGTCTTTTATAATAATTACAGAAAGTTAAAAGGAGGGACTTAGATTGAAAATCGGCAGAAATGATCCTTGCCCTTGCGGCAGCGGAAAGAAGTATAAAAAATGTTGCCTTCGCAAAAATGAGTTCGATAATCAAACACAGAATCTTGCTGCTCCAACTGAATTAGCCTCTAATTTCGAACACATCAAATCAACAAGTAAAGGGATAAATCGTATACTTCAGACATATAAGTTTGAAGATACTGTAAAGGCCGTCTTTTGCTTGAACTTGTGGCGTAAAAATCGTTCTGCACTTCAGCAATGCCTAACACTAAATATGGCTTTAGACATCGGAGGAGACTTTGGTCAAACACCCATTCAAAGTTATTCGGAATTAGAATCATTTTACAAGGAGATTTCCTCATTACTTCCTCTTACCGGATTTGAAGATTACATCGTAGATGATTATGGAGAAGTATTCATTAACTTTGAGGGTAAATCCTATCCTGTCATATTAGGAACTGGCTACCAACAGGTATACGCAACGATAAGATATTTGCAAACACTTGCGGTTACAACCAATCACAATGAAGAGTTTAAAACAATATTGGAATATGTACGCACCATACTTATGTTTACAGCGGACACAAATCTTCCAAATACTGATTGTGAGATCAAATTTGAACTTCCAACAGAAGGTTTCTGGAATTCGATAAAGTTATTGTTTGACAATTGTCTTTTTAAGCAGCAATACAAAGACGTTGCAATAATGATGGATCAACAAACGCTTCCAATTGAGATGAAGCATTTTACCAAGCACAATGATTTCTTGTTCCCATTATTTAATACAACAATCCTAATTGACTTTTACAAGATACTTTTACTGTCCCAACCTGCCGACAAAGTTAGACAGCATGTTGTTCGCACAATTCATTCTTTGCTTGAAAATACATTTAACTTTTCAGACAATCCCCCAAATCGAGTCTTGATCAATCCCATTATTATCAATCGTGACTCGCTCCAAAAACTTGTCTCTAATGAATTGCTTTTTTCTGTCTGTGGAGAAAATGCATTACTGATTGCTTTGGACAGTAGTTCTGCCCAACAAACGATAGATGCAATAAAGCATGCTCGTAGCAAGAAGAAAATCAGTGTGGTAGAGCCATACCATAGACCCAATACACCTGGATCCTATGGCATTGAAGTTGACGATGATTTTGAAATCATATACATGGTAATTGATCCATTTACGGATATTACCTCCGGCGGAACATGGCTGGAAGCAACTTCTAAAGATTTTAAGTGTACTGCGCTTGATGCTTTATATTTATTGGGATTTTCGGATGATATTGAGGAGATTATTGAGTTTATTCGCTATGAAACCGCAGAAAAGATGCGCGTAATTTCTTTTGGCGGAAAGAGCAGCATCTTCTTTCAATGGAAGAATTCCAATCGGCACATCTCTTCCGGTGCGGTAGAATACAGTGATATGTTTGCAGACCATAACGCATCCGAAAGCTACACTATTTCGCATTTCACCAATTATTTAGCTGAATATCCTCAAAATGATAGCGGATTATTTTCAGACCCCCTCAACTGGAAGGTTGAGAACGCACGGTTAGGCTACAATCGTGCCTTTCACAAAGGCTGTCGCGGATTTGGAGGCGAAATCAAGCGTATTGACAATACTGTTAATGTTTTTTTAGCTAAAAATGTTGCGCATTTCTGCGAACAGGATTTTGCACAAGAAGTTGACACTGCTACTAAAACTATGGATGAAGTCAACGAGCGCCTCTTTGTCCGGTATGCCAAAGTGTTATCCGGTTTTGAAATCCTTCAGGATAGAACACTACAAATGCTGTTTATTCCATGGGTATATGCACAGAAACACTATAAATCCACATTGCTAAATGATTCAACCCGACAGCTTGTTTATAGCGATGAATACGTTAACGAGGACGGAATAATCATTCGGTATAGTTTTGATCCTATTTCTTTCTTAGATTCTATCGAAGTTGCGCCGGATCGTAGGGGTGAAAACGAATACTTTAAGGAATTGCTATTACCGCTCAAAAAATATTCACAGGAACAATATGATATTCTTTCGCGCCAGTTGGATGACGATTCTACTCTTAAAAAGACTGTGGGTGTTTTTCATATTGAACAGAATTACTACTTTTCGGATATGTCCTTAGATACAGAAATATCCCCAATCAGTTTTTCAAAGGCACGGAAAGAAATCGCAAAAGTATGTTTAGATTCCGGTGTTCAGCCGGGAGAATATCGCGGAAGGGCAGCAACTGATGTCATCCGAAAAATGCAAACATCAATAGTTGCTGTTTTCGAGAAATTAATTTCCACCTTTCAACAAGATGACTTGCATAAGCGTATACTCAGTTATCTGTCTGTTCAGCAAAATGGTACAATTGTAAATATAAAGCGGTACACGACATTTGCTGGTCTTGATGAAGAAGTACAGCAAGAATTCGAACGAGAAACCCGATCAATCCGTGAGGATTACCGAAGAAATACTGGCACAGCACTGTATTTACTTGAGAGCAATTTAGCAGTGTCGCATATAGATAACGCAGCAAAATGTTCCAAGTCAGATTTTGAGTACCTTTTAGCATTTGCAGATTGGCTCGTTGTCTTGCAGGATGCTGCTGACACCTGCTTCCATATTGAATTTGATCTTAGTGTATCTGTGGATTCAGAATATAAGGTTGACACTATCATTAGCGAGCAGGCATCGGCAACATTCGAAGAGTTGCTTTTAAGAAAATATAGCAGTAAAGATTACCGAATAAAAAATGACCAAGCAGATATAGAATTCTTTCAGCAAGCAATCAAAGCGTTCAAACAAGATACCACGCTTGACCTTGGTTTGCTTGTTTCCTTGGCTGATTATATGCAGTTAGGTATCATTCAAGATGGAATCGCAAACGAGATATATCCAAATGTTTTTAAGGTTGACTTGTCTATTCTAACTAATAAGTTTAATGACATTTTAGAAAACCCAGTATCGGACACTCAAGAAATTGTTCAACTCATTGATTTCTTTACAATCGATCCTATATCATTAAAAACGCTTAAGGGAAAACCTACTGAGCTTCTCCCTATATGGGAACGAGCAAAAAGAAATCATTGTTTTACGGCTAAGCCTATTCTAAAGGTAGGAAATGAATGTATTTTTTCTCCAGTTTCGATGCATTATGTGCAGACATCATGGCGATCGGGTATTACAGAATGGTATCCCCCATACGAGATTGGTCTAGAAAATCTATGTGATGTCTTAGCTCAATGGAAAAAGCGATATGAAGATGAAATGGTTCAGGATATTGCTCAATTGTTCCGAAATGTAGGTTTCGATTTAGTTGAACCCGAAATAAAACTGCATAGTCGCTTCCCTCGTGATAATTATCCTGACGATCTAGGGGATTATGACATCCTGGCAATTAGTATGGAACGAAAAGAAATATGGATAGTGGAAAGCAAGGTTCTCCAAAAAGTTGGGTCCATATATGAGGATCAGATGCAGCAAAAGAGCTTTTTTTATCAAGGAAAGTATGATGAGAAGTTCCAAAAGAGGATTGACTATATGACACAAAACGTATCAAAAGTTCTTGATTCTCTAGGTGTAAAAAAAGATCAATTCACAGTTGTCCCATATATGGTAACAAACAAACTTTTCGCATCGAGATATAAAAAAATACAATTTCCTATTGAATACGCCGGGCGCGGTTGAGCATGCAGACCGCACGCGTTGTGCACGCTGACCGGCGAAATTGTGCATGGTCACCGCTGCCGTTGTGCATGGATTTTTGGCCGCTTATAATGGGTTCAGCATCGTAAGATGCAAATCTATTATAGGAGGTCTGTATATGACCAATTACAAGGAGATCCTGAGGCTGGCTGCATTCGGGATCCAGAAACAGGACATTGCTGCATCCTGTCAGTGTTCCAGAAATACCGTGCGCAACGTCCTCAACGCAGCCCAGGAGCGAGGTATCACCTGGGCACTGGCCAGGGACTGCACCAACGAAGCTCTGCGTCAGATGCTGTTCCCGACTTCCGGTGGAGGTTCTATGTACCGCATGCCGGATTACGAGTATGTTCACCGGGAGATGCAGAAAAGCGGCGTTACGCTGAGCTTGCTGTGGGTGGAATACTGTGGGCAATGCAGAGCCAACGGCGACATCCCGTACCAGTCCACTCAATTCAACAAGTATTACTCTGACTATGTCCAGAAGACCAGAGCTACCATGCATCTGGATCATAAGCCCGGCGATACCATGCAGGTAGACTGGGCCGGTCAGACTGCGGCCGTTGTTGACACGGATACCGGCGAAATAATTCCGGCATATCTGTTTGTTGCCGTACTGCCGTACAGTGGCTATGCTTACACAGAGGCTTTCTTGGACATGAAGCAGGAAGCCTGGATCAACGCCCATGTCCATGCGTATCAGCATTTCGGCGGCGCAACCCGGCTTCTGGTGCCGGATAACCTCAAAACCGGTGTCATTAAGAACACCAAGGATGAGACTGTTATTAACAAAACCTATCGGGAGATGTCGGAGCATTACGGCACGGCTATTTTGCCTGCCCGTCCCCGTACTCCTAAGGATAAAGCGGCGGTAGAAGGTTCCGTTGGTATCGTATCCACATGGATTCTTGCCGCTTTGCGGAACTGTAAGTTCTTTTCTATTGCGGAATTGAATGAAGCAATATGGGATAAACTGTACGACTTCAACCATAAACCTTTCCAAAAGAAAGAGGGCAGCCGTGCAGCTGTGTTTGAGGAAGAAAAGCCATTCCTTTTGCCGTTGCCTGCCACTCCCTTTGAGGTAGCTGTCTGGAAAATTGCCACAGTCCAGTACAACTACCATATCTCCGTGGAGAAGCAGAACTACTCCATTCCGCATGAGTACATTAAGCAAAAAGTCGATGTACGGTTGACCTCCCGCACTGTCGAGGTTTTCTTCAACGGCAACCGAATTGCCTCTCATCCGCGGCTGCATGGCCGCCCTAACCAGTATAGCACAAATGAGAGTCATATGCCGCCAGACCACCAAAAATATTTACAGTGGAACGGAGACAGGTTTATCCGCTGGGCGGAGCAGATTGGTGCCAATACTGCCGTCGTTGTGCGACATTTTCTTACTATGCACAAAGTGGAGCAGCAGGGATATAAGTCTTGTATGGCACTGCTGAAGCTGTCTGACACCTATTCGGCAGACAGAGTGGAGAATGCCTGCATCAAAGCATTGACGTTCACAACTGCTCCCAGTCTGAAAAGCATACAATCCATTCTGAAGTCCGGACAAGACAAGCTTCTGAGCAACGATTCTGAACCGGAGCAAGCTACACCGTCCAGACGGGGATTCACTAGGGGTGCTGACTACTACAGGAGGGATAAGTAATGCTGACGAACGAAACAATTTCCAAACTGAACGAGATGCACCTGGGTACCATGGCATCTCATTTTGCTGAGCAACTGACGGATCCGCAATTCCAGTCGCTATCCTTTGAGGAAAGGTTCTCTATCCTGGTGGATGCGGAGTGGAGTTCCAGAAAGAGCAACCGTCTTGCGAAGCTTATTAAGAAGGCCGGATATTCCGCGCCGGGAGCCAGTATTGAAGATATCTCCTTCCTGCCGGAAAGAAAGTTGGACAAGGCACAAATCCTGCGGCTTGCGTCCTGTAGCTACATCCAACAGGCACAGAATGTCATTATTCTGGGTGCTACCGGCACAGGAAAGACCTATCTGTCCTGCGCCTTGGGTTTGGCCGCTAACCGGAACTACTATGAGGTCAAATACATTCGACTGCCGGATCTTTTGGTGGAGATTGCTGTGGCCCGAGGGTCCGGTACATACCGTGAACTGATGCGGAAGTACAAGAAAGTCAGCCTGCTCATTCTGGATGAATGGCTGCTGTATTCCCTAAAAGAGAGTGAAGCCAGGGATCTGTTGGAACTGATTGAAGCGAGAAATAAGGTTTCATCCACCATCTTCTGTTCCCAGTTTGATGTGAATGAATGGCACGCTTCGCTATATGACCCGACCATGGCCGATGCCATCTGTGACCGGATTATTTATAACTCCCATACGGTCAAGATTGAAGGCGACTCTATGAGAAAGCGTGGGGCAATAGCCGAGTAAAATCCTGTAATCTAGCAAGAAAGCTGCATGGCGGTCATGCACAACGGCCCTGGCCGCCATGCACAATTTCAAGCGGAATGCGTGCACAATTCAGCCGGAACGCATGCACAACGACCTGCGGTCAGCACGCACTTTCTCAGTGGCGTACGCACCTATCATTTCCTACTCGGAATTGCAAACGCTGTTAAACAATCTATAAGGAAAATCATCTGTTCTATAACGCAACACCCTCCCTGTTAATTCAACAGGGAGGGTTACGCTTTCTATCAATAAGAAATCCTAAAGTAATCCAAATAAGCCTTAAACCGATCCTGTGCGGTGAGGCAAGTGTCCATAAGGAAACCTTTTTCACGATCCCATTCCTTGAGACCACGATAGTAAAATAGCTTCAGATTATCCTCAATGATGAACGGTACGATGTTATTTTTCAAGCACTCCTTAAAGAGGATCAGACGGCCCACACGGCCATTTCCGTCCTGGAAGGGATGAATGCGTTCAAAGGCTACATGGAAGGCTACGATGTCCTCAAAGCTCTTAGAGGGCAATGCATTATAGTCAGCCAGCAATTTACGCATTTCCTCAGAAACCTTTTCTGGCAAAGTAGTGTCATTGCCGCCCACCTCGTTAGGGAGCTTCTTGTACTCACCCACAGCAAACCAATCCTTACGGCTGTCGCTGGTGCCGGTTTTCAATACGTAATGCAACTCTTTGATGAACTTCTCTGTTAGAGCAAAACCTGCCTGGTCGATCACCATATCGATGCAGCGGAAGTGGTTGGAGGTTTCAATCACATCATCTACATTCACAGCCTCATTTTCAAAACCAATGGTATTGGTTTCAAAGATATACCGGGTCTGATCATGGGTCAGGCGGCTCCCCTCTATGTGGTTGGAGTTATAGGTCAGGTCGATTTGTACTTTATGATAGATACCGCCGGTCATCTTAGCCGCTTTCTGCTCCCGCAGAATCTGCAGTAAAGAGGGATCGGCCTTTTTCTTATTCGTCCGCTCTGGCTTCTGAGCATTTTCCGGAATATACCAAGTTTTGCCGATAAGCTTAGCACCTGCAATCCTGCCTTGGGCACAGTAATTTCTCACACTTCGTTCGGAAATCCCCCATTTTTCAGCCATTTTCGCAACAGATAAATATTCCATAATTACCTCCTAGTAAAATTTCTTATCTGTATTATACCCCATTACCGGCAAAATATCAACCGCGCACGCACGGCAAATCGATTGTTATTTGCCGATAAATAGCCCCTATGTGAAGAACTACTCTTACACATAGGGGCCTAATTAGCAAAATATCTTAATTGTCTTCCAATGCATCATCAAAGAATCCGACTTCTAGCAAGGCCTCTGCCCAATCTGCCAACTTATCAAGTATTTCTTGTTGGAACGCAAGCAGATTGTCATATCCTTCGACCGCGGGTTGGTACTGAATGATGTGACGAGACCTGCTGTATTTTCCGCCTTCTGGGAAAGGTTCATCAAAATCATACTCTTCCGCAAAGGCAATATATATGCCAGAAACAGTAAAGGCAGCATCATCGGGATGCCCAGCGCAGCAGCCTGTTGTTCGATAGCCTTTTTTATTCAGTTCCCTGATGATCGGAACCATCAATTTATCTATTTGGACAAGATAATAGGGGTAGACTGCACAACGGCAATCCTCAACATTGCGGATACAAGTTGGACAAACATAGGCTAAATCTTTGAGATGAGCTTGCTTTTTACGATAATCCGCTTTCTCCGTAACATAATGGATCCCTCTATCGAATTCATCCGCCATTTCCCAGTATTCTGCATTTTCCTTTTCATCTTCAATGAAGTTATCAATCTCATCCTGAATCTGCTCGTCAGAAAACACGGACCACTGAATATTACTCAGCCAACTAAATGCATCAAGTTCTCCATCAATTACTTCCACCAATGAGTAGCACATTTGGACTCTTAAATACTTAGAGTTATCTGCATTCTGCCGAATAAAATCATTGAGTGCATAAAAATCCTCAAAATACATTTCATCGTTCGGGGAACCATCTTCTCCCATCGTATACAATCCGACAAAATATTCTATTCCGTTAATAATCATAGTTTCACCTCTGGAATTACAGCTCCATTACCTGGGATTGCGTTTTCATAATAATCTTTCCCTGCGGAGCAAATCTTTTGCCACCACCGATAGCATCAGCGATCCGCTTTATTCCGTCTTCGTCTGCGTTGATAAATAAGGATAGACGCTGTGTTGCTCTAGAACAAGCGACATAGAACACTCGTTTCTTTTCCTCATTGCTAAACGCATTCTCATCTATATCGGTAATGATTATTACTCGACTTTCCAGACCTTTGTATTTAATTGCAGTCGTAAAAAGAATGGACGAATTGTTCTGCTCGCGTGAGATCGGAATACCTGATAGCTTATGGATACCGTTTAAAATCGAGTCTTCTTCCTTTT
Organism: Oscillospiraceae bacterium; assembly: GCA_017537045.1. Next base: position 7,068 of record JAFYLN010000035.1, on the reverse strand, counting down.
TAAGTGACAGAATAACGATGTCGCTATAAGAGTAACCATTCTGATCATCAGTATAGTGCTTGATCAATCTGCTCAGTTTCATCAACGGATCACCTTTGACAAAACTAATGCTGGTCTTATCACCGTTTACCATGGTGATCTTTTGATTGAGTTCTACATCAATGACATTATACGAAGTAAGTGCAATTTCGTACGTATTACGGCAGTTTTTGGTAAGCACCAATTTACATTCAGAATCTCGTATCCATTTGGGTACTTCTTGGGTAGTTAACAACTGGTTTTTGTCATAAAACACAAAGAAGTGTCCCTCTACCAATTCGCAATATTCTTTGAAATAGATTATTTCGTCATTATCAAAATCTTGGCCTTCATCGATAATAACATCATCAAAATTTAGTTTGTCCCAGTCAATTGCCATAAGTGCTTTCGCTCTATCCTTGGGACTAGACAAATCATGCCATTCGGTTGCGTATTTCGTTATAAAAGTATGAATGTTGTAATAGGTCACATTCTCATACGGGTACATATGGGACAAGAAACTAAACAGCATCCGATTGAAACAAAGAAACAGAACTTTCCTTCCTTCGGCACCGAAGCGTCTGGCGGCTTCTTTGGCAATTAGTGTTTTTCCTGTTCCGGCAACACCCTGGATGGTTGCGCTGTTTTGTTCAGATATGTAGTCGAGTAGTCCGGTTTGCTCATTGGTAAGTTTCAAGAAGGCTTTTTCGAGAGCATTCTTCTTTGCGCCTGGAGCGGTAATTAGTTCAAAGTCTGCTGCGATCATATCAACGATTCTTTCAAATTCTTCGTCGGTAATATTGACTTTTCCCTTTGACCCATAGAATTCGAAAATATCATAGATTGCTTGTGATCCTTTTGCGAAGGATTCATATCCAAGAACAGCTCCGGAAGCTTCCCTATACGCAATAGGGAAGCTCTGGATCTTATCCTTAATCTCACAAGAAGAAAACCATACTGCAGCTTCAATAGGGAATCGTGAATCAAGATCATATGCAATGTTCGAGAGGGCACGGCGATAATGATAGATACCATCAATTGCTTGAGATAAAGGATCATTACGCTTCTTTTCGCTCAAAACATGAATTTCGTTGGTTGCTTGGTTAATTTGATTGAACACACCATCACGATAAACGATATCTCCACCTTTTACTTCCAGAACAAGCGCTCCTAATTTCTTGTGCAGAATTAGGAAGTCATTTTCTTTCCATGTGGATTTCCATTTGTTGCTGCGCTTCATCCATTGCACGGAGTGAAAGATAACATATCCGTCACCGAGCTTTTCGAGAAATTCGTATACTTCTCTTTCGGAAAATGGGAGATCGGTTATGTCTTCTTTCTGAGGGTACATCATTGCACACATATTACTTCAGCTCCCTTGCGATCTGCTCGTAGTCAATTTCAGCTACTTTATAGGCATGCCATCCCATTGCAGCATAGTTTCGCATCACCGTATCGGGTGTTTCATGATCACAAATAAGTACATTCTTGCTGGGCCACGACATAAGAATGTAATCGCCAAGTGTAGAGTTCTTGATGATTGTTTCCAGATATTCCGGTTTCGGCACACCACATTCTTCCATCTTTTTGAGCAATGGATGATCAGCTTCATCAAAGAAAGTATATATACCTGTCCAGCGGCTGATTGCGTTTGTTGTATAAGAATGCTCCTTATCAATAGAACGGCGCATTTCAACACCTTCTACGGTTTCCTCCCCCTTAACCAGCACATCGTAACCAAGGAAATAGTCCTCGATATAATCCCAACGTTCACCATCTGTTTTCAATTCTGTGAAGAACTTAGAGAGAATTGCAACATCGCGCTCATGCTTTTGTCTGGCTTTTGTAACATAGTTATTGGAATAATAGATGTTACCCATTACAATTCCTCTAATCTTGCTGGGATCGTTCAAGCGGATGAAGATCTCCGGTTCCTCACCACCAACAATTTCATAGGTAATGTATCCGAAAACAGACAATAGCTTCAAAGAAAGGGCGGACCATTCATCGTTTGCCAGACTCATGTAGGAAGAGTAGGATGCGTTCTTAACACCCGAGAAATTGCTCATGATTTTAGATTTCGTAACAGATTTGCGCATATACTCTTTGAAGTTGCCGTTTGCAAGAAAGTACTGTGTACGACCGATTGCTTCATTTGTTCTACGCTTTACACAGGTGCAATTGGGATCGACAAGATCAAAGAGAGAGTTTGCAATCATCCGAGCCTTTGCCATTCCATATCTTTCGCTCATTAGTTTTGCAAAATCTTCGATAGTAAAATATTGCTTACGGAAGTTATCGTAGAGAGTGTTGGCGATAAACTCAAAGTCATCCAAAAGCATATTGCGAATATCACAAAGCAAATACTCCTTGCTGGCTTCAACGGAAACCTTCTGCCTGGGTGCGAAGAAATCACGAATTCCGGGCATGATTTCTACATTGTTGTGCGCTGCTGCCTGCTTGTTAAAGTACCAATACTTAAACTGCGGGAAGGAGATGTTAGGATGGAAGTCTTCCCAAATTCGCTTCAGATCAACAGAATAAATATCACCGGCATCACTTAAGAGTGTACCATCCTTCTGGAGTTCCTTATATCGGCCTTTCTGGATATAGGTAAAGCAGCGACCAAACCTAGAATTCAATACATCCTGCAAATGTTCCCGCTGAATAACCACATATGCTTTCGTGAATACGCTCTGCGGACGGGAAATAAGAACTTTATAGTTGTACTTATCGTAGAGATCCTTTTCCAGCATAAGCAGACAAGTCTTAAGCTGGCTAATGCAGGAAGAGTCGTCACCGCCAAAAATGTATGTGAAGGATTCAGGCGAAATCAAGAAGCTTCGTGCATACCCTTTGTTTTTGTGAGTTTCATAGATTCCTTCAAGAACTTTTTTGATTTGGTATTGCTTAATCTGGGACATACCAAACAAAACCTTCATAAAGGTTAGATCATTGTAGTAGAAGTCAGTAATGGCATATCCTGTCATGGATTTCTTACGGGCAGCACGACCAATTTCCTGTACATAGTCGCACAGATTACCGGTTGCAGCGTAATGATATACATTTTTGATATCATTAACATCGACACCCATGCCGAATGCTTTTGTTGCATACATTACTGGAGCAGTACCTTTTCTGAATTTCTCAAAGGTTTCGCGTTTTTGAGCATTAAAGTATTCGATGCTCTGCTCGTCGATATTCCTGCCGGTATAGGTTCCAATGCTATCACTCATGGTGATGCCTGCAAAACTACGCAGACCTCTCTTAGCATCACCAGCGAGAGATGCATATGGGAAATATACAATGGTTTTTTCTTTTTTATCGATCCATTGCTGCAAGCGGACACTTAAATCAGCAGATTTTGCTGCTTCATATTCCGGCTTAGGTTTTTTGGAACGTGACTTGATATCGATCTTAAACTTGATGTCGGTACGCTTTGTGTATCCAATGTACTTTATTGGATTTTCCATATACAAGCTGATTATTGTTTCTCCAACAGAATCATCGACACCACCATTGATTGCAGTTGCGGTAAATGCACAAACGGGGAAGTGATATGTTTTTCTGTTGACACCTCGTGTTGTTTGGATATTATGACGAAGACGATTAATATAGCTTCCTAAATACCAATAATCCGGTCTGAATCCAACACCCCAGGTTGTAACAATATGGGCTTCATCTATGATAAGCAAACCGATCTCACGATCTCCGATGATTGTTTCAATAGAGTAGGACAATAATGTTTCGGGACTCAAATACAGCAAGTCTACTTCGCCATCTTTGATTCTCTTCAGAACAGCTTCTTTTTCAACCTGAGTAATCAGATCAGAGTTAAATGCTTCAACACGCTTGTATCCGCTTTTAATCAACTTTTCTTTCTGATCTTGCATCAGTGCCTTTACAGGCTCAATAATAATTGTCAGCTTATTATACTTTTTTGCAAGATACACCGCTGGAATCTGGAACATAACAGATTTGCCAGCACCGGTGGAAGCAGTGATAAAGATGTCGCGGAAAGTTTTTCCTTTTTCATCCGCATACGAATTTTCTGCCTGGCGGATGATATCTCTAATGATTTGACCTTGGGAAATCTCAATAACCTCTTTGTCAATATCGGGGTTCTTATAAAACGGAATGGTTCTAAACTCCTTGAACCCTTCAATGCCAATATCTTCTTGTGCGATTTTGATCAGTTCGGCTTCTTGAGCAGAGTCTTCGGCAAGCTGTTCATAATGCCTATGAGCTTTAATCTTATGCTGTTGGCAGTATGCAAGCAGGGAATTGAGAATTCTATTGGATACTTCTCCGCCTGTTGTCTGAATGCCAATTGTTTTTGGCATAATTGCACTAAGGTCGGATAAGTCTCTCAGATATGTTTCGATATCCTCGTTCAAATAGATTTGAAATTCCGTATCGCCCTTGTCACTGTGCAGTCGGCCTGCAGGATAGAAATCGCTTACAGTAATCCGCTCTGTTTTTTCATATTCGTAGTTAAAAAAACTGCCATAGTACTGACCATCAATGTGAGCCAATGCATTATACACGGCAAGAAATTTCGTGCAGTCATCGCTGAGTGTTCCTAGTTCCTGCCCATCAAGGCCATGCTCAATTTCTGCAGCAAGGTCTTCTGTAAGCGTAAATTCAATAGGGTAGTAGTCTGGGAAGAGATTGTTTTTGTAAATTACAACTTCCAGACCGTCTTCAGCAACGGCCTCATCAACCCTAGCCTTAATTAGAGAATACTCTTGGTATGTAATCCAAACCACATCGGAGTCTTCAAGGTCAAGCAGTTCTCTTTCAAGATTTTTTCGGGTTTTCTTTTGAAAGGATAGTACATTGATTTTTGCTGTAATATCGCCATCGACAAGGGGTGTTCCATCCAGTTGCTCTAAAAAGGATATATCGAAACCTTTGTATATAATCAGTTTCATTCTCGCGCCCTCTTTCTGTTAATATCTATATTAAGAAGTGTAATTGACCGAAATTGTTGCAAAACTTAATGTAGTATATGTATATTATAGCTCGATAATCGACAAAATACAACAAAATTCACAGGAAGCTAATGCATACTACTCAAGTTCGCCCAGATTAATAAATGATACACCTTTTTTCTGTGCATACTCTACCAAATCCCGTGCATTGCTTGCCGGGTGCCATGCGTAGGCAATCAAATAGTCTACATGATCGACCATATATCGATTGGCCCGGACGATAGCAAGTTTGCGAGGAACCTTCTCCATACCAGGAGGGTAGAAAGTGTTGTCAAACCCTTGTGGCGGTTTAATTGGCCGCTCTGCCGGGTGGTAGGGAATCAGCATGGATAGGGTTATTCCTGGATGCTGTTCCTTTGCTGCAATCACCGCTTTTGCAGCCATGTGGTCAAATCCACCGTAATTGCCAACGATAAACTCTGTGACCCCATACTCTACGATGTGCTGTTCTATGGCTTCCGTTAATGCTGGAAGCACTTCTAATGTGGCTTCTCTGTGACCGATAAAGAAACAGCTTTTCATACAATCACCTGACCTAAAGGTTGTCTATTTTATCAAATGGACCAGAACTAGTCCCATTATATCATAGCCAACTAATAAAATAAACCCAAATGGACCAAATTAAGTCCACTTGGGGTGTTGGTATGGAACAGAAAATTAAGCAAGATCTTCGTATCGGTGAGAATATCAGAAAAATCCGTAAGGCTCAAAAGCTGGGTCAGACGGATCTTGTTCGTATGCTTCAGATTGATGGATGCGACATGACCCGTGAGTGTCTCGTGAAGATTGAACGTTGTACGCAGCACATCCAAGCGACACAACTGCAAGCTATCAAGAAAGCTCTGAATACGACATATGATGCTTTGATTGATGGAATAGAAGAATAATGATTACCGCCTGCATGAGTATCCAAACTCACGCAGGCGATTTTTGTTACTTTATGGATGTCGTGCAGATATTTCAACTGCATTCAACACACGAATTTTGCTATAATCCAGAAAAAGGGGTGATATTATGGGACCTTTACAAAACTTATTTTCCCTCAGAGCTGATATGAAAGAAAAGGGCTGGACTATTGATAGTTTTCGGTTTCCCTTCAAAGAAGTAAACTACATCGTTCTTGTAATCCTATATTCGCCGGAAGAAACAAAAGAAAAGTATGCCTTATTAAAGCTTGATTTCCTGCATCCTGAAAATTTTAAACATCATCTGCTTGTACCTGCCAATTCCAACGGCTTAATGGCCGATGCAATGGAATTGCGTATCTTCTTTAGGATACCGCCAGACTATGAGCATTTAGGAGATGCCTTAAGAACCCTTACAAAACAACTTGGATATTGTACTCCTACAAAAGTAAATACAGCAAAATCTCAGGATGAAAAGAAAGCTATCGTTTACGAACTCAGCGATGGGGATAGTGAGGATGCGGAAAAGCTGTATTGTTTCGCAGTGAAAAGGAATCCTGTTCTTATTAGCAAGGAAACCAACGACCCCAGGCAGTCGAAGCGGTCCGCTTACAATGACCGAAAAACCAAATTTCTCAGGCCCACCCTCTATGAAAAGCTTGGAAAAGACGATACCCTTAGTTTCTGCTATTCCCACAATCCTGAGATGAATTATCCGGACGAAGTAATTCTTGATAATTGGCTGAAGAATAAAGAAAAAGAACTCAATTTGCAGCCAGTTTAAAGTCTATTTACAAAATTCTGGCAATTTCGCAATATTTCTATGGTATTTTATATATACAGGTAGGTTGCGCCTGTAAAGTTATCCGAGTCCATCGTGAGATGGAGACAAGTCTATCCGATTTCAACAACAAAAGGTATCTACAACAACTAAGGAAAATCAATGCAAGGGATCCTTCGGGATCAAAACAATCCGAGGCTGGTGCGTACGCACCAAATGAGTATGGGAGTACGGTGCTGTACGGGTTCCCACCACAATACTCAAAAAAGAATTACGGGTGCGGCTCAAACCCGCACAGTCAACTATGAAATTCGTGATCCGGCTTTGCGCGTCGGAGGTGGATAGGAAATCTATTCACTCAGACGTTTAT
>JAFYLN010000034.1 GCA_017537045.1 Oscillospiraceae bacterium | reverse complement strand
TTGCAACTGCGGTAACGTCTTTACCACCGGCTCCACCAAGAAGGAGATCCGTGTCGAGATCTGCTCCAAGTGCCACCCTTTCTATACCGGCAAGCAGAAGCTGGTTGACACCGGTGGACGTGTTGATCGCTTCAACAAGCGCTTCGGCCTGAAGTAAGCACGACTATTCCGCACCACGACAGCGTGGTGCGGAATTTTTTTGTATATTTTTGGTAGGCTTCTTGTACAGAGGGGACAGAATGTGGTATACTAAAATCAATGAGGTGTTGCCAGATAGATTTGGACTGCTGGCTGTGATGAAAGGAGTAGTTGCAATGTATGAAGAGGTTGCTGTAAAAGAGAATAAACCGAAAAAAGAATGGAAGCTGTTCAGCGTGACCACACTGGCTGTTGCAGCCATGGTGTTTACTATTGCGTTGTTTGTGGGCGGATATATGTATTACAGCAGTTTCCGTACCTTCGCGGGCGATTTTTCTCAGACTACCAACGTCAATTACCGCAAAGGCGGTGTCACCGTCACAACAGCGGAGGAAAGCTTTGCGCTTTCCCGGGAGAATATTTATTTTGTATACAATGCGATTATCAACGCAGGCCGTGGCCGGCTGGGGGAAGTGCCCGCGCGGCAGCCTGATGCAGTGCTGGAATATACCTTTGGCGGCAAGCTGGAACTGTGGAAAGTGAATCTGGAAGGCAATGCCGACCGGGAATATGGGCTTTTTATCCGGTATTGCGGAACCAATGGCTACGAATATGCCTATGATACCGACCGGATGACATTGGAACGCCTGCCGCTGACGGCAAGACAGAATAAGGAATAAGCGTGAAATTATGGAAATGAATTTTGAAGAACATGTGCAGGAGCGGGCAGTGCTGGTTGGCCTGAACGCCGATTGCTTTACAAAAGAACAGACTGCCACGGATGAAACGCTGGAAGAGCTGGAAGCACTGCTGGAAACCGCCGGAGGCTTCTGCACCGGTAAAATTTTGCAGAACCGCCACACCCCTGATTCCCATTCCTTCATCGGCGAGGGCAAGGCACAGGAGGTCAGAATGCTGGTGGAATTTACCCAATCCACCATGGTTGTCTTTGATAATGAACTATCCCCCGGTAATATCCGTGCGCTGGAGGAGATCATCGGTGTTACCGTCCTTGACCGCAGCGCCCTGATTCTTGATATTTTTGCCCAGCGTGCCAAAACCAAGGAGGGCAGATTGCAGGTGGAACTGGCGCAGTACAAGTACCTGCTGCCCCGCCTGTCCGGTATGGGTCTGAGCCTGAGCCGTCAGGGCGGCGGCATCGGTACCCGGGGTCCCGGTGAAACCAAGCTGGAATCCGACCGCCGCCATATCCGCGAGCGGATCGACCGGCTGCAGACCGAGCTGGAACAGGTGCGGAAGGTTCGCTCCGTCCAGCGCGAGCGCCGGATGAAAAATTCTGTTCCCGTTGTTGCCATCGTCGGCTACACCAACGCAGGTAAATCCACCCTGCTGAACCAGTTGACCGGTGCGGGCATCCCAGCCAACAACCGGCTTTTTGACACCCTCGATACCACCTCACGCCAGCTGAAAGTGTCCGACAATCTGGAGGTCATCCTCTCGGACACCGTCGGCTTTATCGCAAAGCTTCCCCACCATCTGGTGGATGCTTTCCGGGCCACGCTGGAAGAACTGGAATACGCGGACCTGCTGCTGCACGTGATCGATGCATCCGACGAAAATAAGGATGAGCACATCGAGGTGGTGGAAAAACTCATCACCAAGCTGGCCAAGCCCGGTGTACCGGTGCTGCGGTGCTATAACAAGGCAGACCTTGTCAGCCGGGAAGAGATTCCCACAGGTGATGATGTGGTTGCCATGTCCGCCAAGCAGGGCAAAGGTATGGAGAATTTGCTCTGCGCCATTGAACGTGCGCTGGGTCAGGTGCGCCATCATGTGGTGCTACGCCTGCCGTACTCCATGGGAGGCATGGTGGAGACACTCCATAACAATGCACAGGTGAAAAATACGGAATACACCGCTGACGGCATTGAAATCGAAACGATTCTGGACGATATTTTCTACGGCAGACTGCGGGAGTACGTCATGAAGGAAGTGTGATTTTGGACGAGTATCTGGTGCCGACCGACTTCGGCGAGGATGAATTTATAGAGAAGAAATCCCGCTTCATCGGCAGACTCTGGCCGGTGGATACGGAAGAAGCGGCACTGGAAAAAATTCAGGCCATGAAGAAGCAGCATTATGATGCCACCCATAACTGCTGGGCCTACATCATCCGGGATGGCGCCGTGCGGTTTTCCGACGATGGAGAACCAGGCGGCACCGCCGGCATGCCCATGCTGCAGGTGCTGCAGCGGGAAGGATTGTATAACTGCGTCTGCGTGGTGACCCGCTATTTCGGCGGCATCCTGCTGGGCGCAGGCGGCCTTGTACGGGCTTACACCAAGGGCGCGAAGATCGCGGTGGATGCGGCTGGAAAGTCCATGAAACGGGTCTGGACGGTGCTGTATGTGCCCTGTCCCTATACATATTACGAGCGGGTCAAACTGGAAGTTGCCGCTTTCGGCGGCATCATCCGCGATACCCAGTTCGGTGCAGAGGTGGAACTGGAACTGCTGTTCCCGGAAAATCAGGCGGAAGCCTTTCTCGACAGGCTGACCGATATGACCGCGGCAACCGTAGAAGGCATGGAAACGGGTAAAGAATACCGGGCATTTCCTATTTGAGAAAGAAAAAGGAGTGTGATTTTATGAAGAATGTTATTTTGGGTGGTTTGTTATTTATTGGCGGTGCCATTATGTATTCCATTGGCACATTAGGTTTTGCGGATATGGATGTTCAAGCAAATTATATGCTGACACCTCAGTATATCGGTATTGCCACAATGCTTGTTGGGGCAGCACTTGGCTTTTTCGGCTTGAAAAAGGATTAAGCCAATTCCAATTTGACAAAGGAGTGGGTATTATGACGGTACGGGAAGAACTGGAACGGCAGGAACACAAGCGGCTGAACCCCAAGGCAGCCTTTGCAGACAAAAGCAAGGGTCGCCCCCGGTTTGAGGCAGACCGGGAAGAGGATGTGCGCACCTGCTATCAACGGGATATTGACCGCATTGTTCACAGCAAATCCTTCCGCCGCCTGATGCACAAGACGCAGGTCTTTTTGCAGCCGGAGGGCGATCATTACCGCACCCGCATGACTCATACCATTGAAGTCACCCGCATTGCCCGCACCATCACCCGCGCGCTGGGTCTGAATGAAGACCTTGCAGAAGCCATCGGCATGGGTCACGACCTGGGTCATACGCCTTTCGGACATGCCGGCGAGGATGCGCTGTCGCGCTGCATGGGCAAGCCCTTCCGCCACAATGAGCAGAGCCTGCGTGTGGTGGATATGCTGGAGCGGGACGGTCACGGACTGAACCTGACCCATGAGGTACGAAACGGCATCCTTTGCCACACCGGCGATCCCTGGCCGTCCACGCTGGAGGGCATGGTGGTGCGACGCAGTGACCAGATCGCCTATGTCAACCACGACATTGATGATGCCATCCGCGCCGGGATCCTGACCAACCACGATATCCCCGATGCCATTACGGATGTTCTGGGACATACCCATTCTGTCCGCATCAATTCACTGGTTACGGATATGATCCGTACCTCCCGTGAAGCGGGAACGGTCATGCTGTCTCCAGAGGTGGATAAAGCGCTCCGCGACCTGCGCAGCTTCATGTTTGAGCGGGTCTACCGCAATCCCGTTGCCAAGGCACAGGAGAGCAAGGCCAAGGACATGCTCCAGCGGCTCTTTGAATATTACATCCATAACCCCGACATGCTGCCCGAGGATTTTCAGCCCCAGCTGTCATTCGACGGTATGGAGCGTACCGTCTGTGACTATATCGCAGGCATGACGGATAACTACGCCGTCGATAAATTTGAAGAGATTTTTATTCCCACGGGCTGGAATGTTCGGGGGTAATATGATATAATAATCTTTACTTTTTTGAAAGGAGGCATTTTCCATGGCTTTTCCCCCGTCATTTCTGGATGAGCTTATTGCCCGCAATCCAATTGAAGATGTGGTCGGCCAGTATGTGAGCCTGAAACGCTCCGGCTCCAATATGTTTGGCCTGTGTCCATTCCATGGTGAAAAAACAGCCTCCTTCTCTGTTTCTCCCGATAAGGGCATTTATTACTGCTTCGGCTGCCATAAGGGCGGTGGTGCAGTCAACTTTATGATGGAAGTGGAGGGGCTCAGCTATCCCGATGCCGTCCGCACGCTGGCGAAGCGTGCCGGCATGCAGGTGCCGGAGGACGAGCAGTACCAGTCCCGCTACCGCCAGCAGGAGCGGCTCTGGGCACTCCACAAGGAAGCAGCCCGCTTTTTCCACAGTCAGCTTTATGCCCCTGTGGGCAAAGCAGCGCTGGAGTATGCCTTCGGCCGCGGCATGAGTAAAGGTATTCTGACAACATTTGGTGTGGGCTACGCGCCGGATAGCTGGGACAGCCTTGTAAAAGCCATGAAGGCCAAGGGCTATACGGAGGAAGAGCTGAAAGAATCAGGCCTTGTGACGGTTTCTCAGAAAAACGGCAACATTTTCGACCGCTTTCGTGACCGGCTGATGTTCCCCATCATCGATGTGCGGGGCAATGTGATCGGCTTCGGTGGCCGCATCATCAAAAAAGACAGCGATGCTGCCAAATATCTGAATTCCCCCGAAACGCTGATTTTCAACAAGCGCAAGAACCTCTTCGGACTGAATCTTGCAAAAAAAACGAAGCAGGGCTTTCTGATCCTTGTGGAAGGAAACATTGACGTTGTGTCATTGCACCAGTACGGTTTCGACAATGCCATCGCATCCCTTGGCACCAGCCTGACAGAGGAGCAGGCAGCCCTCCTGACCCGTTACACCGACCAGATTGTGCTGATCTATGACGGAGATAAAGCCGGTCAGAATGCCACCCAGCGCGCTATTCCCATTCTGGAAAAAGCCGGTTTGCAGGTAAAAGTCCTGCAGATCAAGGATGCGAAAGATCCCGATGAATTCCTGAAGAAATTCGGCGCGGACCGCTTCAAACTCCTGCTGGAAGAATCGTCTAACCGGGTTGAATATCAGCTTGGTGCCATCCGCCGCAAATATGATTTAAGTGAAGATGACCAGCGGGTGAAATTCATCGCAGAGGCTGCGGAATTTTTAAGCACCCTTGGCAGCGCTGTCCAGCGGGAAGTTTACGGCCACCGCGCCGCAGATGACGCAAAAATCAGCTATGATGCCATGAAGCTGGAAGTGAACAAGGCATTCAAACGCCGTATGGCGCGGGAACGTAAAAAGCAGGAGAAGATCAATCTGGCACCTGCGCAGGCGCTTCAGCCCAAATCCCGTGCCATCCGGTATGACAATATGAAATCCGCCGTGGCGGAGGAAAATGTGCTGGCGATGGTGCTGAAAGACCCGGCGCTGCTGGATGCTGCAAAAGATTTGCAGCAGGAGGAATTTTCCTCTGCGCTTCTGGGCAGTGTCTATGCACAGCTGCGCCGCCGGCACGAACAGGGGATGGAAGTTACCCTTGCAGTGCTGGAGGATTTGAGCGGCGAGGAAATGTCCCATATTACGGGCATTTTCCAGCGCCAGACAGGCCCAGTCAGTGAAGCGGCCTTTCAGGACTGCGTCCGCACGATCCAGTCGGAACACCGTGCATCAAAAGTAACCACTGAAGATGATATCATGGCACTGCGCAAGGCCTATCAGGGAAGAAAAGGAATCAATACATGAGTTCTGCGCTTCAGGAAAAGGAATTGAATACGCAGTTTTTTGCCGGCGAAGACGATGTGCGCCAGTATTTAAGCGAGATCCGCCGCTATCCCCGGTTGTCGCCGGAGGAAGAACGCGACCTTGCCAAACGCTGCGCCGCAGGAGATGAAGCAGCCATCCGTCAGATGGTCAATTCCAATCTGCGTCTGGTGGTATCTGTTGCCCGGGAATACGCAGGCCGCGGTGTTCCGATGCTGGATCTGATTCAGGAGGGCTCCATCGGCCTTCTGGCAGCTGCGAAGAAATTTGATTATACGCTGGAATACCGCTTTTCTACTTATGCTACAAAGTGGATCCGCCAGGGTGTTACCCGCTGTCTGTTCAACCATGGTGCGCTGATCCGCGTGCCGGTACATACGGCGGAGCGCATCCGCAAAATCGAACAGGCAAGAACCGCACTGCTGCAGGCAAGCGGCGAAGAACCCACCATGGCGCAGATCGCTGCTTGCTGCGACATACCCGAGGAGAAAGTGATTTCCCTGATTCAGCGAAATCCCGAAATCTGTTCTCTGGATGCGCCTATGGGAAATGATGACGGAACGCTGGGCATCCTTTTGGAGGATGTCCTTTCCCGAAAGCCCTACGAGGAACTGGTACATGAAGAACTGGTGCAGGCTATGGAATCGTTGATGGCTGCGCTGAATGAGCGGCAGCGGCAGGTCTTGCGGCTGCATTACGGTATGGACGATGGTGTCTGCCACTCGCTGGAGGAGATCGGCGGTATGCTGGGTGTTTCCAAAGAGCGCGCCCGTCAGATTGAAAAGCAGGCCATGGAAAAGCTGCAGAAACTGGGTGCAGATATGGGCTTGGAGGAATTTTTGAATGAATGATCTGGAATTTACATTTGAAGAAAATCCGTGGGAGTTATTTCTTTCTTCCTGTGAAAAGGGCGGTATGGTATCTGCTGCCCGCTTTTTGACCATGATGGAAGAAGAATCAGAGGATGCAGTGGAGGAAGCTCTGCTGGAGCTGGAAAGCCGCAGTCTCATGCTGGATATTTCTGACTTGCCCAAGGCATCCGGCAACGGGGAAGCAGCCCTGCGGCTGCGCCGGGAGGCGGAACTGGTGAAAAAGGGCACGCTGTTGCCGGCGCTGGAGGAAAATGATCCCCTGCGGCTTTATCTGGAAGAACTGTCTGCGATCCCTGCCTGCGGTGATCCTGCCGTGCTGGCAATGGAATGTGCGGAGGGGAATGTGCGTGCACAGGAACAGCTTCTGAATGTGTCTTTAAACAGGGTTGTAGAGATTGCCAAGGAGCTGACCGGAAACGGTGTTCTGCTGCTGGATTTGATTCAAGAGGGTAGTCTGGGACTTTGGCAGGCCATCGTTTCCTATGAAGGTGGCGATTTTGAGACCATCAGTGACCGCTGCATTCGCGCAGCCATGGCAAAGCAGATTACCTTACAGGCTCGTGCCAGCGGTGTGGGCCAGAAAATGCGGGAGGCGCTGGAAGACTATAAGGCTGTGGACGAGCGCCTGCTGGGTGAATTGGGTCGCAATGCAACCATCGAAGAAATTGCGGAAGAGATCCACATGAGCATCGAGGAAACAGCCCTGGTGAAAAATATGCTCGATAGTGCCCGCTTGATGAACCGTGCAAAAGCAGAACAGGAGCCGGAAGAGGAAACACCGGAAGATGAGCAGCACGTGGAGGATACCGCATTGTTTCAGATGCGCCAGCGGATTTCTGATCTATTGTCCGGCCTCAGCGATGTGGATGCAAAGCTGCTGACGCTCCGTTTCGGTCTGGAGGGCGGACTGCCCCTCGGTCCGGAGGAGGTAGGCCGTAAGCTGTGCCTGACCCCCGAAGAGGTGGTCTCCCGCGAAGCTGCCGCCCTTGCCAAACTCAGAAGTAACTAAACCAGAAAGAGGAACGAGCGATGGGAGAAATTCAGCATATCTGGCTGGACAGAAAGAAATACGAGGGCTATAAGCTGACTTTTTCCTACTGTACAGACCGGTGCTACCATGTGAACGCAACAGATTTGGGAATGACCCTTGAAGAACGGAAGTTCCCCACGGTGCAGGAAAAACAATTTACGGACGAACTGTTTGGTGACTGGCTTGAAAAACCGGTAGCTTTAGGTGCCTTTGACGGTGATACCTTGGCCGGTGTTATTGAAGGCAGCGCAGAGAGCTGGCACAATGTTTTTCGGATCAGTAATATTCTGGTGATGGAACCCTACCGCGGCAAGGGAATTGGGCGTGAACTGATGAATCGCATGCTGGAATATGCCCGGAGCATTCCCAACTGCCGGGGCACGATTCTTGAAACACAAAGCTGCAACTATCCGGCAATTTCTTTTTACCGCAAGCAGGGCTTTGCCCTGTCCCGAATCGATCTTCGGGAATATTCCAATGAAGATGTACAGCGCAATGAAGTTCGGCTGGACTTTTTCCTGCCGTTCAAAGACGCTGAGAAAGAAGGATAAATTCTATGGCAAAAACATATTCCATCGCCATTGACGGCCCTGCCGGTGCGGGCAAAAGCACCATCGCCAAGCGCCTTGCAAAGGAAATGGGCTACCAGTATGTGGATACCGGTGCGATCTACCGCACCGTGGCATATTTTCTCGATCTGTGGGGTGTTAGCCCCAAGGACATCGACGGTGTCACCCGTTATATCGACGAGCTGACCATCGGTATCGAGTACGATGAAGAGGGCGTCCAGCACATGATCATGAATGGCATGGACGTAACCGCCGACATCCGTACCCAGGATATTTCCCAGAAGGCAAGCCTTGTGTCTGCCCATGCCATTGTCCGGGATATGCTGCTGGATATGCAGCGGGACGTGGCAAAGCAGTACAATGTTATTATGGACGGCCGTGACATCGGCAGTGTGGTGCTTCCCAAGGCTGATGTAAAGATATTCCTGACCGCATCGGCAGAAGTCCGTGCCAAGCGCCGCACCGAGGAATTGCTGGCCAAGGGTCAGAAGGCCAATTTCGATCAGATTCTCAAGGAGATTCAGCAGCGCGATTATCAGGATACCCACCGCGAGGTAGCACCTCTGAAAATGTGCCGCGACAGTGTGAAGCTGGATACCTCTGATCTGGATATCGAACAGGTGGTTGCCGAAATGAAGGCGATCATCGGAAAGAAGATCCCTGTATGAGTGTCACATTAGCGAAAAATGCCGGCTTCTGCTTCGGTGTCAGCCGTGCGGTGGAGACGGTGGAGCGGGAAGCTGCACTGGGTAAAAAAGTGGTTACCCTTGGCCCCATCATCCATAACCGCCATGTAGTCAACAAATTTGAGACTCTCGGAGTTGGCGTGATCCAAGCGCCGGAGGAGGTACCTCCCGGTGCAACGGTCATCATCCGGTCCCATGGTGTGTCCCGCAGTGTCTACGAGCGGCTGGAAAAGCAGAATGCACAGATTGTGGATGCCACCTGTCCCTTTGTCAAGCGCATCCACGGTCTGGTCAGCACAGCGGAGGAAGAGGGGCGGCTTCCCATCATCATCGGCACCCGCGCCCACCCGGAGGTGGAGGGTATTGCCGGCTGGTGCAGCCGCTGCCTGATCTTTGAAACCCCGGAAGAACTGGAAAACTGGATAAAACTGGAAAATCCCGCATCCGACACACCTCTTTGTATGGTTTCACAAACAACCAGCACTGAATTTTTGTGGAAAATGTGCGGTAAAATTGCAAAAAAACAGTTTACTAATTTGAAAATTTTTGATACAATATGCAGAGCAACTGAAATCAGGCAAACAGAAGCAGCACAGCTGAGTAAGAATTGTCAGGCAATGGTCGTTGTGGGAGACCCCAAAAGTTCCAACACAGGCCGGCTCGCTATGATTTGCCGGGAGCACTGCAGCAATGTGGCATTGGTGGATAATGCATCCGAACTGAATGCCGCACTGTTTGACGGTGTAACTGATGTTGGAATCACTGCCGGTGCATCAACTCCGGCGTGGATTATAAAGGAGGTCAACAAGACTATGAGCGAAATTATCAATGTTGAGACTGTGCAGGAGGATTTTGCTACCCTGCTGGAGCAGTCCATCAAGACTTTAAATACAGGAGACAAGGTTCTGGGAACCGTTACCGGTATCGGTAACACTGAGATCCAGGTGGATCTGGGCACCAAGCATGCCGGTTACATCCCTTACGATGAAGTCAGCGCCGATCCTTCTGTGAAGCCTGA
>JAFYLN010000033.1 GCA_017537045.1 Oscillospiraceae bacterium | reverse complement strand
GCGAGCCTCCCCTGTGTAAGGGGAGGTGGTCAAAATCTTGGATTTTGACCGGAGGGGTTGTGAAAAACGGCAATCCCCCAGTCAAAAATCAGAGATTTTTGACAGCCCCCTTTACACAAGGGGGCCTTTGGGTGCGGTGCATAACTGTGCGATAAACTGAAATTTGAAACACATGAAAGGCGGAGCGAATATGGACTACAAAAATTGCAGCCTGTGTCCCCGTTTGTGCGGTGTTGACCGCAGTGCGGGAGAACGGGGCTGCTGCCGCTGTCCCGATACAGCACTGGTAGCGAAAATTATGCTCCATAAATGGGAGGAACCGGCGCTGGCGGGCAGCGGCGGCAGCGGTGCGATTTTCTTCGGCGGCTGTACCCTGGGCTGCAAATACTGCCAGAACCGGGCGATTTCCGGCGGCGCAGTGGGAAAAGCTATGGACAGTTACCAGCTTCGAGCCGCTATGGAAGACCTGATCGCCCGGGGCGCGGAAAATATCGACCTTGTGACACCGACCCATTTCCTCCCGACCATCATTCCCGCCTTGCAGCCGAAGCTGCCCATGCCCGTTGTCTATAACTGCGGCGGTTATGAGCGGGTGGAGACCTTGCGGAAGCTGGAGGGACTGGTGGATATCTACCTGCCCGACCTGAAATATGCCGATGCGGTACTTGCAAAGGCGCTTTCCGGTGCAGCGGATTATTTTCCGGTAGCAACTGCTGCCATCCGCGAAATGGTGCGCCAGACCGGTGCGGTGCGGTGGAAAGGGGATAAGATCCTGCGGGGCACCATCATCCGGCATCTGATCCTGCCCGGATGCGTGGACAATTCCCTGCGCGTTCTGGACTGGATCGGCGAAACCTTTGCACCGGGGGAGGTTCTCGTGAGCCTCATGCGGCAGTATACCCCCATGGACGGCCTATCAGCGCCCCTTGACCGCCGTATTACCGATGAAGAGTATGATGCAGTCCTCAGCTGGATGTATCTGAATGACCTGCAGGGCTTTACGCAGGCGGCCGAAGCGGCCGACAAAGGATTTATACCGGATTTTTAAAACGGATCTTGCGAAAAATGTTGAAATAAAAACCATTTTGTGGTAAAATGTTACGCATGAATCTATACTCCTGAAAATGCGAGGATGAGACGATGGAACGGTATTTCTCTCTTTCGCAGGGGCATCTGAGGATTCCCTGTAAAATTTATGAGCCGGATTTCGGCGCACCCAGCCGTTGCATTCTGGGCATCCATGGCTTTGGCGGCAGCAAGGACACGCAGATTTTGTCTGCGCTTTCCGAGGAGATGAGCCTGTTCGGCGCAGCCATGATCTGCTTCGATTTTCCTGCTCATGGCGAAAGCCCCATGCAGAGCGATGCGCTGACGTTGGATACCTGCATCGAAACCCTGCTGTACACGGCTCAGTGGGCGCATAACCGCTATCCCGATCTGGATTTTTGCATTTTTGCCAGTGGCTTCGGCGCTTATATCACGCTGATTGCCATTGACCAGTTGGAAGAGCTGGTGGGCAGGGTCAAGCTGGTGCTGCAGACACCGAACCTGCGCATGTCTGAGACTTTGCTGAACATGGTGCGGATGAGTGAAGAAGAACTGCTGGCAGCAGGCCATGCTACTTTAAATGCAGAACGGAAATTCGATGTGTCCTATGCTTTTTATAAGCAGGTGCGCAACTACACCGCCCTGACGATTTATGATACACCCATTTTATTGCTGCACGGCGAAAACGATGAGTATCTTCCAATTGATGATATGCTCAATTTCCGCCGGATCAATGAAGGCTGCAGGCTGGTGGTGATCCCCGGTGCGGATCATCAGTTCCGCAATCCCGGTGCATGGGATATGGTGGTGGATCTGACCCGGGACTGGTTTGAGTTTGAGCAGGTGCTGCTGTGTGATTGGAGTTGAGAAAGCAGAATCCACACGCATAAACAGGATGTGGCCGCCGTGTGCATGACGGTATGCGTGGTGGCGCGCAGCAACAAAAGGAAATCCATTACGGCATAAAAATGATCCGGATGTGCATTGCACATCCGGATTTCTTTGCTTAAATCGGAATTTATCGCACAGTTTCGATAATGAATGTAGGGGCGGCAGCATCTTACGAATTCTCCGAAAACCAATGCAAAGCCGTAAGATTTTTGCCGCGCGGCGGGAGCGAGCCCCCGCCCTACGTTATCAATCCCAACTGTGCGGTAAACATCAGGTTATCACTTGCCGGCGATGGAAAGACCGTCCACGCGGACACTGGGACTGCCAAAGGCAGTCATGCCCATGGCCATGGGCAGCTCACAGTTGTTGGCAAGGGCTGTGATATTTTTCAGCAGGTCGTAGAAATTACCTGCCACAGTAAAGGACTTGACGGCAGTGGTCTTGATGCCGCCTTCGATCATAAAACCCGCACTTTGCAGGGAAAAGTCGCCGGTGATGGGATTTGCACCGGCGTGCAGGCCGCCCAGATTGGTGATATAAACGCCGTTTCCAACCTGTTGCAGCAGTTCCTCCTCGGAAACGGTGCCGTTCTCCAGATACAGTGTGAAAGGACGCACGGCCACGGCACCGTCATAGCCTGCCTTGGAGGCATTGCCGGTGGTCTTTTTGCCTGCTACGGCGGCCGTCTTCAGGTTATAGAGCAGGGTGCAGAGCCGGCCATTTTCGATGACATTCTTCTTGTGGGTGGGGCTGCCCTCTGCGTCAAAATTGATGGGCATGGGATTATCCTTGTGGAAGGGATCGTCCACCAGCGTCACGATGTCGGAGGCGATCACGGAACCTTCGGCATCGGCCAGACGGGATAGACCCTTCTGGGCAGCTTCGGAGGAGAAAATACCGGCATACACGCCCAGCAGCTGGCACATGGCATTGGGGGAGAAAACCACGGGATACTGTCCCGTAGGTGCTACCTGTCCGCCCAACTTGGCCTTGGCATTTTTTGTAGCTTTGTCAGCAAGTGCGCCCGTGTCGATTTCTTCCAGCTTGCCCAGCTTCAGTTCAAAGCTGTTTTCCATTTCGGTTCCATCGGAAACCACGGCGCTGGCAAGCAGGCCGGTAACGGTGTTTTCATAGTGCAGGTCAAGCCCCTTGGAGTTGTAGATGGCGATTTCGTTGGATTCGGCAAGACACTGGGTCTGGCAGCAGTCAATGACGGCAGGATCGGCGGCATAGAGCTTCTCCTGAGTTTCCAGCGCAGCAGCAATCAACTTGTCTGTATCGGGAAGTGTGTAGGGCTGGATTTCCAGCATTTCATATTCCTGACCGCCTTCGCCGAGGAATACCGTTTCCTCGGACTCCAGCAGCATTGCGGAATCTGCAGCCTTGGCAACCACAGCCTTGGCCTGCTGGGCGCTCAGATCCTCCGTGGAGGCATAGCCCATCTTGCCGTTTGCAATGCAGCGGAAGCAGACACCCCCGTCGCGGGAGGCAGTAAATTCGTTGATCTCGTGGCGGAAGGTTTCCACACTGGTGCTTTCGCTGGCACTGTAATAGAGTTCATATTCGGTGATGCCCAGCTCCTCGCAGGCGGCAATCACATGGTTTTTAAATTCGTTGAAATTCATGGTAGTTCCTCCTTAACGGCCGCCGACGGTGATGCTGGAAACTCTGACCAGCGGCTGACCCACATTGGTAGGCACACTGCCGGAAGAAGAGCCGCACATACCCTGACCCATATCCAGATCAGAGCCCACCATATCGATGTTCTGGATGACCTCGCTGCCCTTGCCTACCAGAGATGCACCGCGGACAGGCTCGCAGATCTTACCGTTCCGGATCAGATAGCCCTCGTTAACGGCAAAGTTGAACTCACCGGTGACGGGATTGACACTGCCGCCGCCCATTTCCTTGGCGTACAGGCCGAATTCGATGGAGGCAATAATATCCTCGTTCTTATCCTCGCCTGCGGCGATGTAGGTGTTGGTCATGCGGGAGGTGGGGGTGTAGCGGTAGCTCTGGCGGCGGGTATTGCCGGTGGGTGCCATGCCCATGCGGCGGCCGCCCATGTTGTCAATCATGTAGCTCTTGAGGATGCCTTTGTCGATGAGCACATTCTTCCGGGAGGGATGACCCTCATCGTCCATATTGATGGAACCCCAGGCATTGGGGATAGTACCGTCGTCGATGGCGGTGACCTTCTCGTTGGCGATTTTCTGGCCAAGCTTGCCTGCAAACTGGCTCTGGCCGTAGGCAACGGAGGATGCCTCCAAAGAATGGCCGCAGGCCTCGTGGAAGATAACGCCGCCGAAGCCGTTTTCGATGGCAACAGGCATGACCTTGGCGGGGCAGTAGCCGGCGCCGGCCATGGTGACCGCCTGACGGGCGGCGTGGATGCCCACATTGGCGGGCAGGATCGTTTCGAACATCTCAAGACCCATGCGGCGGCCGGGACGGCAGCCACCGGTCTGCGCACCGTTGCCCTTATCAGCAACAGCGTCGATCATCATACGGGTGCGGATCTGGCGGTCCCGGGTATACAGGCCTTCGGAAGTGGCCAGCAGGATATTGTGATCCACATCCAGCAGGGTACCGGTGACCTGCGTGATGGCTGCGTCATATTCCTTGGCGGCGAAGTAGCCCTCTTTCAGAATGGCAACCTTTTCCTTATTGGAAACGGTAGAGGGAACGATACGGATGGGATGTGCGTCACCAAAGATGCGTTCTTTCAATACAATGTCGATGGGAGCATCGCTCTGTCCCAGTGCATCGGCTGCGGATTCTGCACAGCGCAGCAGGCCGGATTCACTGGTATCAACGGTGGATGCCATGACAGAGCGCAATCCCTTATAAACACGCACGGACGCACCAGCAACGACGGTGTCCTTAATGGAATCGACCGAGCTGGCAATCATATTGATGGAGTGGTTGATGGTGTTTTCAGCGAAAATTTCCGCATAGTCGGCGCCGGTGGACACCGCTTTTTGCAGAACACGCTGGCAAATTTCTCGTGAAATCATGGGCAAACTCCTTTTGTAAGTGATATGGGGACATTCTACCACGAGCGGCGGAAAAATGCAATAAACCATCTGTGGAAAAGCAAAAACAACCGGTGGTTGAACTGTGTAACAAAAAGCGGCATGGAAAACCATGCCGCTTTGATCCGTTATTCTGTGCAGATGACGTGGGCACCCTGAAACTCCACATGCAGGGGAAGCATTTCCCAATTGGCAGTGGTGATGGAATCGAGTTTTTTGGCGAGCTTTTCCTGCAGCGCCTTGTCCCGGGTGATGCACAGCAGGGTGGGGCCGGCACCGGACAGGCAGAAGGCGGCACCGGTAGTGCGCACCAGCTGTTCGATCTCTTCATAATCTGCAATCAGCCTCTTACGGTAGTTCTGGTGGAGCTTATCCTGCATGGCATTACGCAGCAGCTTTTCGTCACCCAGTTCCAACGCCTTCAGCACCAGTGCACCGTGGGAGATATTATAGATGGCATCGGCGCGGCTGACCTGATCCGGCAGGGCAGCTCTGGCCTTGGCGGTGGAAAGGTTGAAATCGGGGATCAGGGCAAGAAACTCCCAGTCAGGATGCAGGGGGAAGCTGACGCAGACCGGCAGGCCGTTGTCCACCATGGAGGCAGTCAGGCCACCGAAGAAGGCGGGAGCCAGATTGTCGGGGTGGCCTTCCATGGCATTGGTGATGTTCAGAAGTCCCTGTGTGGACAGCTTGTTGCCCCGCAGCACATTGGCACCCATGGCACCTGCTACCAGCAATGCGGCGGAAGAGCCGAGACCGCGGCAGACGGGAATGTGGGCATCGATGTGGATCTTAATGCCACGCAGCTCCTCGCTCATGGTGGCAAGTGCGGCGCAGTAGGAAACATAGGCCAGATTGTCCGGGCCGGTAAATTCCTCGGGGCAGCCGGTGATCTCCAGACCTGTCTCAGTTTCTTCAAAGGTCACATCGGTATACAGGCTCAGGGCACAGCCGAAAGCGTCAAAGCCGGGGCCTAAGTTGGCCGTGGTCGCCGGCACGCGAATGGTTACTCTTTTCATATTCTTTCTCCATATAAATTGATGTTTATCGCGCTGTGTGCCGTAGATAATGTAGGGGCGACCATTGGTCGCCCGCGCAGAGAAATGCTGCGAATTTGCATTGGATTTCGGCGAATTCGTAACATTGTGCCGCCGGGCGGCGGGTCGCCGCCCCTACATTCACTATCGAAGCAGTACGATAAACTGAAATTTGAATCACAAATCTAGAACGAAATCCAGCATATCTTCCTTGTTGATCACGCCGGTGTGCAGCTCTGCCTTGCCCCGCAGGGTGGCAAGGTTGGCGGGGATAGCAACGCCGGTGGTTTCGGAAAGACGCTCCATCTGGTCAAATTCGTCGCCGGAAAGATCACCGCCGATGGCCTCCAGAACGGCTGCGGGGAACTTGTAGGGAGATGCGGTGGACAGCACAACCATGGGACGGTTATCACCGGTTGCCTGTATATACTCCTGCGCAACAGCCCAGCCAGCGGCGGTGTGGGGATCGCAGAGATAATGCTGCTCGTTCCAGACTCTGGCAATGGTCTCAGCAGCTTTGGCATCATCACAGCAGCCTGCCCAGAATTCCTTGCAAATGGCATCTTTCATGGTTTCAGGAACGGTGTAAACACCGTCCGCATTCAGTTTCTGCATCAGTTCCGCCACCAGCCTGGTATCGCAGGCGCTCATCAGATACAGCAGACGCTCCAGATTGGAGGACACCAGAATGTCCATGGAGGGGGAAGTGGTTTTCAACAGGGGACGGCGCCTGTCGTAGGTGCCGGTGCGGATGAAGTCCGTCAGCACATTGTTGGCGTTGGAAGCGCAGATCAGCATGCCCACGGGAAGTCCCAGCAGCTTTGCAAGGTAGCCCGCCAGAATATCACCGAAGTTGCCCGTAGGGACGGAGAAATTCACGGTATCTCCCAGTTTGATGGTGCCAGCATCCAGCAGGTCACGGTAGGCTTTGAAGTAATACATGACCTGCGGTGCCAGCCGGCCAATATTGATGGAGTTGGCAGAGGACAGGTCGTATTTCAGCGCCTTGCCCTGGCAGGCGGCGAAGATGTTCTTGACACCGGTTTGTGCATCGTCGAAATTACCGCGGACGGCGCAGACTGTTACATTGCGCCCCTCCTGCGTGACCATCTGGGCACGCTGCACCTTGGAAACACCGCCATCGGGATAAAATACGCAGATCTTCACGCCGGGCACATCTGCAAAGCCCGCCAGCGCAGCCTTGCCGGTGTCGCCGGAGGTGGCAGTCAGAATCAGGATCTCCTTTTCGGCTCCGCACTGCTTCATGGCAGCGGTCAGCAGCTGGGGCAGCATGGAGAGCGCCACATCCTTGAAGGCGGAGGTGGGGCCGCGGAACAGTTCCAGAACGTGAAAATGGCCTGCCCTGACAGTGGGGGTCAGCTCTTCAGTCTGAAATTTGCCGGTGTAGGCGCGCTCCACCAGTGAATTCATATCGGGAATATCGGGCAGCAGGGCGGACAGAATGGCACAGGACTGACCCTGCGCGGAAAGAGTCAGACAATGCTGCCAGTCGAAGCCGGGAATATATTCGGGCATATACAGGCCGCCGTCAGGTGCAAGACCGGTCAGCACCGCCCGGGCACTGTCCACACAGGACTCGCTGCTGCGCGTAGAATGGTATAACATGGCTTACCTCCCCCGGAAACGGCCGGTTTCTTTGCTTTCTGCACAAATCTTAGCCGAAATCCCGGAAATAGTTGTTTTTTTGTGTGATTGCTTTTTGGGTAAGCATATGATATACTGTTTCTCGTGAAAAAGCAAGTGTTTTCGAATCGGACACATCTGATTCTACATTGTGACAAAATTGACCTGTATAATGGAGGAAGAATTCATGAAAATCGGTCTATTGGGTTTTGGCGTCGTTGGCCGCGGCGTTTATGATATTACCGCAAAGCGCGACGATATGCAGGTAGCAAAGGTAGTCTGCCTGGAAGATGTCTTTTTGCCCGACGCGGAAGTGACCCGGGACTTCAAAAGGGTGTTGGAGGATGATTCCATCGATACCATCATTGAGGCAATGGGTGGTCTGCACCCTGCTTACGAATTCGTGCGTGCCGCCATTGAGGCCGGTAAGAACGTGGTCACCTCCAACAAGGCACTGGTTGCCACTTTCTATGACGAGCTGCTGCCGCTGGCAGAGGAGAAGGGCGTTAAGTTCCGCTGCACTGCAGCCGTCGGCGGCGGTATCGGCTGGCTGAGTGAAGTGGAGCGTTCCCGCCGTATCCAGCGGATCCATCAGGTGGGCGGTATCATGAACGGCACCTGCAACTACATTCTCGACTCCATGACGAGACTCGGTATGGACTATGCAGATGCCCTGCGTCAGGCACAAAAGCTGGGCTATGCGGAAGCAAACCCCTCCACCGATGTGGAGGGCACCGATACATGGCATAAGATTATCCTGTCTGCCAACATTGCGTTCGGTGTCAGTCTGAACCGGGATGGTGTTCCTGCTGCGGGTATTCAGAATATCAGTGCGGCGGATGTGGCCAATTTTACCGCAAGAGGTCTGGTGTGTAAGCTGGTGTCCACCGGCAAGCAGAAGAACGGTGCCTACAGCGCCTATGTCCAGCCCACCCTCTTCCCCGTGGGCGCGCCGGAATCCGCTGTTCCCCTGAACTACAACCTGATCACCCTGATCGGTGATGTGTCTGACCGCATGAGCTTCTTCGGCCAGGGCGCAGGCCGCTATCCTACGGCATACAATGTGGTGCAGGACTGTGTGGATATTCTGTCCGGCAAGGGCTTCTACTGCGGCTATGGTGAAAAGGTAACCGTAGACAACTCCGAAAAGCTGTGCTACTATGTCCGCGGTGAAGCAGATAGCTGGCTTGCTGAAAACACGGCTGAAAGCTGGGAAGGCGCGGTTGTGACCAAACCGGTGTCCGTTTCCCAGATGCACGCATGGCTGAAAGCACACCCCGGCGCATTCATCGCTGCGATGAATCAGTGAATTGTAACGATTATATAAATTGATGTTTAGCGTACGATCTATCGTTCCTCTTGTAGTGGGCGATCATTGATCGCCCGCGCAATGAAACATTACGAATTCGCCGAAAACCCAATGCGCATACGTAATATTTTGCTGCGCGGGTGGTTGATAGCCGCCCCTACATTCTTGCCGGAAGGGTATACGCTAAATTGAAATTCGAAAAGAGGAAGAAGTATGAAAGTAGCAAAATTCGGCGGCTCCTCCATGGCGGATGCGGGCCAGTACCGGAAAGTCAAAAGCATTATTGAAGCAGACCCCTCCCGCCGGGTGGTGGTCGTTTCTGCAGCAGGCAAGCGGTTTAAGGATGATCACAAGATTACGGATCTTTTATATCTGTGCTATTCCCACACCAAATATGGTGTTCCCTGCGATCTGGTTTATGATATGATCGTGTCCCGCTATTGCGGCATCCGCGATGAGCTGGGCATCAAGCTGGACTTGGAATCCGATTTTGCAGCGCTAAAAGCGCGCATTGATAAGAAGGAAGTGACCCGTGAGGAGCTGGTCAGCCGCGGTGAATATTACTCCGCCCGCCTGATGGCAGCATATCTGGGCTTCCGGTTTGTGGATGCAGCGGACTGGGTCAAGTTCAACATGGACGGCAATGTCAATATGGAGCAGAGCTATCAGGCGCTGCGGGAGCATGGCTGGGTCGGCAAGGGCATCGTGACCCCCGGCTTCTACGGCGTGATGCCCGGCGGCGCCATCCATACCTTCTCCCGCGGCGGCAGTGACATTACCGGTTCTCTGGCAGCTGCTGCGCTGGGCGCAGAGGTCTATGAGAACTGGACGGACGTTTCCGGTATTCTCATGGCCGACCCCCGCATTGTTGATAATCCGCAGGCAATTCCCGAGGTGACCTACGATGAGCTGCGGGAGCTGAGCTACTCCGGCGCACAGGTGCTCCACGAGGGCTCCATTTTTCCAGTCCGCGAGAAGAACATTCCCCTGAACATCCGCAATACCAACGCCCCCGCCGACCCCGGCACCATCATTCAGGAGCGATTTGAAGAGGGTCACGATCCTGACCGGTTTATTACCGGCATTACCGGCATGAAGGATTTCTCCATCATCTCTTTGTCCAAGAAGGGCATGAGCAATCAGGTCGGTGTCCTGCACAAGGTTCTGACGGTTCTGGTTCGCCACAACATCAGTGTGGATTATGTGCCCAACGGAATTGATAACGTATCTGTGGTGATCCCCACTGACAAGCTGGCACCCCATCTGTACACAGTTCTCAGCGAGATCCAGAGCGAGGTGGAGCCTGATACGCTGGATGTCCACGATAAGATCGCTGTGGTTGCTGCCGTCGGCCGTAAGATGGCCTTCCGTCCCGGTATTTCCGGTAAGATCTTCGCCGCTCTTGGTGAAGCGGGTATCAATATCCGCATGATCAACCAGGGCCCCGACGAATTGAACATCATCTTCGGTGTTGACAACAAGGACTTTAAGGATGCCATCCGCGTCCTGTATGACAGCTTCGTTAAATAAATGCAAAATTCAAAATGCTGAATGCAGAATGAGTAATCATTTTGCATTTTGCATTCTGCATTCTGCATTACCGATAAATTGGAGGTAATGAACATGAAACTCTATACCGTTGCTGTTCTGGGTGCCACCGGTGCCGTGGGACAGGAAATGATCAAGATTCTGGCCGAGCGCGATTTCCCCGTGGGAAAGCTGATCCCGCTGGCATCTGCCCGCTCCGCCGGTAAGAAGCTGCTGTTCAAGGGCGAAGAAGTGACCATCCAGGAAGCCTGCGACGAAGCCTTTGAAGGTGTGGACATTGTTCTGGGCGCGGCTGAGAACGACATCGCCAAGAAGTTTGCTCCCGCCATCGTCAAGGCCGGTGCAGTCTTTGTGGATAATTCTTCTGCGTTCCGCTTGAACCCCGATGTGCCTCTGGTGGTTCCGGAGATTAACCCCGGGGATGTAAAGGACCACAAGGGCATCATCAGCAATCCCAACTGCTCTACCATCATCACCTGCACGGCGGTCAATGCCCTGAACGCTATTGCGCCTATCAAGTCCATGATCGTCTCTTCCTATCAGGCTGTTTCCGGTGCAGGTGCCGGCGGTCCCATCGAGCTGATGAACGAGGTGGAAGCCCTGCGGGAAGGCAAGACCTATGAACCCAAGGTATTCTCCCATCAGATTGCCTACAATCTGATTCCCCAGATCGGCGGCGAACAGTGCGAAGGCTATACCAGCGAGGAAATGAAGCTGCAGAACGAGGGCCGCAAGATCATGCACCTGCCTGAATTGAAGGTCTCCATGACCTGCGTCCGTGTTCCCGTTGTGCGCAGCCACTCCATTTCCGTCCAGATGCGCTTTGACCGGCACATTTCCGTGGAGCAGGTGCGCGAGACCATCGCAAACGCCCCCGGCTGCCGTCTGGTGGATGACCTCTCCAGAAAGATGTACCCCATGCCGCTGGATACCTCCGATCAGGACATCGTCTTTGTCGGCCGCATCCGTCCCGATCTGACCGATGACAACGGCATCTGCCTGTGGTGCTGCGGTGACCAGGTCCGTAAGGGCGCTGCCACTAACGCCATCCAGATCGCAGAACTGCTGGTGAAGTAAATAGCTGCTGCCCGGTGCATCATGCACCGGGCAGTTTTTGCGGGATGGATAAATTGATATTTATTGTGCTGTGTATCGTGGATATTGCAGGGGCGGCTAATAGCCGCCCCTGCATTCAAAATCGAAGCGGAGCGACAAACTGAAACTTGAAGAGAATGCAAAAAGAATATTGCAGGTTAAGTCAATGAAAGCGGCAAAAACAAAGCCGGACAGAGGCAAATTTACACATTTTGTAATTTTGCTGAAAATCCCCCCGTGGGGGATAGAAAAACAAAGTCGGAATCTAGAAAATACACAATTGACATTCGGAGCTTAAATTAGTACAATATTATCGATACACTATGTATCTACGATAGGATACGTATCGGTTTTACGAGAATACAACCAATTAGGAGGAAATCACTTTGAAGGATTGGGCATTTACAACCACCGTCGAGGAGATGGAAGCCGCTACCAACGCTTTGCTGGAAACTGCAAACAAGGTCGGCGCTGACACCTGGCAGCAGCGTGTTAAGAATCAGACTCCTCACTGCGGATTCGGTGAAGCAGGCACCTGCTGCCGTATCTGCTCCATGGGTCCCTGCCGCATCACCAAGAAGGCACCCCGCGGCATCTGCGGCTGCGATGTTCATGGCATCGTCGCCCGTAACTATCTGATCTTCACCGCTGGCGGTGTTGCAACGCACTCCGACCACGGCCGTGAGATCATGCACACCCTGCACCAGACTAAGGAAGGC
>JAFYLN010000032.1 GCA_017537045.1 Oscillospiraceae bacterium | reverse complement strand
TCCACATCCTCGCAGGATCGGACGGGAGATTTGGAGGTCATAATCTGGCTGATGAACTTCTGCTTGTTCTCAACGGTCTGCCAAAGGTAGCTGTCAAAGGTTCCTTCCGTCACATACCGGTAGATATGGACTTGGGGATTCATGTTGCCCTGGCGAATGATACGACCACTGCGCTGCTCCAGATCACCGGGTCGCCACGATAGCGATAGGTAAGGTCTGAGCGGTGCGTCAGCACCGCTTTCCACCTTTTCCCCCGCTTCACACCGTGCATGCGAGTTTCCCCGCACACGGCGTTCCATCATTACACAAGAATTGTTAGAATAGTAAGAACTTCAAAGCTAAGAAACTGTATTAAATTTCAGGTTGCCCTGCCAGAACTCGCAGGGCATTCAGTTTTGCTAATGCTTTTTTGTCAAGCTGAAAAAGGTTCATGTACATTGCAATGGTACTGGGTTCTGTAGCATGTATCAGCCGGTGAATATCCCGGTGGACAATTACAAGATTCATATACTTATCCGTGCCGCCCATGCTCAGTGGCTGTTTATGGTGACAGTGTATTTCATCGAGCCACAGTTCTTTTCCTGTCACAGCACAGCGCCCATACTGTGCGGCGTAAAGTGAAATCCTGTTATCCATGTATTCAACACTTCGTCGTGGCTCTTTTATACGCATCAGCGCAAGCATAATCGAAGTGTTGATACCAAGATTCCTATGGATTTCTGCTCTGCCCTCCGGGGTATATTTGCATACCTTTTTCTTCTTGAACAAAGGGGTTTTGGTCTGGATATATCCAACAGGTGCTACGGTTTTGCTGCTGATAAAGCGAATTTGTTTGCTATCACCGTAGTTTTTTCGGATATATACCTCATTGATTTGCCCTTTTTTCGTAAGCCTGCCATAAAGTCTGTTCTTCATCACTGTAGAAACTGCCCGTTGTATCTGTTCGCAATCCGTCGCAATCATGGTTGCATAGCGGTAGTAGTTGTGAATACCAAACACCATAGAATTGTACAGGGTAATTTCTCTGGCTTCATCATCCCGGTCTTGAACATGGGCAATCTGCTTGACCTGCTCAATAAGAGCGGCTTTTTCTTTTGAGACTGCTTTTTCTGTCATATGGGATTTGACCACATAGCGCTTCCGCTTCTTGACTGCTTTCATTTCAAATCCCAGAAATTCGGAATAATGCCGTTTCAGATTGACGATTTTGGACTTTTCATCGCTGATTTCCAGCTTGAGCCGGTCATGCAGCCACAGCTTTACGGCAATAAATACCTTTTCTGCATCGCTGCGTTTCCGACAGAACAACTTGAAATCATCTGCATAGCGGACGATATGCACTTCCTTGAGATTGGTTGTGTTCTTGAAAGCACCGTAAATTGCCGTTTTATTGATTGTACCGTTTGGCCGCACCTCGCAGCTATACTCATATTTGGTGGGCATATTTTCCCATTGGGAGGCAATCCACCAGTCAAGTTCATTCAGTACAATATTGGAAAGGAGTGGTGACAGAATTCCACCTTGCGGTGTACCTTTTACCGGGTATTCTACCGTTCCATCTGGCATAACAATCGGTGCCTTTAACATCTCTCGGATGATGCATAGCAGCTTTTTATCCCTTATGCCCATGTGCCAAATCTGCTGAATCAATTTTGTGTGGTTGACATTATCAAAGAAACCTTTGATGTCTACATCGACCACAAAATATAACTTTTGCAGATTTATCATCTTGTAGCACTGTGCAATCGCATTCTCGGCTGACCGGTTCGGACGAAAACCATTGCTCCGCTCATAAAATTTGGCTTCACAAATCGGTTCCATTACCTGCAAAATACATTGCTGAACGAGCCGGTCCACAATCGTTGGTATCCCAAGAGGGCGCATTTTTCCGTTAGGCTTTGGGATTTCTACCCGCTTAACAGGCTTGGGCTTATAATACATTAGCTTTCTCTGCACGATACGGACGTACTGTTCCACTGGGAGTTTTTCAATATCCTTAATGGTTTGTTTGTCTGTACCGGCTGTATTGCTGCCACCATTTCGCTTTATGTTTCGGTATGCCAGACGGATGTTCTCTTCGCTGCTGATTATATCCATCAGCTTCGTAAAGATCTTACCTTGTTGGCTATCTGCATACAGTCGGTCAAATACTGGCTGCAAATCATAGTATTCTGAGTGTCTTAGTTTCTTTTGCTTTGTCATAGGCAACACCCCCTTCGGGTTGTTTTTCTTTGTCATACTCGAAGCTATGAATTTTCGTTACCTATAACTATCTTCTGTAATGACTGGTGGCTGTTGCTCCGCCCCCATTACAGGGGCATCTACGCTCGTGCCACCACTTTCACAGCAATTAAAGGTGCTTATTTTTCTTCGTCACCACCGCAATCATGCGTTATGCTGCTTCCCACGTTCCGATAATTCTATCTGTACATATATACTTAGGTGCTTGCTCTGAGCCTGCCAGTCCAACAGTGCCTGTAACACTGTAAGGTGTTTCGTAACTGCCATTTCTACTAAACCTCGCTGGCTGTCATTTTTCAGACCGGCGTACATTTCTATACGCTCCTCGGTGTAGACCCGTACATTCGCAAGTTCGTCAGGCATTTCTGCCATTCTCACCATATATATTTTGTAGACCCCCGGCATATAGGTTACAGCCTCCACCTCTGGAGACCTTTCGTCTGCGTTGTATCACAGCCGCAGTTACGGTAACTCTCTGCCGACTTTACCGAGCTTCAGACCGCATTTCTGCCGCCTGTCGGAGTATCAGGGTAGGCATTTCAGGGCGTTACCCCATCATTCTACCTATCAAATTATCAGTTCTATGAAGCGTTCTTTAGCGGCTCCTTTCAATCCGCTATATAGTTACGGCTTCACGCCTAACCTTTTCAGTTAGGAACGTGTCGCACGACAATCCAGATCGTGCAAGGCGATCAAGCGATCCTGCACATTCATACCGGCACCCATCTTGAAGGTACTGCCCATCAGAACACGCACCTGTCCGGTTCGTACCTTGCTGAACAGTTCCTTTTTCCGGGCATCGGTATTGGCATCGTGGATAAAGGCAATCTGTTCCGCTGGCACACCCGCCGCGATCAGCTTGCTGCGAATATCATCATAGACGGTGAACTGGGGTTCTTCGTCGGGAGCGTCCACAAGGCTTTGCAGAGCGTGAATCTCCGGGCTGTCCAAGTTTCCGGCAGGCGCTTTCGCGGCGGCTCTGGCAGGAACTGTGCGGCCCTTGGGGGTGGAAATATCGCAGAACACAAGCTGGGTTAGCTTGTCAGCTTCGCCATCCTGCCAGATCTTCAGAATGTTTCGGACACACATATTGACCTTGCTTCCGGGATCGTCCGGGAGGTTGGGGTTGATGATCCGCTGGTCAAGTCCCAGCTTCCGACCATCGGAAGTGATCTTCAGCATATTGTCAACAGAGGGGTCAACGGAGCCGTTGTGAACTTCCGCTGCCCGTTCCGAAAGCTGCTGGACGAGCATCTTCTGCTGCTCCGTGGGCTGCGCCACTTCGTTGTGATAGATAGCCTCCGGGCGAGGGAGATTGAGCTGGTCAGCCGTCTTTACATCGGCTGCTTCTTTCCAAATGGTTATCAGTTCCGGGAGATTGAAGAACTTGGCAAACCGGGTTCTGGCACGGTAGCCGGTTCCCTCCGGTGCCAGTTCAATCACCGTCTTGGTTTCACCGAACTGGGATGCCCAACAGTCGAAGTGACTCCAGCCCTTCTGTTGCAGCGTGTCGTGCTGGAGGTAGCGCATCATGGTGTAGAGTTCCGTCATGGAGTTGCTGACGGGAGTGCCGGTGGCGAAGATCACACCCCGGCTTCCGGTCTGTTCATCCAGATACCGGCACTTGAGGTACATATCGGAGGATTTCTGAGCATCAGTAGTCGATAGGCCAGCCACATTCCGCATCTTGGTATAGAGGAACAGGTTCTTGTAGCTGTGGGCTTCATCCACGAACAGCCGGTCAACGCCCAACTGCTCAAAGGTCACAACATCGTCCTTGCGGGAGGAAGTCATTAGCTTTTGGAGCCGGGTTTCCAGACCTTTCTTCGTCCGTTCCAGACTCTTGATGGTAAACCGCTCCGCACCGCTGGCCCGGAGTTCCTGGATACCGTCCTCGATCTCCCAAATCTGCTCCTGCAGCAATTTCCGCTGTCGTTCCTGGGACACGGGAATCTTCTCAAACTGGGAGTGACCGATGATGACCGCATCATAGTCGCCGGTGGCGATCTTGGCGCAGAAGGTCTTGCGCCGTGCCGGTTCAAAGTCTTTTTTCCGGGCAACCAGGATGTTTGCGGAGGGATAAAGCCGCAGGAACTCGGATGCCCACTGCTCCGTCAAGTGGTTGGGAACAGCGATCAAAGACTTGCTGCACAAGCCAAGCCGCTTGGACTCCATAGCTGCCGCAACCATTTCAAAGGTCTTGCCGCTGCCGACTTCATGGGCAAGGAGCGTGTTGCCACCGTACAGAATGTGGGCGATAGCGTTCCGCTGATGCTCCCGGAGGGTAATTTCGGGGCTCATACCACCAAAGGTGATATGGCTTCCGTCATATTCACGGGGACGGGTGGAGTTGAACAGTTCATTGTAAAGGGCAACAAGAGTCTGTCTGCGTTCCGGGTCTTTCCAGAGCCAATCCGTAAAGGCATCCTTGATGGCCTGCTGCTTCTGCTGGGCAAGGGTGGTTTCCTTTTGGTTCAGCACCCTCCGTTCCTTACCATCGGGATCTTCCACGGTGTCATAGACACGCACATCACGCAGATTCAGCGTATCTTCCAGAATGTGATATGCGTTCATCCGGGAAGT
>JAFYLN010000031.1 GCA_017537045.1 Oscillospiraceae bacterium | reverse complement strand
ATTGTCCGGGAAGCAATAGGCATGGGCATAGCTGTCTGCTTCCTTATCGCTCAGTCCTACGCTGGACATATAGCCAGCTGGTTCTTCGATCAGATTTCCGTAATCGTCATAGCGGTTGATCTCCAGATACAGCAGTTCAAATGTATTCAGATTGACAATGCCCACATTATCCTCGCCCCAATATGAGTAGCCATTATTCGTACCGCATACAAAGCATTCTTCTTGCGTGATATTAGACACATAATCAATGTGTTCATATTCCTTTGGTGTCTGCTCCTGGGCAGCACTGATCCTCGCTACAATAGTAATCACAATAAGCATAGCAAGCGCACCCGCGAGTGCCGATAAGATACACTTTTTCACTCCAAATCCTCCTTTGCGATGTTGATATGAAGGACACCCTGTTTTTTTGCATATTTCATGGTTTGCCATGCACCACCGCTTTCCCGCTGGATGCAGAATACTACCAAATCAGATCTGTCCACCATGGCCCGGTTTCTGGTCTGGTGGGCATTTTTGTAGTGGCTCCCGGCAGCGGCTTCGCACACTTCAATTTCATCGTAATAATCCCGGAAAGATTCTTCATTATCCCGGAACTCTGCGGTCAAATACGGCTGCACCCAGATGTGGGCGCTGTTATCGCTCCGGTACTCCCGCTTACATCGGCGTATGGCGGACGAAACAAGCTGGTCAAATTCTCCGTCTCGGCCCACAAGACATTCTACATACTCCTTGTTCCGTAGCAGCGTTTGTATAAGCTGTTCCAGTCTGCGCTCAATTTCCAGTGCATTCTCGATGCAGCGATGCCCAAAGAAGCTAACTGTATAAGTGTTCATCCATAGTCCCCCATCAAATATGTTCCGCCCGTCACCTTTCCTTATTATATATAATTATTTACTTTAAGTAAAGGTTTCGCTATTTTGTGTCAGTTATAATTTGTTCGGTTACTTGGTAGCATATTATTGGGAGGTGGAACTATGCGAACTGAGTACGCCGAAAAGTATATCACACTGGGCTTGAAGATTGCCTACTACCGCAAGAAGGCTGGTTATACACAAGAGGTCTTTGCAGAAAAGATCGGTAAAAGTGTCAACTTTATGTCGCAGGTGGAAGGTACAGGAACCGTGAGGGGTGTTTCTCTGGAAACACTGTTCAAAATCGCAGATGTTCTTGGGATTCCTCCCGCAAAGTTACTGGAAGATGATTAAATGTTTAATGCGTCCCAAGTTGGGACGCATTAACTTTTCTGTGGTAGTTATTCTTTTGTGTGAATCCCCCTTTTCTTCGCCAACTCGCTTGCTGCCTTGCGGCGTTCATCGGAGTAGGGTGCTGTCAACCGGATACTGATCCGGCTCTTGTCGATCTCGAATCGCAGACCACCTTGCCCATCATCATCGGTCTGCTTGCACAGCTCCGGGTATCTTTCTGCGAACTTCCTCATACGCTTCTTTAGGTTCGTATCGTGGGTGTAAACTTCCGCAAGGGGGTCTTTAGCGTTGTAGTACAGATCGGTTGTCTTCTGTTTTTTCGTAAGACCTGTTTTCATAGAAATCCTCCTATTTTTCGTTATTTTTCCTCGGCTCTTGAGCCAGGAAAAAAGGTCTGTTTTCCGATGGGAAGCTTCCAAATGATGTCTGCATCGTTTGGAAACCTGCTATCGGATTTTTTGCGTTTTTTCCGGGTCTTGACGTTATCTTTCGTAGTCCCGGTTGGGCTGTTTTTTTCTGGGTTCCGGCTGGTGTCTGGCAGGCGGTTTTTGCACCGGCGGTTCCAGCTTTCTCTCGTCCTCCCGGAGCAAATGATCCACATCCTGCTGAGCTTCCATCATAGTGATAGCACTGTACTGCTTCCCATGTGCTTGCTGCAATCTATCTCTTGCATCCTGGGTGTAGGTCTTGCGCAGGGTCTGTCGCTGGGTATGAAGTTCGGCCTTGTCCACGCTCTCTGCCTCCCCGGTCAGCTCCCGGAACTGAGCCAGTGCCGCATCCAACTCGGCTTGGTACTTCGCTTCGGTCTGCTCCAACCGCTGCAATGAGCTTTCCATGGATGCCACCCACTGCTTCACTTCCTTCATGCCGTCATCGTCAGTCTTGTCGAAGCGGCTGAGAATCATAGACTTTTCACTTCGTAGCTCCTCGATGTCCTCGGAGAGCTTTGCGATCCTCTTTGCCAGCTCCCGCTGTTTGATGATGTTCAGTGCAGAGGTTGCTTTCTTTTCATCCAGTAGCCCCTTCCGCTCCCGGCTTAAGGTTTTGATTTGACCCACAATGTCGGAATACTGCCGCAGCACCGGCATCACATTTGCCAGGGTGTTTTTGATGCTGCGCCGGTTGGCTTTGGTATGCAGGATCTGATACCGGAAGATCAGCATATTCCGCCGCACCGTTTCCATGGCTTCCGCAAGGGCGGGCACCGTATTCTTGACCGCCTTTGCGATCTTTTCATAGATACTTCGCAACTCCCGCAGCAGCTTGTTGTCTGCTTTGATCCGCCGATTCAATTCACACCGGTCAGCGATAAATCCCTGCTGCTCCATGGCTCTTGCGGTCACACCCTCATGGATGGTAGGCTGCTCCAGAATGCCACGCTCCGCATGGCTGCGGTGATCGATCCGTGCTTCTGCTCCCACCCGTTCCAAATATCTGTTGGTCACATCTGCCCAGGCAGAGCGCCACAGCACCAACTGTTCATCGCTGTTCCACCGGGCGGCGATAGGATTCTGCCGCCCGAAGCGGGTGCTTTTGGGCGTCTTGGATGCCCGTTCATATCCCGCCGCTTCCGCAGCGGAAGGAGCCATATATTCCTTTTTCCTACCGACCTTGTACTGGTATTGCTTCTCCCAGCCTTCCTTCTGAGCCTGCTTGAACTCCGCTCCGGTGAAGCCCATTTCCTCGCCATCCCGGATGCACAGATATTCCTTTTCCGTCTTGTATTGCCACTGTCCGTTTTCAGCCAGTGGGCGCACCGTGACCATGATGTGAGCATGGGGGTTATGTCCATCCGTAACGTGGATGCACACATCGGCGCACATCCCATCTGCCACAAAATTATCTTTGATAAATTCCGTCAGCAGACTTTCCCAATCTGCCTTGCCCATCTCTATGGGCAGCGCCACAACGAACTCCCGTGCCAACCGGCTGTCCTTGGTTTTCTCGTTTTCCTCCACGGCGTTCCAGAGTGTTCCCCGGTCTGACCATTCGGGCGGCGCATATTCCGGGAGAAATATCTGCTGCCAGACAAGGCCCTGCTTTCGGGTGTAGTCATGCTGCACCCCGTCGTAGTCATTTAGAATTTGGGAGCAACTCATATAGGCCGCAGAAGCTACGGCGGATCGCCCTGCGCCCCGGCTGATGACCTTTGCTTCCAAATGGTAAATCGCCATTCTCGTTTCCCTCCTTTCGTTGTTTCTGTTTCTCTTTTCAAAGAGAAAATGACTCTCAGTTTAACTGAGGGTCATTCCGCAAACAAATCTGCCAGTGACAGGTTTTTGCGGGCAGTTGGTGGAATACCGTAGCTCCAAGCGACGGTATTCTGTTCGGTGCATACCGCACACCAACTGCGTGGACAATGACAGCACTTTCGCATCCAGTGTGGCATTGTCCATCAGGCTGTCGCAACAGCCGCATCTCCCTCGGAGAGCGCACGATTTCCAACGGAAATACCACCTCCCCTCCAGGGTGGTGAGTAAGTGCGCCCTTCGGGAAGCCTACGCTCGTTCTCAGCCCCCGTTATTCGTATTCTCCGTACCCAATCGCTTCTCCAGAATCGCTTTCAGCGCTTCCAGTTCCATATGCTGTGCCTGGGGAAATACGCTCTCCAAAATCGCACCTTCCTGGATCAATCGCCGGGTTCTTGCGCTGCGCTCCTTCTTCCGATTTCTGGCTTCCACTGCCTCCATGCGGTGCTTCGCTTGTTGCAGCTTCTTTTCCTGTTCTGTCATGCCGTCACCCCCTCCAATAACCGTTTGGCCTTTGCCATATTCTCTGCCTTGTTCAGTTTTCGGATGTTCTGGTCATTGACCCGGATCGCCATGCACCGTTCCAGCACCCGGTCATAGATTCTCTCCCTTGCAAGATCTGCCGGATTTTTCAATTCGTCCACCGTTAGATTGGTGGTCACAATCATAGGAAGCTGGCTGCGGTATCGGCTGTCAATGATGTTGAACACCTGCTCTCTGGCAAACTCGGAATTCCGTTCCACACCCAGATCGTCGATGATCAGCAGCGGAAAGAAATTGAAGCTATCGATATAAGCATTCCGGTCACCGGAATACATATCGGTCAGCTTGTTCAGGAGTCTTGCGAAGTTGGTCATCATCACCGGCACACCCTCGTCCAACAGCGCATTGGCGATGCACCCGGCGATAAAGCTCTTTCCCGTTCCTACCTCTCCCCATAGGAGCAAGCCCATGGAGTCCTTTCTGAATTCGGCCCAGTTCTCTACGAACCGTTTTGCCATATTCATTTGTTTGGGGTTGTATCCAAGATCATTTTCAAAGGTGTGCTTCCGCAGTTCCGGGTCAGGCAGTCCCACGCTGCGATTCCTTGCCACCGTGTCCAGAAACTCCCGGTGCTTTCGTTCCTGCTCCCGCTGTTCATAAGCTGCT
>JAFYLN010000002.1 GCA_017537045.1 Oscillospiraceae bacterium | reverse complement strand
ATTTGGATAACCTCCCTTTGTGCTAGTTTGTAGACGGTTGGCGAACCTGTTTACTCTCTGTCATCGGGAGGTTCATTTTTTGGGCATAAGTAGAACTCTATTTCGCCCACCTGCATAGCAGGCGGTTCTCTTTCTAACGAACAGAAACCAATAAAATCCGAACCGCAAGGTTCGGATTTTATTGGTTTGGTGCCGGTGACCGGACTCGAACCGGTACGCTGTCGCCAGCGGTGGATTTTGAGTCCAGAAGAGCATATGGAAGCCAAGGGAATCCAGTGGTATCTGAAGGAACCCTGTGGAAGCGAAAAATGCAATGATTGCAACGCTTTTTCCTCCGCTTTTGGCTATTTGCTTGCTAGAGCGCCTCCTGCAATTTTTTTGCCCATTGGTAGAAAATTGATAGAAAAATGGAGGAGCTGAAATATAAAACCATTAGCGGTCACTATGACACTGTGTATTCGCTGGATCATAACAATCGAATCTTCACACCGAAAAACCTAGATCCCATGAGAACAGGCAGGAACTACAACTGTGTCGCAGCAGGGGAAGAGGTGCATATAGATCTGGAAGATCCGCAGTGTTTGGCAGCGTTCTGGGAACGCTATCGCGAGCTAGCAGATCTGTACTGGAAAGACCGTGCAATTCTAAGAGCGCAGGAATACGAGCGATACAAAGAAAATGTACGGTATTTGCGTCAACTGTCGTACCGTCTATGTCATTGCCCGAATGATCCTGTGGGATTATTTGTATTCCTGCTTTGTCTGCCGCTGATTCTCCCGTACGAGCTTTATCTGAACCGGAAAATGCAGCAACTCAAAGATGAGAGAGGAATATAAGGAGCAACAGTGGCTGCAGGACATGGATTTCCGAGCAACACAAGCAAATTTGCGAGGAACGCTGCTGGCACGTGATCAAGCAAACGGAACAGAATATCTGCATGAATTGGATACCATCGTAAGAGAAATGGCAAGCAGTGCAGATGACTATCTATCGTTTGCCGAAGTGCTTGATTTTGATCCCAAACCCGTGCCGAGATATGCAACGCCGAAAGAGATTTATGATAAACTGTATGAGCCTGTCTTCCGTGCATTTCAGGATAAGCAACGGCCTTGCAGAAGATATAGTGGGACATATCTGCAACAGATACGGGAGGAGCGTTATAAAGCCGGAAAGATAAAGCAGCAGACTAAAAATGCGAAAATCCGCAAAACGGCGAAAGCAATTGAAATCGTCATTGGAATTGGCGATATGGACAATACGGGATATGTCAATGCACCACAGGATGCCTATAAATTGGAAATGCTGCTAAAAGACTATTGTGATCATCTAATGCAATCGGAGCATGTGTGCTTCGTGATAACAAAGGATCTAGAAACTCCCAATTGGCAGCCGCCTTTCAAGAATGGCTTGATTATCCTAAACTTAAACGTTCATTGTGATGAAGCAACACCGGGTATCCATTTGACTTGCATCCCGTACTCTCGTGGTTGTAAACGCGGACCGGAAGTGCAGGCTGCACTGGGCAGAGCAATGACGGGCATGGGTTATCCATCCACATGGAAAGATGCGCTAGATGAGAACGGGGAACGAATACCGAAACGGGACAAATACGGTAAAGTTATTCACAACGCAGACGGCACGGTCCGATACAAACAGGAACCCGATGGACAGGGAGTTATCGAATGGATCGAGGATCAAAAAAGATGGATTCAGAACGAGATGGAACGCTGTTACGGTTGGAAGCGGGAGTACAAGGGTTCGCATCCAAGAGGGAATCTCTCCACAGCGGATTATCAGGCTGCACGAGCAAAAGAACGTCAAAAGGAATTTGAGCGACAGATGAGAGAAGTATTTACAACCTTCACTGAAAGAATGGATAAGCAACTTAATTATCTGAACGCAACGGTTAAGGATGTGTATAACAGAACAAACGCATGGGAGAAAGTTACCAAGTATTTGCAAATGTGTCCTGAAACAGAGTACATGGAGTATGTTAACGGGTCGAAGAATATATAGCGGGCTTACCACGGCGAGAACATGAAAACGCCAAGAAACGGTTGCAAGATATCATTCAAGCTGCGCAAAAGAAAACACAGATGCAGCCTAAAGAACCGAACCAATCTTCACATGAACACCAGAGATAAAAATAGCTTTTTTGAGATAAGCGCACTATATGCACACAATTAACTCATGGGTGTACAGTAATACGCAGATTGTACTAAGCATGTAGCCTTGATCTTTCGCAATAATTTTTAGGTTGGTAATTGTCTCTATTTTTAAACCACCAGTTTCTAAAAAGAACTGGTGGTTTTTCTGTTGGTCTGCGACTTAAACAATGGAGAGTGTACGTAGTATGAACCCCGTAATGGTTTGTACGCTTCGCATACAAACAAAATAACAGGTCGAGGTACACCGGATGTATTTCCTGTGGTATACTTCATTTTTGCGCAGTTCTGGCTGTTGTGGTCTCAGTATTCTCATGTAGTAGCAGAAATCATTCCGCTTCGGAATAGCCGATGCAGAATGAAGCGTGGTTTGTTAAGAATATTTGAACGAAAGAATCGGCAGAAAGCATAAAAAACAGACCTCTATTTTAGGATATATGCGAACATAATCAGACATGTAATACAATGTAAAAACGGGCATATTGTGCAAAATGGCGATGTATTTCAAACTATTCCTGCTGGGAATAGTTTGCTGCCTTAAAAGGAATTGCGTTTGAAAATACCTGTTGCTATTATATAGTTGTTCAAAAAAGATGCTGAATATCCGTTTTAGTTGGGCAATATGACGAAAGCGGAATACTGATGATGGCGATTCGACAGGCATTTCGGGATTGAAAAACTGTCTTAAAGCAAATATATATCAAAAGGAGCAAGGAAAAATGAAAAAGTTCTTAGCAATGCTGTTGGCTTTGGTTATGATCCTAGGCCTGTTCTCCGCATGCGGCGGCAGTGGAGAACCCGCAAAAGAGGAAGCAAAGGTCGACGTTCCTCAGGAAACCATCATTCAGGCTGAGGGCGGCACCATCGAAGGTACTGCCGCTGCCAAGCAGGTCAACAATATCCGCGTTGCACTGACCAACAACTCTTTTGACGTATCTCCCTTTGCCGGTCCCTCCGGTGCCCGTGACTGGTTTGTCAACAAC
The DNA here is from genome assembly GCA_017537045.1 of Oscillospiraceae bacterium. The sequence continues at coordinate 9,924 of JAFYLN010000002.1, read as the reverse complement.
CTGTACGCGACTCTGTTCTGCCAGCCCTACTTCGGCGCATCTCTGGAAGAGCTGCAGCCCTGGGTCGCAGAGAGCTATACCAAGATCGACGATCTGACCTACACCATCAAGCTCCGTGAGAATGTTGTCGACAACCAGGGCAACAAGATCACCGCTGATGACGTCATCTTCTCCTACGAAATGATGTACACCCACAGCCAGATCGCGCAGATCGGTACCGACATGGAGTCCATGGAGAAGGTCAATGATTACGAGCTGACCATCAAGCTGGCTAAGTCCGGCGTTGGCATCATTGAGAACCTGCTGTCCAACTACCGTATGTCCATCGTTGACAAGGATTGGTTCGAAGCTGCTTCCGACGAAGACAAGACCATGAACCCCGCTGTCACCGGTGCATACTACATCAAGGAATACGTTCCCGGCTCCTCTCTGATCATCGAAGCTGTTGACAACTACTGGATGAGCGCCGACGATGGTTGCAGCGCTGCTTTGCAGAACGTCAAGACCATCGAGTACACCGCCATCAAGGAAGCCGCCATGCGTTCCATCGCTCTGGAAAACGGCGAAATCGACATGACTCAGGTTACCGCAACCGAACTGCAGCGTTTCTATGACAAGGGCGCAAAGGGCGGCTACAACGTTCTGATCAACGGCGGCAATATGTTTAATGTTATGCTGCTGAACATGGACGAGAAGTCCACCTCTCCTCTGGCAGCCGATATTAACCTCCGCAAGGCTGTTCTGTACGCAGTCAATTCCGAGGACTACCTGTATGCCGCAGGCAATACCGAAGCAACCTCCAAGGTCTGCTACTCCATGGTTTCCGACGCTTATGCCGGCTTCAATGAAGAGTGGACCAAAGATTACTGGAACTATGATGCAGCAAAGGCTGCTGAGTGCTATGCCGCTTCCGGCAAGAAGCCCGGTGAAGTCACCCTGCGCCTGCTGAGCCGTACCTCCACCGGTGACGGTGTCCACTCCCTGCTGATCGCTGAACTGGAAGCCGCCGGCTTCAAGGTCGAGCTGATGGCCGTTGACCAGGCACTGTTCAACACCTACAAGAACGACTCCTCCCAGTGGGATATCTGCATCGACTCCAAGGGTACCGGTTCTCACGCTGCTCAGATCTGGGACGAAATGTTCAACCCCGCCGGCTACCAGAACGGCTCCGTCTGCTTCACCCATGATGAAGTTCTGAACGAGAAGCTGGCTGCTGCCACCACTGGTGACCAGGCTGCGGTTGATGCATTCCACAACTACCTGATTGAGATCGCATGCTCCAAGGGTCTGATCTACACCATGAAGTTCACCGTCGCACAGGACGGCATTCTGGAAATGACTCCCAGCGCCTGCTTCAACCCCAGAATCAACGCATACGTCTTTGCTGATGACTACAAGTCCGTCAGTGAATAATCGCCGGATCTGACCCGTTTGCAATAAGTATGTAATCACATAATTTGCGGCAGGGGCGCTATAGGGATTATAGCGCCCCTGTTTTTCAGAAAGATCTTCCTTGTATAAGGACAGGAGGAATATTATGATTCGATACATCGGAAAACGCCTGTTGACCATGATTCCGATTCTTCTGGTCGTGGCGATTTTGATTTTCTGCCTGATGGACTTTGTTCCCGGCGATCCTGTTCAGATCATGATGGGTGACTCTGCAACACCTGCCCAGATTGAAGAAGCTCGGGAACGTTTGGGTCTGAACGACCTCTTTATTATCCGTCTTGGCAACTACCTGTGGAACCTGCTCCATCTGGATTTCGGTACATCCTATATTTTTGGCATTGCCGTCGGTCCCGAACTGCTGTCCCGTTTCCCCAGAACGGTTACCCTTGCGCTGCTTTGCGTAGGCGCATCGGTAGTTATTGGTGTTCCCATCGGCATATCCTGCGCCATGAACGCCAACAAACCCATTGACCGCATCTGGATGTTCCTGACACTGCTGGGCAACTCCATGCCTGGTTTCTGGCTGGCACTGATGCTTGTTATCCTCTTTGCGCTGCGGCTTGGCTGGCTGCCCTCCAACGGAATCGGCGGCTGGAAGTACTTTGTGCTGCCTGTGATCGCAAACTCACTGGGTTCCTTTGCCAGCATTGCCCGACAGACCCGCTCCTCCATGCTGGAGGTCATCCGCTCCGACTACGTGGTCACTGCCCGCTCCAAGGGTCTGCCGGAAAAGGATGTTATCTGGAAACATGCACTGCCCAATGCACTGATCCCCATCATTACCATCTGCGGTTCCCGCTTTGGTCATATGCTGGGTGGTACCACCATCATTGAGTCCGTTTTCTCCATCCCCGGCATCGGACTTTATATGATCGACGGTATCAACAGCCGCGACTATCCCGTTGTTCAGGGCAGTATTATTTATATCGCGTTTACTTTCTCCATTATGATGCTGGTCACAGACCTTGTGTATGCTTTCGTTGATCCCAGAATCAAGGCACAATATGTACGGGAAAAGAAAAAGCAGAAGGCCGAAAAGACCGAAGCTTGATTCCGGCGGGAAAGTGAGGTAAAAGACATATGGCGATTCAATTGAAGAAAAATTCCGGAAAGACAAAGCCAGAAAAGAAATATAAAGCATACAAACCCGGCTCACTGCCCTATATCTGGTCAAGAATCAGCAAGAATCCTGCCGCGATGGTTGGCCTTGTGGTGGTGGTATCCCTGTTTCTGCTCTCTTTCGCTTCCCCCTATATTTGCAAATGGGGTTATGCGGAAATCAATATCCGCAGCCAGTTCAGCACACCCAGTGCCGAGCACCTTCTGGGCTGCGATGAAATCGGTCGCGATATTTTGTCCCGTGTGCTTTACGGAGCAAAATATACCATGAGTATCGGTATTCTTGCCACCGCCGTCAGCTTCACCATTGGCGTGCTGGTTGGCTCCATTGCCGGTTATTTCGGTGGCGCGGTGGACAGTTTCATCATGCGTTTTCTGGATGTTTTCCAGTCCTTCCCCGATATCCTGCTGGCAATTGCCCTCGCAGCGGCCTTCGGTCAGGGCTTCGATAAAATCATTTTCGCTCTGGGCATCACAAGAATCCCCATGTATGCCCGTATGATGCGTGCCAATATCCTGACCGTCCGCAGCAGTGAGTACATCGAAGCGGCTACTTCCATCAACTGCTCCACCACACGGATCATTGCCAAGCACGTGATCCCCAACGCCATTTCCCCTCTGATCATTCAGGTTACCATGGGTATTGCCAATGCTGGTCTGCAGGCATCCTCTCTGAGCTTCCTGGGTTTCGGTGTTCAGCCTCCCACCCCCGAATGGGGCGCCATGCTGGCAACTGCCCGCAACTATATCCGTGACTATCCGCATATGATCATTATCCCCGGCATCTTCATTATGATGACGGTGCTGAGCTTCAACCTGATCGGTGACGCTGTCCGCGATGCCTTGGATCCCAAGCTCCGCGACTGATTGAGAGAGGGAGGAAAACCATATGAAACAATCTGATTTTCTGTCGGTACGCGATCTGCGTGTCGAATATACCTCCGGCGGCGAGGCGATCTATGCGGTAAACGGCGTTTCCTTTGACGTGGACAAGGGTACCACCCTGGGTCTGGTGGGAGAGACCGGTGCCGGAAAGACCTCCGTTGCCCGTGCAATCCTGCGCATTCTGCCCGACCATGCGACCCGCAGCGTTTCCGGACAGGTGATCTTCCAGGGTGAAGATCTGATGAGCCTGCCGGAAGAGAAAATGCGTACGTTCCGAGGTAAGAGTATTTCTATGATCTTCCAGGATCCCATGACCGCGCTGAACCCCGTGAAAACGGTGGTGGAGCAGATCGCGGAGGGCATCCATCTGCACCAGCGACTGGATAAGGCAGCCTCCTTCCGCGCGGCCATCAAGATGCTGGAAACCGTCGGTATTTCCGAAGACCGTGCCTACGAATACCCCCATCAGTTCTCCGGCGGCATGAAGCAGCGTGTGGTCATCGCCATTGCGCTGGCATGCAATCCCCAACTGCTGATCGCGGACGAGCCTACCACCGCACTGGATGTTACCATTCAGGCGCAGGTGCTGGATTTGATCAAGGCGCTGCAGAAGGATCTGGGCACCTCTATGATTCTGATCACCCATGATCTGGGTGTCGTTGCGGAAACCTGTGACAATGTGGCCGTTGTCTACGCAGGCGAACTGGTGGAATACGGCACCAAAGGACAGGTCTATGATGACCATTGCCATCCCTACACCGTCGGTCTGTTTGGCGCGGTGCCGGATCTAACCAAGAACGTGCGCCGCCTGTCTCCCGTGGAGGGTCTTCCTCCTGATCCCACCGATCTTCCTCCCGGATGTTCCTTTGCGCCCCGCTGTCCCCATGCAACGGAAGCGTGCAATCAGGGTCATGTGGAAATGGTGGAGCGCAGCCCCGGACATTATGTCCGCTGCCTGAAGTGTCAGAAGAAGGAGGGTTAATATGTCTGCTCCGTTACTTGAAATCGAACATCTGAAAAAGTATTTCAATACGCCCCGCGGCGCGGTACATGCGGTGGACGATGTCACCTTCACCATCAACAAAGGTGAGACCATGGGTCTGGTCGGTGAGTCCGGCTGCGGCAAGTCCACTCTGGGCCGTACGATCATTCACCTGCTGGAAAGCACTGATGGCAAGATCCGCTTTGAAGGCAAGGATGTTACCCATCTGGATAAGGCGGGTCTGAAGAAACTGCGTGAAGATATGCAGATCATCTTCCAGGACCCCTATTCCTCTCTGAACCCCCGTCTGACCTTGCGGGATACCATCAAGGAACCGCTGGTGCTTTCCGGCCGCTTCGGCAAGGAAGAGGTGGAAAAAGAGACGGACCGTCTGATGGATCTGGTGGGCATTGAAAAGCGTTTCCGCAATTCCTATCCCCATGAGCTGGACGGTGGCCGCCGCCAGAGAGTCGGCATTGCCCGTGCCATTGCGCTGAACCCCAAGTTTATCGTCTGTGACGAGCCTGTCTCCGCCCTGGATGTTTCCATTCAGGCGCAGATTCTGAACCTGCTGACGGATCTGCAGGAGCAGTATGGACTGACCTATATTTTCGTTACCCACGATATGTCTGTGGTCCGTCATATCTCCACCAAGATCTGTGTTATGTATCTGGGTCAGATGGTAGAAACCTGCGCCACACAGGAACTGTTTGACAAACCGCTGCATCCCTATACCAAGGCACTGCTGTCCGCTATTCCCTCCCACGATATTCACAACAAGCGGGAACGGATCCTGCTGAAGGGTGAGATCACTTCTCCGATCAATCCGCCCCCCGGCTGCCGTTTTGCACCCCGCTGCCGCTACGCAACGGCTGCGTGCAGTCAGCCCATGGAACTGACCGAAGTCACTGCGGGTCACTTTGTTTCCTGCTGCCGTGTAAAAGAAATCAACAATTTGTAAGCTGTGGTTATTGACGAATGTCGCGGGGATACGCCTGCGGGTGTATCCTGCGGTTTGCTCAGGCTAACCCGGCAAGGAGGTTTCCATGAAAAAAGAAATGTGGCCCATCAAATCGGAATTAAAATCCAGACGCATTAAATTCGACACTGCCCAGAATACCATCAGCTGGGCGTTTATGAAGGAACTGCGTGAGAATAACAAAACCAGAAAAATCTATTTTGATATGAATCCCTATGTGGAGGTCTATCAGTTCCGCGACAATCTGTATGGCCTCTTTACAGAGAACTGCGACGGTATGGGCGATGTGTGGATGTACCTTGTAGTAGGTCCCGAGAAGGCAATGCTCATCGATACCGCTTACGGTCTGGGTGATATCAAGGCACTGTGCGACGAGCTGACCGGCGGCAAGGAACTGATCGTGGTGAACACCCATGACCATTTCGACCACGCCTACGGCAACTGCCGCTTTGAGAAAGTATACTGCCATGAGTATCTGGTGCCCTATCTTACAAACCAGCATGAACATATGTGGGATTACCTCTTTGACTACTGGGGTGAGAACATCTGGCTGGAGTTTGACAGAGAAGATCTGCCTGTCTGGAAGGAATATGAGGTTATCGGTGTGCCCGATGGCTACACATGGGATCTGGGCGGCGGTTACGAGATCGAGCTGATCCATACCGGTGGTCATGCAGTCGGTCATGCGGCATATCTTGATAAGCATAACCGCATTCTCTTCCCCGGTGACAACATCTGCTCCGACGTATCCGGCTGTGGTGCCTTTGGCACGCCCCGCACAAACGGTCCCCATGCGGAGTGTACCCTGATACCCTATTACCGTGACAGGGTGCAGTATCTGGTAAGCCGTCTGGATGAGTATGACTACATCTTCCCCCAGCATTTTATGAACAATGTGGAGGCAACGCTGATGCTCAATCTGCTGGAAGCATTGAATCAGCTGGTGGAGAACCCCGAATCCTACGACTATAAGAAGGAAAGCTGGGGCAAAATGCGTGATCAGAAGAATGTCCGCTATTTTAAGTTTATCAAAGGATTCAGTGTCATCGGTTACGGCATCAATCAGAAGAAATAACACCGCCGCAGAAAGGATGATTCTATGTTAGATCGCATGCCGCCCATCAAGGGCGCGTCCAAAGCAAAGCGTCTTTTGTGGGGTTCTCCCCAGAACGAAATCAGCTGGGCATATATGACCATGCTTCGTGAGGGCAACAAACGCTGTAAAGTGTACGAAGACATCAATCCTTATGTGGAAGTTTACCACCTTCAGGACAATCTTTACGGCCTGTTCAACCAGAATAACGACGGTGCGGGAGATGTATGGATGTACGTGCTCATCGGACCGGAAAAGGCCATGGTCATTGACACGGCCTGCGGACTGGGCAAGCAGAAGGAACTGGTGGATGCCATTACCGGCGGGATGCCCATGATCGTGGTCAACACCCATCTGGGACCCGATCATTCCTTTGGCAATATTCATTACGACCGTGTTTACTGCCACGAGTATGAGGTAGAAAACATCAAAACCCGTGTCAAGCCCGGTATGTTTGACTTCCTCTTCGATGAGAACGGAAATAATATCTGGCTGGAATTTGACCGCAATGACCTTCCTGAATACAGAGACTATGAACTGATTGGTGTGCCCGACGGGCATATCTTCAATCTGGGTGGTGACTATGACGTGGAGGTTATCCACACCGGTGGTCACGCTGCCGGCCATGCCATGTATCTGGACCGCAAGAACGGCTACCTCTTTGCCGGCGACGACATCTGCTCCGATGTGATCGGTTGCGGCAGCGGCGGCAGGGAAGGCATGTTCCATCAGGAAAACTGCAATCTGGAAACCTATCGGGATGCGCTGGCACGGCTGTGCCTGCGTCTTCATGAGGTAACCTACATCTTCCCCGGTCATTTTATGATAAATCTGGAAAATCACCTGCTGCTGGATGTTCTGGAAGCGCTCAATGAGATCATCGAAGATCCTCAGTGCTATTCTTACGAGCTGGCATCTGCCGGCGGCATGGGTGGACCGAAGCGTGTTCGCTACCATAAATTCGTGAAGGGCTTCAGTACCATCGCCTATACCATGAATGGTGTTTACCGTCCGAAATAAATCCCGCGAAAGAAGCCAATACTTGTAAATTCCGCTCCCGGCACATATAATGGGTGTATCTTCCCAACGGGGGGGGATACACCCTGTTTTTTGAAGGAGAAGCCAATGAAAACACTGCAGGAACGATTTGAAGCGGACTACGCGGCAGTGGAAAAGCCTGCCAACAATAAAGACGGCTTCAAAATTGAATATGTGTACTATGCGCCGTGGCATCTGTGGGATCTGCCGGAGGCGGCCCTGAAGAAATGCAAACGCATGCTGCTGGGGGTCAGCCTACTGGGATTGGTATTTTTTATTGTTGCAGGCATTCAGGAGTGTGAGGCCAATACCCGGTATTGGGTCGCGGTGCCGGCGCTGCTGGGGCTGTGCGCCCATGTGGTGGAGCTCTACGGTCTGATCCTGTTTAACTGCGCCAAATACAGAACCACCAGAATGACATATCACGATGTAAACTGGTGTATGAGTTTCGGGCCTGTGGCTCGCACCGGTCTGCTGCTTCTGACCGGTATCACCAGCGGTTACGGCGTGTTTCTGTACGGCTTCAGCTGGAAAGCGTTGACAGCATGGATGGGTTTTCTGGCCAGCGCCATCACTGCGCTGTATGTCAGCCGGACTTACCGGGGACTGCAGCTGCGGACGGAGCGCAACACCATCCTAGAGGAACTGGAGGCACAGGGCAAGCTCCATTGACCGGTTTCTCCGGTACATAAGCAGCATCTGACGAAGAAAGGAGTTGGAATCTCTTTGTCTAATGCAGCAACTACAAAGCAAAAAGTAGGCATAGACCTGACAGAAGGCAATATTACGAAGCAGCTATTTCGTTTTGCGCTGCCGCTACTGCTGACCAATCTGCTGCAGCAGTTGTACAACGCGGTGGATATGGCGGTTATCGGCCATTATGTGGGAAGCATCGGCACCGTCGGTGTTTCCTCCGGCGGTGAGATCGCCGCACTGGTCACTTTCCTGGCGACCTCCTTTGGTTCTGCCGCCCAGATCTATGTGGCGCAGCTTTTCGGCGCGAAAGATCACAAATCGATCTCTGAAACCATTGAAACCAGTCTGGTGTTCATGACGATCATGTCACTGATCTGCATGGCTGTCAGCATCCTGTTCTGCGATGTGTTCCTTGCACGGCTGAATACGCCCCGGGAAGCCTTAGAACAGGCAAGAGCCTATATGATCGTGGTCAGCTTGGGACTTCCCTTTGTTTTCGGTTACAATGCGGTCTGCGGCATTCTGCGCGGCATTGGTGAGGCGCGCCGCCCGCTGATGTTTGTGACGGTGGCGGCAGTTTCCAATCTGATCATGGATATCCTGTTTGTTGCCATCATTCCGCTGGAAGCTACCGGCACCGCCATTGCGACGGTTACCGCACAGGTGGCATCCTTTGTGGCGGCGGCAATCTTCCTGTATAAAAAGAAGGATCACTTCAACCTTGATTTCTCGGTAAAGGGTATGAAGATCTATCGCAGCCATCTGAAGATCCTTGTGGAACTGGGCGTGCCCATGACCGCACAGTCCGCGTTGATCCACGGAACCCAGCTGATCTGTGCATCCCATGTAAATTCCTTCGGTCTGGTGGCTTCCGCTACCAATTCCATCGGCAACAAGGTGCAGCGGCTGATCAATGTATTTACCATGTCCGTACGGGGCGGCGCAGGCGCAATGATCGGCCAGAACCTGGGCGCGCGGAAGATCGAACGGGTCAAAAAAATCGTCCATACGACAATTTTCTTCTCCTGTATTTTCTCTGGTATCGCAGCGCTGCTGGCAATTTTCCTGCCCCGGCAGATGTTCTCCCTGTTTACAACCGACGCGGCAGTGGTGGAGTTCGGTGTTACCTACCTGCGGATCAATCTGATCGTGTTTGCGCTGGCACCGGTGCAGGGCAGCTTCGGCGCTGTGGTTACCGGTAGCGGACACACCAAGCTGAGCTTTATCACAGGTGTTCTGGACGGTGTGATCCTCAGACTGGGTATCAGCTTCCTATTTGCTTATACGCTGAATATGGGCGTGGCGGGGTTCTTTTATGGCAACGCGCTGGCAAGACTGGGTCCCGTGATTGTCAACAGCACCTATTACTTCTCGGGAAAGTGGAAGACCCGGAAGCTCCTTGTGGAACGGGCAAAAGAATAGTCAAGACCACCGGCTAAGCCGGTGGCTTGCACAGACCCTATAAGGGCCTAATACAGCCGCGTCTTAAGACGCATGAACGGTTCGCCAACCGCAAATTTATTACGGGCTGCCCCCTTCCCGGGGGCGGCTCTTTATTTGCCTTTGGCTACCGGCTCACCCGTAAACGGGTCTTTGAATTCCTTGAGACACATCTGGTCGCTTGCGATGTCCTCCTGAAGCTGGTTGCGTACATATTCTTTTATCGTCTTTTCGTTACGT
>JAFYLN010000030.1 GCA_017537045.1 Oscillospiraceae bacterium | reverse complement strand
GCGAGCCTCCCCTGTGTAAGGGGAGGTGGTCAAAATCTTGGATTTTGACCGGAGGGGTTGTGAAAAACGGCAATCCCCCAGTCAAAAATCAGAGATTTTTGACAGCCCCCTTTACACAAGGGGGCCTTTGGGTGCGGTGCAACAGCACGACAAACTGAAATTTGAATGACCAAACATTACCTGAGGAGGATGAAACTATGGCATCCAATCGAATCAACAGAATCAACGAAGAGATCCAGAAGGAGCTGTCCAGCCTTCTGCGCACCGTCAAGGATCCCCGGGTGCAGGACACCATGATCTCCATTACCCGGGTGGAAACCACCCCGGATCTGCGCTATACCAAGGTTTATGTCAGCTTCCTGCAATCAGACCGTGTAGAAGGTGCCATGAAAGGCCTGCAGTCTGCTGCCGGCTACCTGCGCCGCCAGCTTGGTCAGAAGCTCCAACTGCGCTATGCCCCCGAGATCAACTGGGCGCTGGATGATTCCATCACCTACGGTGCCAAAATGCTGGAACTGATCAACAACCTGCCCTACGGTAACCATGATGACGAGGAATGAGTGCGCCCGCTGGCTGTCAGTCCACGACAACTTCTGCATTCTGACGCACACCCGTCCCGACGGTGATACCATCGGCTCCGCCTCCGCCCTGTGCGTTGGATTGCGGCAGTTTGGAAAAAATGCCCACATTCTGAATAACACACAGGCATCCCCCTTTTTAAGCCGCTGCCTGCTGGGTCTGACTGTGGAAACCCCCGGTGAAAACGATACGCTGGTCAGCGTGGATGTGGCATCGCCCCATCTGTTTCCCGCCGAGCATCAGCAGTATCTGAGCCGCATTGCCCTGCGCATTGACCACCACACAACTGCCACGTCTTTTACCCCTCTGGAGCTGGTAGACCCATCCTCTGCCGCCACTGGCGAAATCATCTACGAGCTGCTCATGGAAATGGGCGCGCAGATGACCAAGGAGATCGCATGGCGGCTGTATATCGCCATTTCCACGGACACCGGCTGCTTCCGCTATTCCAACACCACTGCCCATACCTACCGGGTAGCTGCCGCCTGTGCCGAAACCGGCGCAGACCTGTACCCCATCACGCAGGAACTGTTCGACACAACCTCCATTTCCGAGCTGAAGCTGCAAAACTGGATGGTGGAGCATGCCCAGTTCCTATGTGGCGGACAGGCTGCGGTCTGCGGCATTCCTTCTTCCATGGAGCAGAACGTATCCAAGGAGGATCTGGAGGGTATCTCCGGCTTCCTGCGTTCCATTGAGGGTGTTCGGATCTCCGCAACACTGCGGGAAATCGAAGGTGGCTGCAAGGTTTCCGTTCGAGCTGTGCCCGGTCTGGATGCAGGCAGTGTCTGCACCCGTTTCGGCGGCGGCGGACACAAGGGTGCCGGCGGTGCAACCCTTGCACTGCCTATGGAAGAAGCCATCAACGTAGTGGCCGCTGCGCTGAAAAACGCGCTGGAGGAATGATGAACGGAATTGTAATTGTGGATAAGCCCCAGGAATGGACCAGTCAGGATGTGACGGCCCGGCTGCGCCGCGTGTTCAACACCCGCCGCATCGGTCACGGCGGTACGCTGGACCCCATGGCCACCGGTGTTCTACCGGTATTTGTGGGACGGGCCACCCGCGGCGTGGAATTTTTCGAACACGCGGAAAAGACCTATGAGGCAACGCTGCTGCTGGGTATCACCACCGATACGGAGGACACCTCCGGCACTGTGCTGGAAGAAAAAGATGTTCATATTTCCGAAACGGAATTTTTAAACATTCTGCCGCGCTTCCGTGGTAAGATAATGCAGGTGCCTCCCATGTATTCGGCTCTGAAGATAAACGGACAGAAGCTGGTTGACCTTGCCCGTAAGGGTAAGACCGTGGAGCGGCAGAGCCGGCAGATCGAGATTTTTGAGCTTTCCTGTGTCGAATTTTCTGGAAATTCTGCCCGTCTGCGGGTAAGATGCTCCAAGGGCACCTATATCCGCACCCTCTGCAAGGATATCGGCGAGGCTCTGGGCTGCGGCGGCTGCATGGCAGCGCTGCGCCGGGTGCAGGCAGGTGAGTATACCATTGCAGAAGCCGTCCCGCTGGCTGTTCTTCTGGAAGCGGACGAGCCTGAAAAATATCTTCGTCCCGTAGACAGCATGTTCCGGAACTTCCCTGCTGTCACCCTTTCATCCAAGCAGGAAAAATGCTGCCGCAACGGCGCAGCCTTCTCCGTTTCCATGGAGGACGGTACATACCGCTGCTACGGCAAAGACGGGGAATTTCTTTCCCTGTCAAAGGTCGATAATAGTGTTATGTCAACCATTAAAAGCTTTTTCGAAGTTTGATCGAATTTCAAATTGATGTTTATCGCACTCTTGAAAATTTAAACTGTCGCCCCGGTGGGGCGACAGCATCCTGCGGATGCGGGGGATACGGATTGCCGCGTCGCATGGCTTAATGCCATGCTCCTCGCAATGACATCGGAATTTGGTAGTTGGTAGCAGCAAAATCGGCGCGGAAACCATCGAAAACCACTGTCATTCCGGGGAGGCCTGAAGGGCCGACGTGGGAATCTCCCGGTACGATGTTTGTTTTTGCACTGCTTATCGATGCATGGAAGCAGGAGATTGCCACGTCGCGCTTCGCGCTCCTCGCAATGACATGTTTTTTGAGCGGCACAATGTTGCGAATTCGCCAAAAAACAATGCGAATACGTAATGCTGTGCCGCCGGGCGGCGGGTCGCCGCCCCTACGATAGAATTGATAGCCAGTACGATAAACTGAAATTTGAACAGGTAACCATATGAGAAGTGAGAAAAGAATTTACGCACTGGGTTTTTTTGACGGGGTACATCTGGGGCATCAGGCGCTTTTGACCGCCTGCCGTGAGCTGGCAGACCGGAATGCCTGCGCTGCTGCCGCCATTACCTTTGAAGCCCATCCCCAGAGCCTGTTTTCAAACCATGTTCCCTCCCTGATCACCACGATCCACGACCGCGCCGCCCTGCTGCGCACCTGCGGTATGGATCATGTCCACAGCTTTCCGGTTACAAAGGAAGTTATGTCAACTCCTTGGGAAGATTTTCTGGAACAGCTTTTGCAGCAGGGAGCCATCGGCTTTGTCTGCGGACATGATTTCCGCTTTGGCCGCAAAGGTGCAGGCAATGCGCAGAAGCTTCGCACTTTCTGCAACCGGCGTGGTATTCCCTGCGTCATCGTGCCGGAGCAGCGCCTGAACGGAACCCGTATTTCCTCCACGCTGATCCGTAATCTGATCGAGCAGGGCAATATGGAAGCTGCCGCAGAATTTCTAGGCCATCCCCATGTGCTCACAGGCTCTGTCACCCACGGCCGGAAGCTGGGCCGAACGCTGGGCATCCCCACCGCAAACCTCCTGATCCCTCCCGGGATCGTGGTGCCGGAATTCGGCGTTTACGCCTGCCGTGCCCTTGTTGACGGCAGTGCTTACCCGGCCGTTGCCAACGTGGGTACTCGTCCCACAGTCAGCGGCAGCGGCATTACGGTGGAGCCCTGGATCCTGGATTTCGAGGGCGACCTCTATGGAAAAGCGCTGACGCTGGAATTCCACTGTTTTCTCCGCAGAGAAACAAAATTTCCGGATCTGGCCGCTTTACAGCGGCAGATCCACGCCGATGCCGGTCAAACCCGGCGTTATTTTGAAAGAAATTAAGAAAGGATGAGACCATGCTGTATCTTCGTAAACTCTTTTGCCTGTTCTTTGCAGCGCTGCTTCTGGTGCAGCCGGTCTTTGCCGAACCGGTCAGCGAACCCACCCGGATGCCGGAGCCGGACATCATCAGCGCCGTCCACACGGTCGCAACCCTGCCTGCCGGCTGGAGTCCCCTTTCCCCCGCAACGCAGGAGCGGCAGTGGCTTCTGGATCTTACCACCACCTCCCCCTATGTACTGTCTGCAGAGGGAAGCTGGGAACCGGTGCTGACCCGCGCCCTGCCGGAGGATGTGACGGGAGAATACGCATCTTCCTACGGAATCCCTGCTGACGCAACCGGCGGCTACGCCTACCGCATTCTTCTCAGCTCCGATGCCTGCTGGGAGGATGGCCTGATGATCACAGCCGATGACTACCTGTTCTCTGTCCGCAAGCTTCTGGAGGATGAGGAAAACCGCGAAAACTGGACATTCCTTGCAAATGCCGAAGCTGTCCTCTCCGGAAAAAAGACGGCGGGCGAGGAGATCATCCCCCTGAAGGATGCCGGCCTTTCCAGCATTGCCGATGCCGTGGATGCGGGATTCAACGATTTTTACATTGATACCGACGGTTTCTGGGGCTTGGAAGGCGGCTGGCGTTCCATTACCGACCGCACGGGACTGCAGGATTTTGCCATGCCCTCTGGTATGGATGAGCGGTTCGTCTCCCCTGCCTACCTCTACACCCGCTACCTCGCCTCCGGTACGGAGTCCGCAAACTTCCAGCGCCACTTCATCGGCATTCCCAAAACCGGCTCCGCCATGACCATGGAGGATCTGGGCATCCTCAAAATCAGCCCCTTTGAGCTAGTTCTGCTTCTCAGCGAGCCGCTGGCTCCCTCTGCACTGATGCAGAAGCTCCAGAAGCTATATCTTTTCCGTGAAAACTGCTGGGGCAAAAATTACGCCACCTCTGCCGATACCTACTGTGGCTACGGCCCTTACCGCATCACTGCTGCCGGCGAACGGGAAATCATTCTGGAACCCAATGAAAACTGGTGGGGCGAACCTGTCAGCCGTGACCTTGACCGCATCATTTACCGGGCTGACGGATAAAGGACTTGAGAAAACTTCCACGATATAGTATAATGAACCACACAATTAAAACAGGAGGAACACCATGGCCATCGATCCCGAAGAACTGAATAAGCGCCGGAAAGAACGGGAAGTGCGCCGCAGGAAGCGCCAGCGGGCCATGTATCTGCGTCTGGCCATTGCAGCCGTGGTGCTGGTCGCCTGCGGTGTTGGCATTTTCTTTCTGATCAAAAATAACGAACCTGCCGCAGCGCCCACCCTGGCCACCGTGCCGCAGGAAACGGAAGCTCCGACCACGCCGCCCACCGAAAAGCGCGCCACATGGGACAAAGCCCCCGTGAAGATCCACATTGCAGCAGCAGGCGACCTGAACATTACGGACAAGGTAGTCTGGTCCGGCCAGATTTCGGGTGATTTTAATTATACCAACGCATTTATGGATGTAGCGCCCATTCTGTCCGAGGCTGATCTGGCGCTGCTGAATTTTGAAGGCAATGTCTGCGGCGCTCCCTATGGCACGGAGACCATTTCCGCACCCCAGCAGCTGCTGGAGGCGCTGAAAAATGCAGGTGTCGATGTGCTGCAGATGGCAAATTCCTGTTCCATTCAGAATGGCCTTCTGGGTCTGACTGCAACGCTTTCCAGCATCCGCGCCGCCGGTCTGGAGCCCCTCGGTGCTTATTCCAGCGCTGAGGAATTCCGTAAAAGCAAGGGCTACACCATTTGTCAGGTGGGCGATATCAAAATTGCGCTGGTGGCATTCACCAAGGGTGTGGGAAGCTTGGGTTTGCCCGTGGGCAGTGAAGACTGCGTCAACCTGCTGTACGAAGATTACTACACCACCTACCAGACCATCGATAAAAAAGGCATCCGCAATATTCTGCGCGCTGCCGAAGCAGAAAAGCCCGATCTGACCATCGCCATGCTCCACTGGGGCAGCGAGTACAACGAGGAGATCAGTGATTCCCAGAAGAGCATCGCTTCGTTGTTTCTCAGTGAGGGCGTGGATGTGATCCTCGGCAGCCACCCCCATCTGGTGCACCAGATTGATTTTGACGAAAAAGCCGGCACCATTGTTGCCTATTCTCTGGGCGATTTCTTTGGCGATGGCGTGCGCGGCGGTACCAACTACTCCATCATCCTCGATATTGAGATCACCAAGGACTATGACACCGGTGTCACAAAGGTCACGGACTACAGCTATATCCCCATTTATACCCTGGCTGAAAACCAGTGCGACGGCTTCCGCCGGGTGGTGCGTATTGAAAACGCCATGTCCGCCTACGAACTGAATTTCGTGGACAAGGTCACGCCGGAATGCTACGAAAATATGACCTTTGCCATGGACCGTATCATCAAGCGTGTCAATCAGGGCAAGGAAAAAGCAGCCGCAGCAAAATAACCGTTCGCCCCGCTCCCATCCGGAGCGGGGCTTTTTGCGCGTTTTTCAAATTGAGGTTTATCGCGCTGTGTACCGTGGACAACGTAGGGGCGACCATTGGTCGCCCGCGCAGAGAAATGTTACGAATTCGCATTGGATTTCGGCGAATTCGTAACATTGTACCGCCGGGCGGCTGATAGCCGCCCCTACGATAGAATTGATAGCCAGTACGATAAACTGAAATATATTTTTCTGTTCCGGTAAGTTACACAAAAAACTGTCCTGCAAGGGACAGTTTTTTCGTTTGGGCATATACTGGGTGGAGGATTGACATTTTCGTATTTCCGTGCTATCATATCGATACAAATAAACCGATATATAAATATCGATTAAAATACTGGAAGGTGATTTTTATGACCAACTATAATCCCGTTACCAATACCGCCGAGCTGACCGAAGCCCTGAACCGCTGCCGCCAGGCACAGGCTGTTTTTGCCACCTACACACAGGAGCAGGTGGACAGCATTTTCCTTGCTGCCGCTACCGCCGCCAACAAAGCCCGCATTCCGCTGGCAAAAATGGCCGTACAGGAGACCGGCATGGGTGTGGTGGAAGATAAAGTCATCAAAAACCACTACGCTGCTGAATACATCTACAATGCCTACAAAAATGTAAAGACCTGCGGCGTGATTGAAGAGGACACCTCCTACGGCACCAAGCGCATTGCCGAGCCTGTTGGTGTGGTTGCCGCCGTCATCCCCACCACAAATCCCACCTCCACCGCCATTTTCAAGGCTCTGATCTGCCTGAAGACCCGCAATGCTGTGATCTTCAGTCCCCATCCCCGCGCCAGGAACTGCACCATCGAAGCAGCAAAAATCGTTTTGGAGGCAGCGGTTGCGGCTGGTGCCCCCGAGGGCATTATTGCATGGATCGACCAGCCCAGTCTGGAGCTGACGAATCTTGTGATGAAGGAGTCCGATCTGATCCTTGCCACCGGCGGCCCCGGCATGGTCAAGGCCGCCTATTCCTCCGGCAAGCCTGCGCTGGGCGTCGGCCCTGGCAATACCCCCGCTATTATAGATTCCTCTGCCGATATTCTGCTGGCCGTTTCCTCCGTCATCCATTCCAAGACCTTCGACAACGGCATGATCTGCGCTTCCGAGCAGAGCGTCGTTGTTGTGGATGACGTTTATGACAAGGTCAAGGTAGAATTTGCAGCCCGTGGCTGCCACATTCTGAGCACTGAAGAAACCCAGAAGGTGCGCGAAGCGATCCTCATTAACGGCGCACTGAATGCCAAGATCGTGGGTCAGTCCGCCCACACCATTGCAGCGATTGCAGGTTTTGAAGTTCCTGAAAATACCAAAATCCTCATCGGCGAGGTGGAAAGCGTGGAACTCAGCGAGGCTTTCGCCCATGAAAAGCTCTCCCCCGTCCTTGCCATGTACCGCGCCGCAACCTACGAGGATGCCCTGGACAAAGCCGAGCGGCTGGTGGAGGACGGCGGCTTCGGCCACACCGCTGCCGTGTATCTGGATGCCGTCAATGAAAAGGCAAAGCTGGACGCTTTTGCCGCCCGCATGAAGGCCTGCCGCCTGCTGGTCAACACCCCCTCCGCCCAGGGCGGCATCGGTGACCTGTACAACTTCAAACTGGCACCCTCCCTGACGCTTGGCTGCGGCAGCTGGGGTGGAAACTCCGTTTCCGAAAATGTGGGTGTCCGTCATCTTCTGAACATCAAGACCGTTGCCGAAAGAAGGGAGAATATGCTCTGGTTCCGTGCGCCTGAAAAGGTGTATTTCAAGAAAGGCAGCCTGCCCGTGGCGCTGGCAGAGCTGAAAAATTACAAGAAGGCCTTCATCGTCACTGACACCTTCCTGTACCAGAATGGCTACACCAAGCCCGTCAAGGAGCAGCTCGATGCCATGGGCATCATCCACAACACCTTCCATTCCGTGGAGCCCGATCCTACCCTCGCCTGCGCCAAGGCAGGTGCTGCCCAGATGGCCACCTTCCAGCCCGATGTGATTATTGCCGTGGGCGGCGGCTCCGCCATGGACGCAGCCAAGATCATGTGGGTGCTCTACGAGCATCCCGAGGCAGACTTCATGGATATGGCCATGCGCTTCTGTGATATCCGCAAGCGTGTTTACGAGTTCCCCAAAATGGGCGAAAAGGCCTATTTTGTGGCGATTCCCACCACCGCCGGCACCGGATCTGAGGTAACACCCTTTGCCGTCATCACCGATGAGCGCAGCGGTGTCAAGTACCCGCTGGCTGACTATGAGCTGATGCCTGACATGGCCATCGTAGATGCCGACATGATGATGAACGCCCCCAAGGGTCTGACTGCCGCCTCCGGCATTGATGCCGTGACCCACGCACTGGAAGCCTATGCTTCCATGCTGGCAACAGGTTACACCGACGGTCTGGCACTGCGTGCATTGAAACTGATCTTCGATAATCTGCCCGCTGCCTACGAGAATGGCTGCCACGATCCCCGCTCCCGTGAGAATATGGGCACCGCCGCCTGCATGGCCGGCATGGCTTTTGCCAACGCCTTCCTCGGCATCTGCCACTCCATGGCGCACAAGCTGGGTGCCTTCTACCATCTGCCCCACGGTGTTGCCAATGCGCTGATGATCGAGCAGGTGCTGCGCTTCAATGCTGCGGAAGTTCCCACCAAGATGGGCACCTTCTCCCAGTATGACCATCCCCACACCCTGGCGCGTTACGCAGAGGTTGCCGATTATCTGGGCATTCACGGCGGAACCGATGCCGAAAAGCTGGAGGCGCTCATTCAGAAAATCAACGACCTGAAGACCCAAGTCGGCATCAAGAAGACCATCCGGGACTACGGCGTTGACGAGCAGGAATTCCTTGCCCGCCTGGACGACATGACCGAGCAGGCCTTTGACGACCAGTGCACCGGCGCCAACCCCCGTTACCCCCTGATGAGCGAAATTAAGCAGATGTACCTCAACGCCTACTACGGCATGTAAAATAAGAACTCCTCCGTATAAAAATACGGAGGAGTTTTCTATCATATCACGACAATAAAAAGCCCCCTTGTGTAAAGGGGGCTGGATTTTTGCGCAGCAAAAACACCGGGGGATCGGCAACCTTAGAAAATCAAAAAGTAAACCAGCACCACTGCGCCGAGGATGATCCGGTAAACACCAAAGGCGGAGAAGGAATGGCGGCGGACATAGTCCATGAGCCCTTTGATGACAAACAGGGACACGATAAAGGACACCACGCAGCCCACAACCAGCACCGCAATCTCCATGCCCGTGATGCCAACACCGGAGAGCATGAATTTCAGGAATTTGATGGCGGATGCACCCAGCATGGTGGGGATCGCCATGAAGAAGCTGAATTCTGCGCCGGCGCTGCGGCCAACTCCCAGCATAATAGCGCCTAGGATGGTGGAACCGGAGCGGGAGGTGCCGGGCACCAGGCTCAGGCATTGGAATGCACCGATCAGCAGAGCGGTCTTATAATTGATTTTATGGACATCGTCTACCATACGAAGATGTTTCCCGTCATTTTTCCGTTCTACGAGGATAAATGCAATGCCGTAGACGATCAGGGCGATGGAAACCACGATGCCGTTATGCAGGTGCGCATCCATCCAGTCGTCCAGCAGCACGCCCACCACGCCGGAGGGGATGATGGCGGCGATGACTTTGAACCACAGATCCCAGGTCTGCTTTTTTTCCGCGGCAGACTTTTTCAATGCAAAAGGGTTCAGCTTGTAAAAAAACAGCACGATGACGGCAAGAATTGCGCCTAGCTGAATCACCACGTCAAACATGGACTTGAATTCCTCAGAGCCGTTCAGGAAAATAAATTCGTCCAGCAGGATGATGTGGCCTGTGGAGGATACGGGCAGCCATTCCGTCACGCCCTCCACGATGCCAAAAAGGATGGCCTTTAAAATTTCGATCATATGATGTTCTCCTTGTTTCAACTTGATGTTTATGGTGCTTGCGAGATAGTAGCCTTGCCTCCCTCTATGAGGGAGGTGTCAGCCCGATAGGGCTGACGGAGGGAGTGTCCTATCGTAATTACGACACTCCCCCAGTCAAAAATCGGTTCCGAAGAGCCGATTTTTGCCAGCCCCCTCAGGGAGGGGGCCAAGGCGGCTTCGCCGCAGACTGTACGGCAAACTGAAATTTTCATGATACCCATTCTACCATCAACCGTTCCCATTTGCAAGCAATTCTTGCCTGTTCACAAATTGGGGTGTAACTATTAACAAATTATTCACTTAAAGGCCGCATTTTGCGGTATAATGGCAATAAAGGCTAACGAAACAGAAAATGGAGGATTTTACTATGGCTGTATCTGTTCTGATCGTGGAAGACGACCGCAATATTGCAGAGCTGCTGCAGATGTATCTTGAAAAGGAAGGCTATGCCGTTACCACCGCAGGCGACGGCGGCAAGGGACTGGAAAAGTTCCGTGCCATCAAGCCCGACCTTGTGCTGCTGGATGTGATGATGCCCGTCATGGACGGCTGGGCTGTCTGCAAGGCCATCCGCGCCGAAAGCCAGACTCCCGTCATCATGCTGACCGCCAAGGGCGAGACTGATGACAAGGTCACCGGCCTGAAATCCGGCGCGGACGACTATATCACCAAACCCTTTGAAATGAAAGAGGTTCTGGCGCGCATTGAAGCAGTTCTGCGCCGCAGCGGCACCGTCAGCACCGAAAAGAAAGCCCGCCGCCTGAGCTTTGAAAAGCTGACCATCGATATGGATGCTTTCGAGCTGATCATCGACGGCAAAAAGGTGGACACGCCCCCCAAGGAGATGGAACTGCTGTATTATCTGGCTTCCTCTCCCAACCGGGTCTACACCCGCAACCAGCTGCTGGACGAGGTCTGGGGTTTTGACTATTTCGGCGACAGCCGCACCGTGGATGTCCACGTCAAACGCCTGCGTGAAAAGCTGGAAGTGGTCAGCGAAAACTGGTCTTTGAAAACGGTCTGGGGTGTTGGTTACAAGTTTGAGGTCGTATAACGTATGAAAACAACCTTCAGCCGTACCTTTTCCACAACGGTCACGATCCTGCTTCTGGCTCTGATTCTGGTGGGAACGTCCTTTCAGGCGCTGGTTGAGGATTATCTGACGGAATCGGCTGTGGCAGACCTGCAGCAAAACTGCGATGCAATCGCAAGTCTTGCTTCGGCCTACTGCTCGGAGGGGTCGCTCCTGAACCGTGATTTCATGGTCAATCTGGACGTGGCCTCCCGGGTGTCCAATGCGGATGCCATTATTTTCAATGCGGACGGGCGGGTCATGCTGTGCAGCGATGTGCTCACCGGCTGCAGCCATCAGGGTCTGCGGCTCAGTGACAGTTATCTGACGAAGGTTCTGCAAAACGGCGGCGATGTTTCCACCGGCACGGTGCCCCAGCTTTATGAAGAGCCCCGCTTTGTGGTGTCCTCCGTGATCCGGGACTATGTCACCAGTGAAGTACTGGGTATCGTGGTGGTCTCGCGCCCCACTTATGACACCTCCGTCATCTTGTCCAAAATTTCCAACATCTTCCTGATGGTCTCCCTTCTGGTCATGGCGGTGTGCTTCGTGGCCATGCTGCTCATTCTGAAACGTCAGAGCGACCCGCTGAAGCAGATGGCCACCGTCGCCCGTTCCTTTGGCCACGGCGATCTGGATGCCCGCGTCCGCCTTGCCGATGATTACCCCGAGGAAGTGGAGGATCTGGCGCTGGCTTTCAACAATATGGCGCAGGAGCTGCAAAAAAGCGAGTACCAGCGCAAGGAATTCGTGGCCAATGTGTCCCATGAGCTGAAGACCCCCATGACCACCATTTCCGGCTATGTGGACGGCATTCTCGACGGCACGATCCCCGCCGAACGCCGCAGCTATTACCTGCAGATTGTTTCCGATGAGACCAAGCGCCTGTCCCGCCTGGTGCGCAGCATGCTGGATATTTCGCGATTGCAGGATCAGACCATTGGCGATGATAAAAAAGTCCAGTTTGATGTGGAAGAAATGATGGGTCAGGTGCTGATCACCTTTGAAAAGAAGATCACCGACAAAAAGCTGGATGTGGACGTGGATATGCCGGATCATCCGGTATTTACCTTCGCTTCGCAGGATATGATGACACAGGTGACCTACAACCTGATCGACAACGCGGTGAAATTCTGTCCCGAGGGCGGCACGCTGGGTCTGAAGATCCGGCCTGCAGGCAGCAAAATCTACATCAGCGTTGCCAACGATGGCGAGACCATTCCCGCCGGGGAACTGCCGCTGGTCTTTGACCGGTTCCATAAGATCGACAAATCCCGCTCCCAGAACCGGGACGGCTGGGGTCTTGGCCTTTACATCGTCAAAACCATCGTATGCAGCCACGGGGAGAATATCTCCGTTTCCAGCCGGGACGGCAAGACGCAGTTTACCTTCACACTTCCTCTGGTCAATTAAATTGATGTTTATCGCGCTGTGTGCCGTGGATAACGTAGGGGCGGCGACCCGCCGCCCGGCGGTACAATGTTGCGAATTCGCCAAAAACCAATGCGAATACGTAATGCTGTGCCGCCCCTACATTCACTATCGAAGCAGTGCGATAAACTGAAATTTGAACTATCCTATCTTTCGAGGTATCCTTTATGGACGATTACAGAAATCATAACGAGCCCTGGGATCCCAGTATTTACGGCACAGGCAGAACAAAACCGCCGAAAAGCCACGGCGGCATCATTGCCGTCCTGCTGGTGATCGTTATTTTTCTCAGTGGTCTTGTCAGTGTGCTGGGTATTTTGAACGTCAAGCTGTTCACCCAGCTCAAAGAACAATCCAAACATGAAGAGCCTTCCCTTACGGTGGTCTCCCAGTCGGACGATTTGCCGTTGGAGACCTCCCCTGCCACTGTGCCGTCAGATCCACCGGACGATTCTGATCATCTGGAACTGAGCCCCACTCCCGATTCCGTGCCCAATGTGGCGCAGGAGGGTGGATTGCCGCTGCAGCAGATCTATACGGACAATATCGATTCCGTGGTTTCTATTTCCTGCACGCTTCCCGGCGGCACCGGTACCGGCACCGGTGTCATTTTATCCGGTGAAGGCTACATCGTCACCAACTGCCATGTGGTGGAAGATGCCCTGACCATTTCCATCGACCTGACCGACGGCCGCAGCTTTCCTGCCACGCTGGTGGGCGCTGATGCGGTTTCCGACCTCGCGGTGCTGCACATCAAGGCCAGCGGCCTTACTGCCGCAAAATTCGGTGATTCCGCTACCCTGAAAGTGGGAGACAGCGTCACTGCCATCGGCGATCCTCTTGGAAAATCGCTGCGCGGCACCTTTACCGACGGCATCGTTTCCGCCATTAACCGTGACGTTACCGTGGGTGGCCGCACCATGACCCTGATCCAGACCAACGCAGCCCTGAACTCCGGCAATTCCGGCGGCCCGCTGATCAACTGCTTCGGGCAGGTCATCGGCATCAATACCCTGAAGATCGGTGCTTTTCTGGACAGCGCCGGTGTGGAGGGCATCGGCTTCGCCATTCCCAGCGCCACGGTCAAAATGATCGTGGATCAGCTCATTGAGCAGGGCTATGTCTCCGGCCGTCCCACACTGGGCATCAAGGGCGAACGGGTGTCCAGCTTCTATCAGCGTTACTATCTGATGCCCGCCGGTATCTTCATCACAGAGCTGGATCCTGCCAGCGATGCCGCCAGAAAGGGCATCCAGACCGATGACATTCTTATCAGCATCAACGGTTATCATATCACCAGCATGGACGATATGAACGCCGTACTTTATAATTGTGAGGTCGGCGACACGGTGGAGGTCATCATCTACCGCGCCGGCAAGCAGTACCGGGTGAATCTGACATTATCTGAAGCGAAAGGTTGAGCGCCATGCAGCCGATTTATCAACAGGAATTTCACATCAACGATGCCGCCGTGGACTGTTTTGGCCGTCTGAAGCCCTCCATGCTGCTGTTCTATGTGCAGGAGGTGGCCGGCATTCACGCTGCCACACTAGGCGCGGGCTTTGACGCGCTCCTTGCAAAAAATCTCTTCTGGGCGATCCTGCGCACCCATGTGCAGATCACAAGACTACCCCGCAGCGGTGAGACCATCCGGGTGGAGACCTGGCCCATGCCCACCTCCCGGGTCGCCTATCCCCGCAGCGTGGTGGCTTATGACGAAGACGGTCATGAGGTTTTTCGTGCTATCAGCCTCTGGTGCCTGATGGACACCGAAAGCCGCTCTATGGTTCTGCCCGGCAAGAGCGGTGTCATGGTGGAGGGCACACTGCGCGGCAATGAGCTGGCAGTCCCCGGCTCGCTGGCCATCAAAACGCTGGAAAATACCGCTGCCCGCACCGTCCGGTTCTCGGATCTGGACCGCAACGGCCATATGAACAACACCCGCTACATGGAATGGATCGGAGACCTGCTGCCCGCCGCCTTCCACCGCAGCCACACCCCCACGGAGCTGACCATCTGTTACCACTCCGAGGCCATGGAAGGCGAGGCTCTGGAGGTCAACTATGAGATGAAAGAGGGCGGCCTGTTTCAGGTGGACGCATGGCGGGAAATTGCCCCCGGCACCAACAGCCACCACAGGGTTTTTGTGGCGCAGGTGCGCTATGAAACGGAAATTCTGTAAACCTGAAAAGCTTCCACAGCCCTATAATGGGCTGTGGAGTTTTTTATTGCAGCCCCTATAATCCCTGATTTTTCAACACAATATCCAAAAATATCTGTGGAGAAAGCTGTGGAGAATGTGGATAACTGTTGTGAAATCTGTCGACTTCTGCGGTGTTTCAACATTTTATGTTAACTTAGCACCCGGCAGACCCTAAAAATTCATTGTTTTACACCCAGATACACCTGCGCACCACGCATGGATCTTGGGTTGTAAATTGATGTTTATGGTGCTGTTGCTCAGCACCACCAGATATGTCATTCCGAGGGCCGTAAGGCTCGTGGGAATCTCCAGCAGAGCAGCATCGAATTGTACAATCCAATTAACATCGAAAATTTTAGATATACGATGTTAATTAGTATACTGTAAGTCGTTACTTCGGTGCTGGAGATTGCCACGTCGCCGCCCTTGCGGTCGGCTCCTCGCAATGACATCTTTTTGAGAGTACGCAACTGCCCGGAAAACTGAACTTTAAAATATACATGGAAAACCCCCGGCTTGCGCCGGGGGTTTGCTCATTTCAGCCGCTTTTCCAGCGTTGCGGCGCTTAGCGCGGTCAGGTAGATGCGGTTCAGGCCGTATTCCGCCGTCAGCACAAAGGATTTGGGCAGATCATCACAGGGAACCACCTCACCGTTTTTTTCCGCAGCGGAGAGAAATTCCCGGGTGCGCTTGGAGGTGGACGTGTTGTCCATATCGAAAATACCGATGATATTTTTTTCCCGCACCGCCATGTCATTGCCGATGGATAGATACATGGTTACATCCCCCATTAAGAACCTTGCCCCCTCAGAGAGGGGGCCAAGGCATTTATTTCAGCTTTTTCCATTCGCTGACGGCCATTTCGTCGCAGCGGTTGTTTTTTGGATTCTCGGCATGACCCTTGACCCAGTGGTAGTGCATTTGGTGGATTTGGGTCAGTTCCAGCAGGATTTCCCAGAGGTCGGGATTCAGGGCGGGCTTTTTATCGGACTTCACCCAGCCCCGCTTCTGCCAGCCCTTCGCCCAGCCCTTTTCCAGCGCGTCGATGACATACTTGCTGTCAGAATACAACTGAACGGCGCAGGGCTCCTTCAGCGCCTGCAAGCCCTTGATCACGGCGGTCAGCTCCATGCGGTTGTTGGTGGTATTCATTTCACCGCCGCTGAGTTCCCGCTCATGACCCATATACTCCAGAATCGCACCCCAGCCGCCGGGGCCGGGATTGCCGGAGCAGGCACCATCAGTATACAGGGTCACCGTTTTCATTCTGCCTCTTCCTCGGCTGCGGCCACGCCCTGCACAGCTACCACCTTGTTTCCATCCTCAATACGCATGACGATGACACCCTGCACATCGCGCTTGTAGACGTTGATGGTGTTTGCCGGCACACGGATGATGACACCGCCGTTTTCGATCAGCATGACATCGTCATTTTCGCCCACGATGCAGCAGCCCGCCACCTTGCCTGTCTTGGCGGTGATGTTGTAGTTTTTCAGACCCTTGCCGCCGCGTCCCTGGGGGATTTTCTCGCCGTCGGGGCCGGTGCGCAGGTACTCGGGAAGCTCGGTGCGCTTGCCGAAGCCGTTTTCTGTGACGGTCAGCAGGGTCTTTTCAGCATCATACCGCTCCGCACCCACGACAAAATCGTTATCGGTTAACATAATACCACGAACACCAGCCGCGTCACGTCCCATGGGACGTACATCGGTTTCCGAGAAACAGATGGCCATGCCGTTTGCGGTGGCGATGACGATATTGTCACTGCCCATGGTTCGGATAACGTTGATCAGATGGTCATTTTCATCCAGCGTGATGGCGCGGATACCGGTCTTGCGGTTGGTCTTCAGGGCAACGAAGGGAATGCGCTTGACGGTGCCGTTTTTGGTGACCATCATCAGAAACTCGTTCTCGTCAAATTCACGGGTCACCACCATGGCGGTAACGGCTTCGCCGGGCTCCAGCGGCAGCACGTTGACCATGGCAGTGCCGCGGGCGGTACGGCCAGCCTCGGGAATCTGGTAACCCTTACGGTGATGCACCTTGCCGATATTGGTGAAGAACAGGATGTGGTCATGGGTGGAGGCGATGTTCAGGCTCTTGACGTAGTCCTCGTCCTTCAGATTCTGGGCGTTGACACCACGGCCGCCGCGGCCCTGGGTGCGGTAGGTATCCACGGGCATGCGCTTGACGTAGCCTTGCTTGGAGAGTGTAAAGACGCAGGTCTCCTCCTCGATCAGGTCCTCAATGTCGATCTCGTCCTCGATCTCCTGAATTTCGGTCTTGCGCTTATCGCCGAACTTGTCGCGGATCTCGATCAGCTCTTCGCGCAGCACGGCGTGGAGCTTACCCTCATCGGCCAGCAGTTCCAGATAATAGTTGATTTTTACCATCAACTCATCATATTCGGCCTGCAGTTTTTCCCGATCCAGACCCTGCAGCGCCTTCAGGCGCATATCCAGAATGGCCTGTGCCTGCACGGCATCCAGACCATAGCGCTCCATCAGGGCTTCCTTTGCATCATCGTAACGGCTGCGGATGATGCGGATAACTTCGTCGATGTTGTCCTGTGCGATCAGCAGACCTTCCAACAGGTGGGCGCGCTCCCGAGCCTTGCGCAGGTCATACTGGGTTCTGCGGGTCAGCACTTCCATCTGGAAGGCAAGATACTCGTCGATGATTTGCCGCAGGGAGAGAATCTTAGGCTGCTTCTGGTCGTCCACCAGAGCCAGCATGATGATACCGAAGGAAGACTGCAGGGCGGTCTGCTTGAATAGTGTGTTCAGCACAACTTGCGGGTTGGCATCCTTCTTCAGCTCGATGACCATGCGCATGCCGTTGCGGTCGGTCTCGTCGCGCAGGTCGGAGATGCCCTCAATGCGCTTGTCCTTGACCTGCTCGGCGATATTCTTGATCAGCTGACGCTTGTTGACCTGATAGGGCAGCTCGGAAACAATAATTCTGATCCGGTCCTTGCCGAACTCTTCGAATTCCGTGCGGGCGCGCACCACCACCTTGCCGCGTCCCGTGGCATAGGCGGCGCGGATGCCGGAGCGGCCCATGATGATGCCGCCGGTGGGAAAATCGGGACCGCTGACATGCTCCATCAGATCCACCATGGAGCACTCGGGATCATCGATGACCGCCACACAGGCATTGATGACTTCCGTCAGGTTGTGGGGCGGGATGTTGGTTGCCATGCCGACAGCGATGCCGGAGGAGCCGTTGACCAGCAGGTTGGGGAAACGGGAAGGCAGGACTCTCGGCTCCTTCCGGCTTTCGTCAAAGTTGGGATCCCAGTTGACGGTGTCCTTGTCGATGTCCCGGAGCATCTCGTTGGAGAGCTTGGAAAGGCGGGCTTCGGTGTAACGGTAGGCTGCGGCGGGGTCTCCGTCCACGGAGCCGAAGTTGCCGTGGCCGTCCACCAGCACATAGCGCATGGAAAAATTCTGGGCAAGACGCACCATAGCGTCGTAGACCGATGCGTCGCCGTGGGGGTGGTACTTACCCAGCACGTCACCGACGCAGGTAGCGGACTTTTTGAAGGGCTTGTCGGAAGTCAGGCCGCTTTCATACATGGTGTACAGGATGCGGCGGTGGACGGGCTTCAGACCGTCGCGCACATCCGGCAAAGCGCGGCCGACAATAACCGACATGGCGTATTCAATATAGGACTTCTCCATCTCGTCGACCAGATTGCTCTCGGTAATATGCTGGTCGGGGAAGAGAATATCCTCGGGTTTATAGCTTCGATTATGTGCCAAAACACATACCTCCTATATAGGATATTTTGCGGAGAATTCCGCCTTGGCTCCCTCCTTGGTCATTGCGAGGAGGCATAAAATGCCGACGTGGCAATCTCCCGGTAAACACTTCCGAAAAGAAATTACCAGAATAGAAGTATCATTTCAAAAGTCGTGGATATAGATCGATCCATTTTGGATTCATCTCCATAATCAAGGTCGTTTTCCGATCTCTGTTCCAACTTTTGATCTGCTTTTCTCGTTCGATTGCCGCTCTGACATCAGATGTTTCTTCAAAATATACAAGTCTTGTCACATTGTATTTAGAAGTAAAGCTATCTTTATCAAGATGGTTTTTATGTTCATATACACGGCACAGCAAATCACTGGTTACACCAACGTACAGAACATTGCAGTATTTATTGCTTAAAATATACACGTAGTATCTCATGCTTACTGTTTCTTACATTCTACCTGGAGATTGCCACGGCCCTACGGGCCTCGCAATGACATTCTTTTCGGTACATGGTCAGTATCATTTAGATATCAATGTTGATGGCATACTTGGCGTTATGCTCAATCCATTCCTTACGGGGCTCTACCTGTTCACCCATAAGGATGGTGAAGATTTCATCGGCGCGGCGGGCATCTTCCAGCGTGATGCGGCGCAGGGTGCGCTTTTCGGGATCCATGGTGGTCTCCCACAGTTCGTGGGGATCCATTTCGCCCAAGCCCTTGAAGCGGGAGATATCCACCTTCGCACCCGATTCACCGCGCATTTCGGCGGAAACGGCATCGCGCTCTTCATCGGAATAGGCAACACGCTCAGTCTTGCCCCGCTTGAGCTTGTACAAGGGCGGCACGGCGGAATATACATAGCCATGCTCGATCAGCGGGCGCATATAGCGGAAGAAGAAGGTCAGCAGCAGAGTTCGGATATGGGCGCCGTCCACGTCGGCATCGCTCATGATGACCACCTTGTGGTAGCGCAGCTTCTCAATATCAAATTCCTCGCCAATGCCTGCGCCCAGCGCCACGATCAGGGGGTACAGCTTGTCGTTGCCGTAGATTTTGTCAGCTCTTGCCTTTTCCACATTCAGCATCTTACCCCACATGGCAAGGATCGCCTGGAAACGGGAGTCACGACCCTGAATGGCAGAGCCCGCAGCGGAGTCACCCTCGACGATGTAAATTTCGCACAGGGCGGGATCACGCTCATTGCAGTCCTGCAGCTTGTCGGGCATCTGGCCGGATTCGAGACCGGTCTTGCGGCGGATGGAATCCCGAGCCTTGCGGGCAGCCTCGCGGGCGCGGTTTGCCATCATGGCCTTTTCCAGAATGGTCTTGGCGGTCTGGGGATGCTCTTCAAAGTAGGTGGCAAGCTGGTCGCTCACGATGGAATCCACCAGCGTACGGATATAGGCGTTGCCCAGCTTTGCCTTGGTCTGACCTTCAAACTGGGCATCAGTGAGCTTGACGGAGATGATGGCGGTGATGCCCTCGCGGCAGTCCTCGCCGGAAACCTTGTCGTCACCCTTGATGATGCCGTTTTTGGTACCGTAGCTGTTCAGAACGCGGGTCAGCGCGGTCTTGAAGCCGGTCTCGTGCATACCGCCCTCGGGGGTGTTGACCTCGTTGGCAAAGGAGAGCATGAATTCGTTGTAGCCGTCGTTATACTGGATGGCAATTTCCGCGGAAGCATCGCCCTTCATGCCGGACATGTAAATAACGTCCTGATGGATGGGGGTCTTGTTGCGGTTGCACCAGGTGGCGAACTCGCGGATGCCGCCTTCGTAGCACATGGAGTCGGAGACTACTTCCTCACCGCGCTTGTCTGTGATAGAAATATTCAGACCGGCGGTCAGGAAGGCCTTTTCCCGCATGCGGGTGTGCAGGATCTCGTAGTCATAAACGGTGGAGTCGAACATCTCGGGGTCGGGCTGGAAGGTGACCTCGGTGCCGGTCTTGTCGGTCTTGCCCACGATGGTCATTTCCTGGGTGATGGCGCCGCGGGCAAACTTCATCTCATAGATGTTGCCGTTTTTGTGAACGCGTACCTTCAGCCACTGGGACAGGGCGTTGACAACGGAAGCGCCGACGCCGTGGAGGCCGCCGGAGACCTTGTAGCCGCCGCCGCCGAATTTACCGCCTGCATGCAGCACGGTGAACACAACTTCCAGCGCAGGCTTACCGGTCTGTGCCTGAATGTCTACGGGGATGCCGCGGCCGTCATCGGTGACAGTGATGGAGTCACCGGGGTTGATGGTCACGGTAATGTTCTTGCAGTAGCCGGCCAGTGCTTCGTCAATGGAGTTATCCACGATCTCGTAAACGAGATGGTGCAGGCCGGAGGATGAGGTGGAACCGATATACATACCGGGGCGCTTACGGACAGCTTCCAGGCCTTCCAGAACCTGAATCTGCTCCGCGCCGTATTCCTGTGTTACTTTGGTTTCGTCAGACATATTGTCCTCCTATACTAATTAGGTGCCTTGGCCCCCTCCCTGAGGGGGCTGTCACCGTCAGGTGACTGGGGGAGTGTCCTTTTCTTAATCTCCCTGTCTATAACAGTGCATACACCATAAAAATTTTTATCAATATCACGATTAGAAAATCGAACGACTTTATAACCGAAAAATTCCAATTCTTTTGTTCTTTGCAAATCTTTTTTCTGGCTTTCCGGGTCATAGTGACCACCACCGTCCAATTCTACGATCAGTCCGGCTTTTGCGCAGAAAAAATCTGCAATGTATTTATCTATCTTCTTCTGCCGTTGAAAGCGAATCGGATACGCTTTTAAAAAGCAGTGCCATAGCTTTCTTTCCCAAGGGGTCATTTCTTTGCGCAGTTTTCTCGCAAAATCTTTATTTTTATTGTCATAATACATACGACACTCCCCCAGTCACGGCTTTCGCCGTGCCAGCCCCCTCAGAGAGGGAGCCAAGGCCACTATTTCACATGTCCCTTTTCGATTTCAATGGTCTTCCCCAGCTTGGTAAACCGGCCGGGTTCGCAGCAGGTGATGAACACCTGTCCGGATACGATCTGGTTCAGCACAAAATCCTGCCGCCCCTGATCCAGCTCCGACAGCACATCATCGAGCAGCAGCACCGGCTCCTCGCCCCATTCCCTTGCCATCAGCTCCCGCTGGGCAAGCTTTAAAGAAATGGCGGCGGTGCGGGTCTGACCCTGAGAGCCGTAGGCCTTCAGATTGATGCCGGAAAGGGACACGTCAAAATCATCCTTGTGGGGACCGGTCAGGCACTGGCCGGATTCGGTCTCCGCCCGGTAATGGCGCTGCAGGTGATCCATCAGATCCTGCGTCAATTGCGGCACGGGGGCAAAGGGATCGGAAACCGTGGAAACGGTCTTATATTCCAGCAGAAATTCCTCTGCGCCGCCGGAAAACTGTCCATGGTACTTTGCCGCCGCCTTGCCAAGACTGTCGTAATACCGGGCGCGGTAGGAGATCAGCAGCGCACCCACCTGGCAAAGGCGCATATTGTACTCCGGCAGAATTTCAAGCAGCGCCGGATTTTCAAAATGATCCTTCAGAATACGGCTTTTCTGCTCTAAGATGCGGTTGTACTCCGTCAGTGCCGCGTCGTAATTGGGACGCAGGGCGCACAGTCCATGATCACCCAGCCGCCGCCGCTGAGCCGCGCCGGTTTTGAGAACCATCAGATCCTCCGGGCAGAACAGCACCGTGGGCAGCACGCCGGCAATCTCCGCAACCGTCTTTTTTTTCGCACCGTTGCGCCAGACCTGCCGGGGACGGGAACCGGAAAACAGCACGAACCGCAGCTCCTGCTCCCGCTCCTGCGCGCTGACCCTTGCATCGATTTCCGCAAAGTCCGCGCCAAAACGGATCATTTCGGCTTGTTTCTGGGCGCGGAAGCTCTTGCCGGAGCCGGCATAGGAGATCGCTTCCAGCAGATTGGTCTTTCCCTGGGCGTTGTTACCAACGATCAGGTTTACTCCCGGCTCAAAATCCAGCGAAAGCTGCTCATAATTGCGGAAATTCTGCAGTTCTAATTTATTCAGCCGCATCGGTGATCACAAAGGTATTGCCCATGAAGGAGAACTTGTCACCGGGACGCAGCTTCTTGCCCCGCATGGTGCAGATTTCTCCGTTGACCTTCACCTGCCCATCCAGGATCAGCTGCTTGGCTTCACCGCCGGAATAGACCACGTTGGCATATTTCAGCGCATCCTGCAGCTTGATATATTCGGTGTGGATGGCCAGAGGCTGGGCATTGTCTTTTTTCTTAACTGTTACTTTCATGAATCCTCCCTTTTCTCCCCACTGTCATTGCGAGGAGCGAAGCGACGTGGCAATCTCCAGCACCGGAGTACCACTTTTTTTCTGCACCAATTAACATTGTATATTTGTCAAATTCGATGTTAATTGGTCCTCAGCAAAATCTAACTGCTTTGCTGGAGATTCCCACGGGCCTTACGGCCCTCGGAATGACACGGAATTCGATGATAGCTACCTTTAATCAAGAATTCTTGATCCGAACAGGCAGGATCATATAGGCAAAGTCCGCCTTATCATCCACGGGGGTCAGCACGATGGGGCTCAGGCCGTTGGTCAGCTCCAGCGTCACTTCCTCGGCGGGCACCACACGCAGGGCATCGGCCAGATACCGGACATTGAAGCCGATCTCCAGTTCCTTGCCGTCACCGGCGATAACGCATCGGTCCTCGGCGGCACCGATGGTGGTATTGGTGCGCATGTTCAGCACCTGATTGGAGAAGATGCAGCGCACAGGGCTCTTATACTTTTCAGAAACAATCAGGCCGACACGCTCCACGGAGCTTGCCAGGTCGGAGACATTGGCCACCAGCTTGATGGGGCAGTTGGTAGGAACCACTCTTCTCCAATCCAGGAACTCACCTTCCAGAAGGCGGCAGACCAGTGTGGCGCTTCCGATCTGGAACAGGATATGCTTGTGTCCCAGGGTGAAGGAAACGTCAGCATCCGCATCGGACAGGATTTTTTCCACTTCCTTCAGACCAGCGGCGGGTACCACGAAGCTCAGATTCCGCGCCAGGTTTTCCTTGGGATGGAAGGTACGGCGGGCAAGGCGGAAGCCGTCCACCGCAATGGCAGAAACGGAATCATCGGTGACCTCAAATTTCACGCCGGTGTGGATGGGCCGGCCCTGATTTTCGGAGACCGCAAAGATGGTGCCGCCGATCAGCTCCTTCATGGCAGTCTGAGGAATACGGATGGCCTTGCCCTCGTTGACATCGGGCAGGTCGGGGTAGTCCTCGGCAGATTCTGCGGAAATGGTGAAGCTGGCGTAGCCGGAACGGATGGAGACCTTGAAGTTATCGTCCACCACCACAGTGACGGGGCCTTCCGGCAGGCGGCGGATGATATCACCGAACAGGCGGGCAGGCAGAATGCAGGCACCGGGGTCAGAAACATCTGCATCGATCATATAGGTAATGGCGGTTTCCATGTTGTATCCGGTCAGGGTGATGCCCTGTCCTGCCCGGCAGAGAATGCCTTCAATAACGGAAAGGCTGCTCTTCTGGGCAACGGTTCGGCCTGCAATATTCAGACCCTGCACCAGCATGTTTTTTTCACAGGTAAAACGCATATCCATACTCCTTTTTGTAAAAGAATCAATATTTATATAAAAATAAATAAGTTTAGGTAGTAACAGAAGCCGTAGGGGAAATTTATGTGGAAAAGTGGCTTTTTTGCTAGAGCCGCAAGGCTTTTTTCTCCACAGCCCATTGTGTAGAATATTCCTTTTTTCAACAGGCTGTGTGGAAGAAATTTCAGGTTTTTCTTTTTCCACAAATTATCTTTCCACATTCCACAGTCTTTGTGGAGAAAATTCTTGTGTCATTTCGAGCCAGCGCGCCGCATCTTCACACCAAGAGCCGCCCTGCGGGCTGGTTCGCAATGGCATATTTTAAAGACAGGAATTGATATTTGCAGTAATGTCGCGGATGTTATCCTGCATGGATTTATCACCGTTTTTCAGAGCGACCTCCACCTTGCGGATGTTATAGAGCACCGTGGAGTGATCCTTGGCAAATTCCTTGCCGATGTCCGGCAGGCTCAGGTTGGTCAGCTTGCGCACCAGATACATGGCGGTCTGGCGGGCTTCGGCGATGCCCTTGGTCTTCTGAGTACCACGCAGGGTGGCCTCGTCCACGCTGTAGAACTTGCAGACCTGCGAAATAATCAGGTTCGGTGTCGGCAGGGCGTTGCCCTCGCTCTTAAACATGTCGCTGATGACCCGGGTCACATTTTCCAGTGTCAGGGTCATGCCGTTCAGGTCGCGGTAAGCCATGATCTTCTTGACGGTGCCCTCAATCTGCCGGACATTGTTGGTGACGTTGATGGCAATGTAGTTGCACACCTCGTCACTGAAATTCAGACCGAGCTGGTTGGCCTTGTTCTTGATGATGGCCATGCGGGTCTCGTAATCCGGTGGCTGGATATCCATGGTAAGACCCCATTCAAAGCGGGTGCGCAGACGGTCCTCCAGCGTTGCCATATCGCTGGGCTTCCGGTCGGAGGTCATGACGATCTGCTTGTGCTCTTCATAGAGCTTGTTGAAGGTATGGAAGAATTCCTCCTGGGTGGATTCCTTACCGGCGATGAACTGGATATCATCAATGAGGAACAGGTCAGCTTCCCGGTATTTGCTGCGGAATTCAATATTCTTACCGCTTTTGATGGCATCGATCAGCTCGTTGGTAAACTGGTCGCCTTTGATATAGACGATGTTGGCATTGGGCTTTCCCTTTCGGATGCCGTTGGCAATTGCATACAGCAGATGGGTCTTGCCCACGCCGGGAGGTCCGTAGATAAACAGGGGGTTGTAAACCTGGCCGGGGGTATTGGAAACGGCGATGGCCGCGCTGTGTGCCATACGGTTGGAAGGGCCGACCACGAAATTATCAAAGGTGAACTGGGGGTTGAAGTCCATGGATGTGGTGGATTTTCCCTTGCTCTTAAAGGCGTTCAGCTCTTTTTCACCGAAAACGATGAGCTTGGCATCGGAATTGAAGATCTCTTTCAAGGCATCCTGAATCATGCCGGAGTAGCGGCGGCTGATGACTTCCCGGCGGAAATCCGAGGGAGAATAGATAATCAGATGCTCGTCGTTCAGTTCCACGACTTCGGCATCATCAAAGGAGGCGGATACCATGGTGCTGGTCATGCGCTCTTCCAGATAGCTTAAAACTTTAGCCCATACATAGGCGGAAGCATACATAAAAAAACTCCTTTCCAGACTGGTTTTGCTGCGTTGAAACGACAAAAATCGTCATTTCGGTACATAATATCTCAACGTAAATTTTAACATATTTTTGTGTAAAAAACAAGGGATTTTTGCCTTTATACAATAATATAAAGGAATTATCAAAAATCGCTGCGGAAGAGCGCTTAAAATTGGTTGGTTTGAACCTCTTGACCATTACAAAAAGCTGTGCTATCATTTATGATTAAGAAAACTGTTATTTTACAGTAAAAAAAGCAGAAGAAATGAGAAGCCGGTGAGCAAAATGAGTAAGGCAAAAAAGCTTTTGACCTACGGTGTGATCGTGGCCATCGCCATTGTCTGCGCCCTGAATTATGAGTTGTTTGTGTTCCCCAACCGCTTCGCCCCTGCAGGTTTGAACGGCATCTGCACCATGATCCAGTATGTTTTCGGCATCAACATCGGCTATATGAGCCTGCTGATCAATGTGCCTCTGGCGCTGGCGGTGTTTTTTCTGGTCAGCAAGCCGCTGGCGATCCGGAGCATGGTCTATGTCGGTACCTTTTCCTTGGTGTCCATTGCGCTGGATTATGTGGATCTTTCCCGGTTTGTGTACTACACCGAAAGCGGCACCAGTGCAATCCTCGGCCCTCTGGTAGCCGGTATCATTGCCGGCAGCTGCTATGCCCTGCTGCTTCAGGCCAGCGCCTATACAGGCGGTACGGATTTTGTGGCCTCCATCATTCATAAGTACAGCCCGGAAAAGAGCATCTTCTACCTGATCTTCATTATGAATGCTGCGGTAGCGGTTGCCTCCTACTTTGTCTATGACTATCAGATCGAACCGGTGATCCTGTGCATCCTTTATTCCTTTACATCCTCCACCGTCTCCGAGCGGCTGACCAAGAATGGCCGCACCGCGGTGCGTTTTGAGATCATTACCGATTATCCTGAGCAGATCAGTGATGCCATCATCCACCAGCTCCACCACTCCGCCACCCTGATCCCCGGTCGGGGCATGTATCTGAACAAAGAGGTCAGTATGCTCTTTGTCATCGTCAATAACAATCAGGTAGCGAAGCTGACAGCCATCTGCCGCCAGTTTCCAAATACCTTTGCCATCATCGATCCTGTCAGTGAGGTCATGGGCAATTTCAAGAAGATCGATAAATCCGGCAGACAGGAAAAAGCCATTCTGGATTCTGCCGATGGCAAGGCCGTGTAACAAATTCATAATTTATAATTTATAATTTTTGTAGGAGGAAATACCAATGGCGTACTATTATCCGGAACCCAGCCACACTTTCAGCGAATACCTGCTTGTCCCCGGCTATACTTCCGAAGAATGCATTCCTGACCGTGTGTCCCTGAAGACCCCTCTGGTCAAGTACCGCAAGGGCGTTGAAGAGCCCGCAATCTCCCTGAATGTTCCCCTGACCTCCGCAGTCATGCAGTCCGTTTCCAATGATACCCTTGCCATCGCACTGGCAAAGGAAGGCGGCATCAGCTTTATTTTCGGCTCCCAGACCATTGAAAACCAGGCGGAAATGGTTCGCAAGGTCAAGAATTACAAGGCGGGCTTCGTTGTTTCCGCTTCCAACCTGACCCCCGATGCAACCTTGAAGGATGTTCTGGCACTGAAAGCCAGGAACGGCTTCTCCACCATCGCCATCACCGAAGACGGCACTGCTACCGGCAAGCTGCTGGGCATCGTAACAAGCCGTGACTACCGCGTCTCCCGTATGACCGGCGATGAGCAGGTCTCCACCTTCATGACGCCTCGTGAAAAGCTGGTGGTCGCACCCAGGAGCACCACATTGAAGGAAGCAAACGACATCATCTGGGATCACAAGCTCAACTCCCTGCCCATCGTGGACGATAATGACCACTTGATGTACTTCGTCTTCCGCAAGGACTATTCCTCCCACAAAGACAATCCGCTGGAGCTGCTGGATAAGGAAAAGCGCTATCTGGTAGGTGCCGGTATCAACACCCGCGACTACGCCACCCGTATTCCCGCCCTGCTGGATGCCGGTGTGGACGTGCTGGTCATCGACTCCTCCGAGGGCTACACCTGCTGGCAGGAAAAGACCATCAAGTGGGTTCGCGACACCTATGGCGACACCGTGAAGATCGGTGCCGGCAATGTTGTCGACCGGGACGGCTTCCGTTTCCTGGCTCAGGCCGGCGCAGACTTCGTCAAGGTCGGCATTGGCGGCGGCTCCATCTGCATCACCCGTGAGACCAAGGGCATCGGCCGTGGTCAGGCTACCGCCCTGATCGAGGTCGCAGCCGCCCGTGACGAGTATTTTGCAGAGACCGGCATCTATGTGCCCATCTGCTCTGACGGCGGCATCGTCCATGACTACCACATGACCCTGGCGCTGGCCATGGGTGCCGACTTCCTGATGCTGGGCCGTTACTTCGCCCGCTTTGATGAATCCCCCACCAACAAGGTGCTGGTCAACGGCGCTTACATGAAGGAGTACTGGGGCGAAGGCTCCAACCGTGCCCGTAACTGGCAGCGTTACGACCTGGGCGGCTCCACCAAGCTCAGTTTCGAAGAAGGTGTCGATTCCTACGTTACCTACGCAGGCTCCCTGCACGATAATGTGGAGGCCTCCCTGTACAAGGTCAAGTCCACCATGTGCAACGTTGGTGTCATCACCATCCCCGACCTGCAGCGCGATGCCAAGCTGACGCTGGTTTCCTCCGTTTCTATTGTTGAGGGCGGCGCCCATGACGTCACCCTGCGTTCAACCTCCTCTCACAAGTAAGTTCAGAAAGGTAGATAGTTGCACGAAGATGTGCAACGCCCCCTGCAATGCATAAACATCCCCCTCCTGCACGGTCAGGAGGGGGATGTTCATACGCGGATGGCTCAATTTTCAGTTTGTCGTTCCGTTCCGATTATGAATGTAGGGGCGGCTATTAGCCGCCCGCTGCGGTTGTCTGTTACGAATTCGCCGAAATCCCATGCGAATTCGCAACATTTCTCTGCGCGGGCGACCAGTGGTCGCCCCTACATGATCCACGGCACACAGCCCGACAAACATCAATTTGAAATACAGCAAAGAAAAAAGGCCGCTGTATTGCACAGCGGCCTTTCAAATTAAATCAGGCGTTCATTTCCTTCAGAGCGTCCTTGCGGGAGAAGTTTGCACGGCCCTTCTCGTCGAAGCCCATGAACTTGACCCAGGTCATGTCGCCCAGGTTCAGAACGTC
>JAFYLN010000029.1 GCA_017537045.1 Oscillospiraceae bacterium | reverse complement strand
GCCGACTGGTTCCACTTCACCGGCATCACTCCCGCTCTGGGCGCCAACGTCGTCGAGATCTGCAAGGAAGCCTGTAAGGCTGCCAAGGCCAAGGGCGTCAAGATCTCCTGCGATCTGAACTACCGCGGCAAGCTGTGGACCCGCGCCCAGGCTCGCGAGGCCATGACCGAGCTGGCCAAGTACATCGACGTCTGCATCTCCAACGAAGAAGATGCCAAGGACGTTTTCGGCATCGAGGCTGAGGCTACCGATATCTACGGCGGCACCATCAACCACGAGGGCTACAAGTCCGTTGCAAAGCAGCTGGCTGACAAGTTCGGTTTCGAGAAGGTTGCTATCACCCTGCGTGAAAGCCACTCCGCATTCGACAACGGCTGGTCCGCAATGCTGTACGACGGTGAAAACTACTGCTTCTCCAAGAAGTATGACCTGCACATCATCGACCGCGTCGGCGGCGGCGACTCCTTCGGCGGCGGCCTGATCTACTCCCTGCTGTCCGGCAAGTCCACGCAGGAAGCTGTTGAGTTCGCTGTTGCTGCTTCCGCTCTGAAGCACTCCATCGGCGGTGACTACAACATGGTCACTGTTGCTGAGGTTGAGAAGCTGGCAGGCGGCGACGGCTCCGGCCGTATCCAGCGCTGATCCTCTCTTTCGTATTTACGAAAAGCACCGTCGTCCCCGGCGGTGCTTTTCTTCTTCCACGGCAATTTTTCAATTCCTTTTCAAAAATTTACAAACTGTTTATGTCCATCGTGAAAAAATGGATTAAAATAGAGAAAATATAGAAAAGGAGTATTGCCATGTTGGAAAAGGCACAGGAAAGGAGACTTCTGCAGCAAAGCAGGCGCGGGCTGCTGCGCATCGTTTTCAGCCGCACCGTGATCACCGCAGTGCTGCTGCTTCTGAACTTTTTTCTGGTTTTTTCTTTGCTGTTTGAACTTTTTGAAGGTATTACACTGATCTTCGGCGGTCTGGCGGTTGCCACGGCTGTTATGCTGATCGTCATTCTCAATTCTGAGGATGATCCTGCTTTCAAACTTTCGTGGTGTATCGTTGTCGCAGTACTGCCGCTGTTCGGTATCGTGCTGTATACTATTTTCCGGTTTGATCTGGGCAGCCGGGTATTCAGAAAGCTGCTGGATAGCAGCCGGCAGGCCAGTATGCCGTATATTGAAGATGCTTCTGAAATCATACAGGCACTGGATCGGGAAGATCCTGCCGCAGCAGGCATTGCCCGGTATCTGCAGCACCACGCCAACGCG
This sequence comes from Oscillospiraceae bacterium, assembly GCA_017537045.1. Next base: position 8,206 of record JAFYLN010000029.1, on the reverse strand, counting down.
CCGGCCTATGGGAATACGGATGTGCGGTATTTTCCGCTGGGAGAGGACAAGTTCCGGGAAATGCTGAACCAGTTGGAGCAGGCAGAGCAATTTATCTTTCTGGAGTATTTCATTGTATATCCCGGCATCATGTGGAACCAGATTCTGAACATACTCAGCCGCAAGGCAAAAGAAGGCGTGGAAGTCCGCATGCTTTACGACGGCATGAACGCCTTTACCAATCTGCCCTACGGTTATCCGAAGCAGTTGGAACGGCTGGGTATCCAATGCAAAATGTTCTCCCCTGTCCACCCCTTTGTTTCCACCCACTATAACAACCGCGACCACCGGAAGATTCTGGTCATTGACGGCCATACCGCATTTACCGGCGGCATCAACCTGCAGGACCGTTACATCAATCAGGAAGCGGTTTTCGGCCACTGGAAAGACACCGCTATCATGGTTCATGGCGAGGCCGCCCGGGGATTTACCACGCTGTTTTTACAGATGTGGAACGCCACGGAACGGGTGCAAACCTATGCCCCCTACCTGCAGGCACGTTCTGTTTCTGCCCCCGGCTTTGTGATCCCCTACGGCGAGAATCCCACAAGCAGAGAACGGGTAGCCAAAAGTGTGTATCTGCACATTCTGAACCGTGCGAAGCAGTACGTCTATATCATGACACCCTACCTGATCCTCGATTCAGAAATGACCGGCGCACTGCAGTTTGCAGCCAAACGGGGTGTGGATGTGCGCATCGTGCTGCCCCATATTCCGGACAAGCGCACTGCTTTCGCACTGGCGAAAAGTCACTACCGTGAATTGATAGACGCAGGTGTAAAGATCTATGAATACACCCCCGGCTTTGTGCATGCCAAGGAATTTTTAAGTGACGATTGCTGCGGTGTGGTTGGCAGCATCAATCTGGACTACCGCAGTTTATATCTGCATTATGAATGCGCAGCATACCTTTACAAAGTCCCTGCACTGCGCGACATCAAAGCAGATTTTGCCGATACCATGGAAAAATCCCGGCTCATTACGGCAGAGGATGTAAAAAAGCAGCCGCTTCTTTCCCGCATCACTGCTGCACTTTTAAAAGTAGCCGCGCCGCTGATGTGATAACCGTACTTTTGCAGGAAATTTCTGCTTTTACCCCCCCTGAATAAAATATATTGGAGGTCAAATTATCGTGAGAAATATCGTAAGCATCAATAACAACTGGTTCTTCTCCAAGGAAGCAACCGCAGTCCCCGAAACTCTTTGCACCGACTGGGAAGCTGTCAATGTTCCCCATTGCTGGAACGCTGTGGACGGTCAGGACGGCGGCAACGACTACTGGCGCGGCACCGCCTACTACGCAAAATCCATCGCCAAGGCTGAGCTGCCTGTTTCCGACCGTTACTATCTGGAAATTCAGGGTGCCAACTCCTCCGCTGACGTTTACCTGAACGGCGCCCATCTTGCCCATCACGACGGCGGCTACTCCACCTGGCGTGTTGATCTGACCGAGAATCTGAAGGACGAGAATCTGCTGGTCATCGCTGTAGACAATGCTGCCAACGACCGGGTCTATCCCCAGATGGCAGACTTCACTTTCTACGGCGGCCTGTACCGCAACGTCAACATCATTGCCGTTTCCGAGTCCCACTTTGATCTGGACTACTACGGCACCCCCGGCATCAAGATCACGCCCGTTATGGAAGAGCGCGATGCTAAGACAGAGGTCGAGGTTTTCCTGACAGGTGACAAGGAAGGCCAGATCATCCGCTACACCCTGCTGAACAAGGAAGGCAAGGTTCTGGGCACCAAGGAAACTGCTGACAAGAAGATCATCTTCCGCATCAAGAATGCCCACCTGTGGCACGGCCGCAAGGATCCCTACCTGTACAGTGTCAAGGCGGAGCTGGTTGAAGGCGAAGAAGTTCTGGACACTGTTTCCACCCGCTTCGGCTGCCGCAGCTTCCGTATTGATCCCGAAAACGGCTTCATCCTCAACGGCGAAGAGTATCCCCTGCGCGGTGTCTCCCGCCATCAGGATCGCTGGGGGCTGGGCAACGCCCTGCTGCCCGAGCATCACGAAGAGGACATCGACCTGATCTGCGAAGTGGGCTGCACCACCATCCGCCTTGCCCACTACCAGCACGACCAGTATTTCTACGACCTGTGTGACGAAAAGGGTCTGGTCATCTGGGCTGAGATCCCCTACATCTCCAACCACATGGCAGGCGGCCGCGAGAACACCATCTCTCAGATGAAGGAGCTGATCGTTCAGAATTACAACCACCCCTCCATCGTGGTGTGGGGTCTCAGCAATGAGATCTCCATCGCCGGTGCAACTCCCGACCTGCTTGAGAACCACCACATACTGAACGACATGTGCCACGAGATGGACAAGACCCGTCTGACCACCATGGCTGTTGTTTCCATGTGCTCCATGGACGATCCTTACGTCCGCATTCCCGACACCGTTTCCTATAACCATTACTTCGGCTGGTACGGCGGCGACACCACCATGAACGGTCCCTGGTTCGACGAATTCCACAAGAAGTACCCCAACCAGCCCATCGGCTGCTCCGAGTATGGCTGCGAGGCTCTGAACTGGCACACCTCCAATCCCCAGCAGGGTGACTATACCGAAGAGTATCAGGCATATTACCATGAAGAACTGATCAAGCAGCTGTTCACCCGCAAATACATGTGGGCGACCCATGTGTGGAATATGTTCGACTTCGGTGCCGATGCCCGTGCTGAGGGCGGCGAAAACGGCCAGAACCACAAGGGTCTGATGACCTTCGACCGCAAGTATAAGAAGGACGCTTTCTATGCCTACAAGGCATGGCTGAATCCCGAACCCATGGTCCACATCTGCGGCAAGCGTTACGTTGACCGTGTGGAAGATGTGACCAAGGTCACCGTCTACTCCAACAATCCCACTGTGGAACTGTTCGCAAACGGCGAATCTCTGGGCGTTCAGGAATCCGACAACCACTTCTTCTACTTTGATGTTCCCAACGCCGGTGAGACCACGCTGGTCGCTAAGGCAGGCGAATTGACCGACGAGAGCTTCATCCGCAAGGTCGATACCTTCAACGAAGAGTATCGCATGAAGGAAGTCGGCGCCATCCTGAACTGGTTCGACATCACCGAGAAGGAAGGCTATTTCTGTATCAACGACAAGATGAGCGACATCATGGCTACCGTCGGCGGTAAGATCTGGATCGGCAGTATGATGCTGACCCTGAAGAAGAAGATGGATGCCAACAAGAAGGCTGACGAGAAGGGCGAAAAGAAGGGCGGCTTCAGTGTCGACTTCAAGTCTATCAAGGGCATGGGCCAAATGCTGGGCGGCTTCACCGTGCTGCGTCTGACTTCTCTGATGAGCATGGCTAACGTCAGCTTCACCAAGGAAGAGCTGCTGAAGATCAATGATCAACTGAACAAGATCCGCAAACCCAAGGCAAAGAAGTAAGACATAACACAACCCTCCCCGGCGCACCGGGGAGGGTTTCTGTCATGTGTACAAATTTCAGTTTATCGCGCTGTTTCAATAATGAATGTAGGGGCGGCTATTAGCCGCCCGTGCGGTACAATGTCACGAATTTGCCGAAATCCAATGCGAATTCGCAACATTGTGCCGCTCAAAAAACATGTCATTGCGAGGAGCGCGAAGCGCGACGTGGCAATCTCCTGCTTCTATGCATCGATAAGCAGTGCACAAACAAACATTGTACCGGGAGATTCCCACGTCGGCCTTTCAGGCCTCCTCGGAATGACAGTAGTTGTCGGTATCCATCAGCAATTAACCAACTGCGCGATAAACATCAATTTGTCTGTTTGTGGTAAATTTCCAGTCTGCCTTCATATTCGGCAATCTTTTCATAGCCGTTGGAAAGGACAAGGTCGCGGAAGTTTTCGTAGCCCTTCTCTCCGTTGACGGCGTAGGGCTTGTAGCTGTACTTGTCCGTCACGCTGAGCACGATGTACTCACAGCTGAACAGATGCTCCCGCGAGCCGTAGCGCACATCATAGAGGGTATCCCGCTGGGAGAGATAGGTAGTGTAATAGGTAGTTGCTGCTACCGACGCATCCTCCGGGACGGCATCCAGCACATCGCGGATCCTATCATAATAGGCGGCATAGGTTTTGCAATCCCTTGGATATTGCAGCGCTTTCGGCAGGATATTGGCACCAAAGCAGGAAACGCTGATACCAAGCGCCAATGTAAGTGCAGCAAAACGAAGCTTTTGCTGCCTGATATCAGCAAGGTTGACTGCCACCAGATAAAACAGGCAAGCGGTAGAACCGTAGGTATATTGGAAGAAAATATCGTGCTGGTACTGATAGTCACTCATGAGGTTAACAAGGATGTAGGGAATCAGCAGGATCATACGCTCATAACGGCGCGTCAACAGCGGGATTCCGGCAAGGGGCAGCAGGGTCAAGCCAATAAACTCCAGCTTTTCCTTATCCACGCACTCAAATACTGCTTTCATAGGACTAAGCAGAACCGCCTTGATGACCGTTACCAGAGAAGATGCGCCATCATACATAAAGTTCTTGTAGCGGTAGGTCATAACGCCGTCACCGCTGTTGGCAAGGTAAGATGTAACCGCAAAGAAGTAGGCAAGGGACGAGATCAAAAGAAGCATGCCGGTGCGCAATTCCCAGCTGCTGCGCTTGTGGAGCACGCCGCGCAGAATGAGCCACAGGGCAATCACTGCGGTGTAGACCGGTGCGTCCTCTTTGACCATCATGGTCAGCACTGCGAAAAGGGCTGTCAGCGGGATGCTTTTGCGGTCAATACCATAGAAAAGCCAGAGGATCAAAGGGGTCAGAAACGCATTTTCATGGATGTCATAGCTGCTGCCGCCGGAAAAGGCGGGATAGAGCAGAAGCAGTGCGCACAGAGCCGTGCGCAAAAAGGGCGGCAGGCCGTGGTGCCTGCCCAGTAAGTACAGCGGGATCACCGACGATGCCAGAACCGCAGCCTGCAACACCTGCAGCATCGCAGGCTGGGGGACGATCATATAGAACGGCAGGAGCAGATAATAGATCGGCGATACATGGACTGCGAAGTGGGATAGGGCACCCTCGCGCTCCACGGTGGTAATGGGCAAGCCAGTGGTTCGCATGGAATGGAACATCTGGGCGAAAATGGTAAAGTCATAGGTAGGCGTTACAAAGGCATAGACCCGTGCTACCGTCCATATGCTGACCAGCAGAAAAAAACCGATCGCAAGCACAGCCGTCAGAGAAGCAGCCCAGACGGATTTCTGTTTGCTGGGAAGCAGTATGGCTTCACCGCTCCAACCGCAAAATGCATAGACAAGCAGCAGTGCAAAAATCAGAATGCATACAATCAGGAATGCCCATGTAAAACTCGATACCAATGCTGCTGTGGACAGAACCGCAAACACACCTGGCAGCATCCAACGCTGCGCACGGTAATCCATCAGCCGTGCGCTTCCCTCCAGCAGTGCAAAAACGATACCCGTCACGATCAGCAGGCGGGGCAGCGACATGACTGCAAGGCCTTTCAGATCGGTCATGGAGCGGAGCGTCGCCGGAAGCAGCAACAGTTCCCCCGCTGCCGCAGTCAGCCAGGACAAAAGCAGGCGGCGAATCAGCGCTGGGGCAAGCGCCTCTTTCTTTTGAAATTTATGATACTGTACTTTCATAACACACCTCTTTTACAGGGGTAGTTTATCATTATAAACGTGCAAAATCAACCGCCATCTGCTTCCAGCAAGAAATATTAAGAAAATATTCAACTTCCCCTTGTTTTTTTCGGCGAAGATGGTTATAATAAGTTGAATTATGTGCATAGGAGGTCATTTGTAATGGCTGTCAAAATTGAAAAGAATACCATCATCGGCGATGTTCTGGATATTGCTCCTCAGGCTGCTCCCCTGTTCTTCGCCATCGGCATGCACTGCCTGGGCTGCCCCTCTTCCCGCGGTGAGACCGTTGAGGAGGCCTGCATGGTTCACGGCATTGAGTGCGATTCCTTCCTGGCTCAGTTGAACCACTTCCTGGAAGCTTACGAAGCATCCGAAGCTGAGAAGTAAAAAGCCGGCTATGCCATCCCGAGTCACGCCGGGATGGCATTTCTCATAGCAGCTTGTGTGCAAATTTCAGTTTATCGTACAGTCTTACAATGATCTCGTAGGGGCGGCGACCCATGAATTATTGTGCGATTGCCACCGGCAATCGGCCTATTTTAATTCGCTGCGCTCTGCAACACGCCCGCACAGCAGAATATTTCGCATTCGCATTGGTTTTTGGCAAAATCGTAACATTTTACTGCGCGGGCGACCAATGGTCGCCCCTACGTTATCCACGCTGCATGGTGCGACAAACATCAATTTACCTATTCTGGAGGTTTCCCATGAAGCTCCCTGTTTCTGATCGATTACTTGCCTGTGCCGGCTTTGTAAAAAAAGGCGACCGCGTGGCTGACATCGGCTGTGACCACGGGTATCTTTCCATATATCTGCTCACGAACGGCATCGCCCGTTCCTGCATCGCATCCGATGTGAACGAAGCACCGCTGCAAAGCGCCATGCGTAATGCGCGAAAATTCGGCGTGGCAAACAAAATAGAATTCTGCCTCAGTGATGGTGTGCAGGATATCCCCCGGGATTTTGACTGTATGGTCTGCGCCGGTATGGGCGCGGATACCATGATGTCTATCATCGCTCATGCCTATGATGAATGGTTGGCTGACCCGAAATACCGGTTGATTCTCCAGTGCCAGAGCAAACGTCCGGAGCTGCGCCAGTGGCTTTATGATAAAGGCTTCCGTATCAACCGGGAGACCCTTGCCAAGGATGGCAAATTCGTCTACTCCATCATGGAAGTGGCCTTTGACCCAGGCCATGGCATCACCCCGGCCCAGACCTACATCTCCCCCGCCCTGCTGGAGGACAACCATCCTCTGCTGCCAGAATACTATGAGCGGGTGAAACATGGTATCGAACTGACCATTTTCGGTATGAGACGTTCCGGAGATGACCAGCTGCCCATTTACGAAACCATTCTTTCCGATCTAAAAGAAATGGAGGTTCAAATTTATGGCAACCGTTGCTGATATTCTGAAATTTATAGAATCCGTCGCTCCGCCTTATATGAAGGAGGACTGGGACAATGTGGGGCTCAACTGCGGTCATATGGATCGTCCTGTCACAAAAATTCTAGTGGCTCTGGATCCCTTCCCTCACGTCTGCCGTGAAGCCAAAGAGGTTGGTGCCGACCTGCTGGTGACCCACCATGCCCTGATCTGGAAGCCCGGCTTCATCACGGACGCAAACGCACAGGGACGCAACACCTTGTTTCTGATTGAAAACGGTATCGCCCACATCAATGCCCACACCAATCTGGATCAGGCTCCCGGCGGTGTGAACGATGTGCTGGCCGCAAAACTGGGACTCGAGAACGTTGAGATCATCAATCCCAGAGATGGCTTTGGCCTCATGCGCTGCGGCGATGTGGCTGAACAGCCTCTTGCTCGTTTCCTCGGCACTGTCAAGGAAAGCCTTGGCTGCGATGGTCTGCGCTATGTCAGCGGCGGCAAAGCGGTTCGTAAAGTAGCCGTGGGCGGCGGAAGCTGCGCCGGCGGCATGTGGGAAGTTCTGGCTGCAGGCTGTGATACCTTTGTTACCGCAGATATCAAATACAATCAATTCTGGGATGCCAAGGACTTGGGTCTGAATTTGATTGACGCCGGTCATTTCCATACGGAAAATCCCGTTGTTTCTGTGCTGGCTGGCAAAATTGCCGCAGCGTTTCCCGATGTGCAGGTAGAAATCTCGAAAACGCACAGAGATTGTATGAAATTCTATTGATTTTTGTGTGTCACGGTGCTAAAATAGATAGGAATTTTTAAATAACACCTTGAAGGGAAGAAAAATATATGTCCGGACATTCCAAATGGCATAACATTCAGAAAACCAAGGGCGCACAGGACGCAAAGCGCGCTGCCGCCTTTACCAAGATCGCAAAGGAACTGATCGTGGCTGTGAAGGAGGGCGGCGGCATCACCGATCCCGCCAACAACTCCCGTCTGGCCACCGTCATCACCAAGGCCAAGGCTGCCAACATGCCCAATGACAACATCAAGCGCTGCCTGGAGAAGGCAAGCGGCGCAGGCGGCGGTGACAACTACGAGTCTATCACCTATGAAGGCTACGGTCCCGGCGGTGTTGCCGTCATCGTGGAAACCATG
>JAFYLN010000028.1 GCA_017537045.1 Oscillospiraceae bacterium | reverse complement strand
TGAACAATTCGTCTAGCAAATTACTCAAGAATTTTCGTTGGCTTAAAATTCGATTAATATCGATTCTTAAACAATCTTTAAATCAATTGTCCAAGGTGTTCATAGTTCGTTTTCACGTTATTCAATTTACAAGGTACAGTGTCGTTCGGTGGCGTTCACTCAATGTCCGCCGCGAACTTTTATATGTTATCACAACTCATTTGGTTTGTCAAGAACTTTTTTAAAATTTCTTGAAAAACTTTTTAAGTTGCTGTTACCCTCCCGGCTGCGCCGTTCATCAGACAACTTTTATATATTAGCAGATTGAACACGATTTGTCAACACCTTTTTACCAGTTTTCACAAATTTCTTTTCATTCTGCCTATTTTTGCCGCCGCAGCAACGGCAGCTTGCATATATTACCACTGCACTTGCCGTTTGTCAAGACCAAATTCTAAATTATTTTCGTGCTTTTAAACACATGCTTATCCCGTTTTACACCGGGCACCGTTTTCAGAAACGTCTGTCCATCACTCGCGGACAGATACATTGCTGCTGATCTCCGAAAGCGCGTCTGTTGCATCATAGGCCGTTTCCTCCCGGTTTGCCAGATCACCAAGGCTTACCATGCCGCAAAGCCGCCCATTCTCCAGCACCGGAAGTCTGCGGATCTGCTGGCGTCCCATCAGGTGCGCCGCCGCCACCGTATCCATATCCGGCCGCGCAGATACCACATTTGCCGTCATTACATCCCGCACCGGTGTGGATGCCGGAAGCCGGCCTGCCGCGATGCACCGTGTTACCAGATCCCGGTCAGTCACCACGCCGCAAAGCCGCCCATCACCACCGCAGACCGGCAGGATTCCGATATTATGGCGCGCCAATGTCCTGGCCGCAACTGCAACAGATTCCTCCGGATTGATACGTACCACACGGTCGGTCATAATTTCTCGAAGTTTCATTATTTATCCCTCCTGCGGCCATTATGGGCATCCCATTCCAGAATTATACGTTATACTTTAATTACTTCTTAAGAAATATCCCTCTTTTATCTTAAATTCTGCGGTGTTATAATGTAGATAGAAAAGTCAAAGAAGCGAGGTAGCGCCATGTACAACATTCTGATCTGCGACGACCAGCCCGACATCGTCAATGCATTGAAAATATACTTAGCACCGGAAGGGTACAACCTTTTTGAAGCCTATAACGGCGAAGCCGCACTGAATATGGTGCGCAGCGCCGACTTTCACCTGATCCTGCTGGACATCATGATGCCCCGCATGGACGGCATCACAACCACCGCTAAGATCCGCGAATTTTCCAATGTCCCCATCATCCTGCTGACCGCAAAAAGCGAAACCGAGGACAAGGTGCTGGGGCTGAATGTGGGTGCCGATGATTATATCACCAAGCCGTTCGTTCCCGTGGAGGTTCTGGCCAGAGTCCGCAGCCAGCTTCGCCGCTATGCCCAGCTTGGCAGCCGGCTGGAGCAGCAGCCGGGCAACCTGATCATCGGCGGCGTGGAGCTGGACGACCGCACCAAATCCGTCACTGTAGACGGCGAGCAGGTTGCCCTGACCCCTACGGAATATTCCATTCTGCACTTGCTGATGTCTAACCCCGGGCGGGTCTATTCCACCAAAGAGCTGTATGAATCCGTTTGGCAGGAGGCCGCTCTCGGCAGCGAGGGTGCCGTGGCCGTCCACATCCGCCATTTACGTGAGAAGATCGAGATCAATCCGTCGGAGCCCCGCTATTTAAAGGTGGTATGGGGTCAAGGCTATAAAATGGAGGGAGGAAACTAAATGAAGCACAGCATCACCGTAAAATTTCTTGCATTCATCCTTTGTGCGCTGAGTCTGGTTGCGATGATTTTCTCAGGCTTCGGTGTCGGTTTTATGCAGGCTTACGACCTGTATAACACGCCGCTGGATATCATCCAACAGGATCAGATGGACTTTGCCAGCAGCACACTGGCTGACTATTACACCCAGTGGCACGCCGCCGAGACCTTCAGCAACGCCCCGGAAAGTCTGCTCAGTGAACTGTTCAGTTCCTATTATGTGAATCACATCGGTAGCCAGTATGCCGTGGAAATCTATGAAGGCGGCGAACTGGTATACTGCATCAATAACGCAGATGACCTGATGGGGCAGAAATACGCCTTTACCTATACCATCACGCCCAATTATCCCATCGTGACCGGAGAGGTATATGCCCCATCCCCTTCCGCGACTCCATTTCCGACGCAGCCGGACATTTCCGAGATGACCTTACCGCCGGAGACTGAGCCTCCTATCTATACAGAACCCATCCCGAGCGCCACTTTCCCTGCCGCAAACGAGCACCCTTCGCATATAGAAGGCGCGCAGGCACTTACCCCCACGGAGCCGTCCTCTCTGGAAGCAGCACAGCCCACGGAAGCCGAACTTCCCGAGCTGGTGGATGCCATTCCAACAGAAGCGCCTGTTGCCGATTATGGTCTGACTGCCGCCAGTGAAGAGCCTGCTCCGACTGCCTATGACGAGGTACTGGCCAGAGTTGCCGGCCAGGAACCCCTCTACACCGATGAATACCACAGCAGCTACACAGACGACTACGGCAACTGGCGGGAATTGATCTATACACTCAGTTATTATGAAGCTCCCACCTACGAAGTCACGGTCTATCTTTCCAGCCAGACTATCATGGATGCAGATTTCATGCTGGTATCCGCGCTGTACCCCTACCGGGATTATTACATCCCCACGGTTCTGGGCGCGCTGGTTATCTTCATCATCACGCTGGTATTCCTGTTCTCCGTTGCCGGACGCAGAAGCAAGGGTGAAGTCCATCTGGCCGCCATCAACCGGATTCCGCTGGATCTTTATGCAGCATGCTGCGCAGGTCTGGTGGTTTTGCTGACTCTGCCGGTCATCTGGCTGTTTGAATCCGCCCTTTATCAACGCGGCTACAACATCTGGGACAATCCCCAGCTTTGCCTGCTGATCTGCTGCCTTTGCGGCTTTGGTATCGCATCCCTTATCATTGGTTTCCTCTATGCCTTCGCCGCACAGGTCAAGGCCAGCAACAACTACTGGCTGCGCCACACAGTCATCGGCTGGGCATTGGGATTCTCGGTTAAGATACTGCGCTATGTTTTCGGCCTTGCCGGCAAGGCTCTGCGCTGGCTCGGCCACGGTTTCTCCTGCGCATTCCAAGGCTGCCGGGCTATGGGGCGGATGCTGCCCATTATCTGGCAGTGGCTGCTGACAGCATTTTTGATGGTGTTTATTCCCTTTATCTCCATCGCCATTTTCTCCAGTGCCTATGGATTTGGCGAATTCTTCTGGGGAGTGATGGTATTCGCCTCCATTGCCGCAGATGTCGCCCTGGTCTGCTACGGCGCATGGTGCTTCGGTGTGCTGCTCAAGGGTGTCAAGCACATGACGCAGGGCAATCTGAACCACCAGATCGACACCCGGTATCTCTACGGCTGCTTTAAAGATTACGCCGTCCACCTCAACTCCTTGGCCGGTGCGGCACAGGTGGCTGCCCAGCGCCAGTTGAAGTCCGAGCGGATGCGCACCGAATTGATCACCAATGTTTCCCACGATATCAAAACCCCCCTGACCTCCATCATCAACTATGTAGACCTGCTGAAGAAGCCACATTCCGATGAGGATGGAGAAGCTTACCTGGATGTGCTGGACCGTCAGAGCCAGCGGCTGAAGAAACTTATTGACGATCTGATGGATATGAGCAAGGCCAACTCCGGCAGTATGAACGTGGAGCTGACGCAGGTAGATGTGGTGGAAGCTGTCAATCAGGCTCTGGGCGAGTTTGCTGACAAGCTGGAGAAAGTAAATCTGACGCCCGTGTTCCGCCATCCCGATTTTCCCGTCATCATGCAGGCAGACGGCCGCCTGATCTGGCGGGTTCTGAGTAATCTGCTGAGCAACGCCGTGAAGTACGCCATGCCGGACACCCGGCTGTATGTTGACCTGATGGTGCTGCAGGGTAATGCAGTGCTGGCCATTAAGAACATTTCCCGCGATCAGCTTAACGTCAATGCAGATGAATTGATGGAACGTTTTGTCCGGGGCGATACCTCCCGCAACACCGAGGGCAGCGGCCTGGGACTGAATATCGCCAAGAGCCTTGTGGAGCTGCAAAAAGGTCAGATGCATCTGATGGTGGACGGCGACCTGTTTAAGGTTACTCTGATTTTCCCGCTGGTGTGACAATTTACAATTTTGTCGCATTTTGTTTAAAAAAGCGCTATAGCCTATTCAAATTCTCCCGTTATTCTATAGACATGAAAGGCGGCGGAAGCCGTGAGCCGCTGTCTTTCACTTCGTAGATCCTCTTTTCTACCTCTCTTCTTTCCAAACCCCTAGTGAAAAGCCCCACCGCTCAGCGGTGGGGCTTTTCCACGTTTCAAATTTCAGTTTGTCGAGCTGTTGAAAACTTGCCTCTCCCTTTGGGAGAGGTGCCCCAAATCAAGGATTTGGGGCGGAGAGGGTTCGTTATTTTCCCTCTCAGTCAAAAATCGCTTCGATTTTTGACAGCTCTCCCAGAGGGAGAGCCAAGGGC
>JAFYLN010000027.1 GCA_017537045.1 Oscillospiraceae bacterium | reverse complement strand
GGTGTAGTGGCCCTCCACCGAGGTCTTCGTCGCCGCCAGAACGTCCAGGATCTCGCCGTAGGCAATGTTGGAGTTGGTGGTGTTTCCGTTGTAAGTCAGGGTCGCCTGATTGGAAAAGATCGCCATAATCTCCCTCCAAATTTCAAATTCCGAGGTATGCCCCCGGTGAGACATTCTATGCAGGAGAGGGAGGGGGTGATACAAAAAACCAGCACCCCGAAGGGTGCTGGGTCACATGAATTATAACGCAATTATTAATACGGGTTGCATTGGGTTGCAAAGTTGCACCCAAATGCAACCGAAAAAGGGGATGCAACCCTAATATATTTTGAGGTTACCACCATTGTGTTACAATATGATTTTCGCTTGTGGTAGAATCTCTAAAATAATATTCAGTATTGTGTTCAAATGCTTTTTGTCCCATATACACCATTGGCTTGTCATCCGACCCAATTGGCCATTCTGGCATTTGAATCCAGCGAGGAAAGCCTTTGCAATCACGCTGAAAAGCTTGCTTAATTTCCTCTTTGACCAATCGCTTTCGTTCACCTTTTTTCAAAGTTGAAGGATACTTTGAAAGGATATGCTGGCTAACAAAGTTTTCTGCTGATACACCTCCAGCAAGATATCCCGGCAATACATCTAACGAAAATTCATACTCCTCATGGTACTTTTCGGTTCTAACTAATTCTGAATCAATTTGATAATAAATATCAGCGACAATACTATGTATTTGGTAAGCGCCGTAAGCTGTTAAATGCGTTTGCGTTTTAAGATACGCTCCAACTTTGGGCGGATCATTTTTCCATGCGTTTGAAAGGTCACGAAAATTTTGTGCATACTCCTTGATAAATTGTTCTACATACGAGCGCAGTTCAAAAGGCTTGTTTTGGTTAACATTCTTCATTAGGACAGTTCTACGTTTGATTGGAATGTTATTTGTTGCAATATGTTCAACTACAGAATCAAGATAATCTGCCAGATCATTATTCTTATTGTATTGCAAAACGAATTCAGTAATATCAATATCACCGCATACAAAAGCGCTTATTGTTCGGAGCAAATGATTTTCAAGAATAGATGATGGAAACATGTAATTTCTCCCTTTTAAGTGCGAATAATTTACTTTTAAAGTAAGTATACCATATTTTAGAAAGATTTACAATGAAACTATTCATTTTCACGATGAAACTTTTCTCCCACGATGAAACTAATCTCGGTCACAATGAAATTATTCTTTTGAGAAAAGTTTCATTGTGATATGTGAGTGTGAAAAACAGATAGGTTGGAGTCACGCAACTTCGACTTTTGTGTGGTCAATTTTGATACGATGAAACTAATCTTTTCTATCAAAGTGTCAGAAACCCTTATATTAAAAGGTTTTCAGACATAGAAAAAGAACGAAAGTTGCAATACCATTGGTATCATAACTTTCGTTCTTATGTGGTGCGGGCGACAGGACTCGAACCTGCACGCTCTCGCGTTGGAACCTAAATCCAATGAGTCTACCAATTCCACCACGCCCGCGTATTCAGTTGACAGTGGAGAGTGGACAGTTGACAATTATTGCTTCGCCGTTTTGACGATGGCTGTCAGCATTTTTTCCAATTCTCTGCAATCACTGTAAATTGATGAAAACTCTGTTTCGGACAAGTAGTCCGTTGCCTGAAGCAGGCGAAGCCAGTAATTTGTTTCTACTGCTTCTTTTAACGCGATGCTCATTTTGGAGATAAAATCTGCACGGCTTTGTGCCTGCTCTGCTTCCGCAATATTAGCGCCAATGCTGGTTCCCGACCGGAGCAATTGTTTGGAAAGGACATACTCGTTTCTGCTCGCTGACAGATGCTTGCTTAATTTCACAACCCGAACCGCAAACAGGAAACTTTTTCTTTCTACCGTCTGTTCCATAACTGTCCACTTTCCACTGTCAATTGTCAACTCAAAATCGCCCGCATATTCGTTTTGTATTTTAGCATGGCGCTGTCAAAATGTCAACGGAGTTCATGTTGGGAAAATGTCGGTTTTGACTTTACTTTTCCAACCTTTTGGATTACAATGTAGACTGAGGAGGTATGGTACTATGTTTGAAGATCCCAAAAAAGAATTGAAGGCTCTGGAGGGTCGGATGCTGGCGGCGGAGGAATCCCGCGAGGATCCCATGCTCGATGACGATTTCGAGACCCTCTTCAACGAGATCAAGGCCGAATATGGTCCCCGGAATGACGAGCCTCCTGTCCGCAACTATGCCAACAACTACGGCCGCCCCGCCGCGGTCCGCCCTGCGCCCCATCCCGCGCCTGCTCCCGCCCCCGTGCCGGAGCCCCGGAAGAAGCGTAAGACCGGTCTGGGTTTCCTCATTTTCCTGGAAATCGTGGCGCTGATCGCCGTGCTGGGCTTCTGGGCCCTGCATCTGCTGGGGTGATGCTATGGAACATGTGATCGGACGTTTTGCCCCCACCCCCTCCGGGCGGATGCATCTGGGCAATGTTTTTGCGGCCCTTGTGGCCTGGCTTTCCGTGCGCAGCCGAAACGGCTC
>JAFYLN010000224.1 GCA_017537045.1 Oscillospiraceae bacterium | reverse complement strand
TCGTTCGGGAACATGATTGCGGTACTGTCAATGGTATTTGGGTCGGTGCTGTATACCAGAACGGAGATGTTATTGACACCTTCGGCAACCGTATCCGTGGCCGCTATCCCGTTGAGGATGTGGTAGATCCCGCCACCGGCGAGGTCATCCACTCCAAGGACGTGATGATGATGCCCGAGGATGCCCAGAAGTTCGAGGATGCCGGCATTGAAAAGATCTATATCCGCACCATTCTGGCCTGCCGCGCCCGTGTAGGTGTCTGTGCAAAGTGCTACGGCATGAACCTGGCCACCTCCAAGGAAGTGGATCTGGGCGAAGCAGTCGGCGTTATTGCAGCACAGTCCATCGGTGAGCCCGGTACCCAGCTGACCATGCGTACCTTCCACTCCGGCGGCGTTGCTGGTGATGACATCACCCAGGGTCTGCCCCGTGTTGAAGAACTGTTCGAAGCACGCCGTCCCAAGAAGATGGCTACCATCTCCGAGATCACCGGCGTGGTCAACATCGATGATACCCGCCGTACCGCACTGCGTAACATCACCGTTACTGCTGACGACGGCGAAGTTAAGGTCTATCAGGTGCCTTACTCCGTCGGCCTGAAGGTGCAGCACGGTAAGGTCGTCCAGAAGGGTACGCCCATCACCGATGGTGCTCTGTATCCGCAGGATGTTTTGCGTATTTCCGGTGTGGAAGCTGTTCAGGATTATCTGGTGCAGTCTGTTCAGGCTGTGTACCGCCAGCAGGGCGTTGAGATCAACGATAAGCACATTGAAGTTATCATCCGTCAGATGATGCGCAAGGTGCGCGTTGAGGAGCCCGGCGATACCGCGCTGCTGACCGGTTCCACCGTTGATACTTTCGAGTTCGAGGATGCCAACGCTGCCGTTCAGGCACGCATTGATGCAGGCGAGACCGAGCTGAAGCTGGCTACCTGCTCTGCAATGCTGCTGGGTATCACCAAGGCAGCTCTGGCAACCGATTCCTTCCTGTCCGCCGCATCCTTCCAGGAAACCACCAAGGTTCTGACCGATGCAGCCATCAAGGGTAAGGTTGACCATCTGGTCGGTCTGAAGGAAAACGTGCTGATCGGTAAGCTGATCCCCGCAGGCTCCGGCCTGATGGCATACCGTGACTACCAGCCCGGTATCACCCCTGAGAGCCGCCTGACTGACGATTGCGTCGAAGCAGAGCTGAACTAATCTATTGAAAAAGTCCGTCACCACCCGGTGACGGACTTTTTGGCACTATGTGCCGTGGATAACGTAGGGGCGGCCATTGGCCGCCCGGCGGTACAATGTTGCGAATTTGCCGAAAACCAATGCGAATGCGAAATATTTTGATGTGCGGGCGGCGGGTCGCCGCCCCTACATTCATTATTGAAACAGCGCGATAAACTGAAATTTGAACCTTATTTTGTTTTGCTCAGACCGTAGGGTAGACCCTCGGGCAGACCGAGGATATAGTCGGCACTTACCTTATAATATTCGCAGAGTGTCAACAAATGCTTGATTGGCATTTCCTGTTCTCCACGCTCATACTTGCCAACCTGATTTTTGGAAGTACCCAATACCAGAGCAATTTGAGATTGCGACTTATCGTGGTCAGTTCGTAAATCCCGAATACGTTGTGCATATTCTCTCATCGATAACACTCCTGTTTTGTAGTATATGCTGAATATAGCACGACACCTGATAGGGTGCTTGAAAAACACCTTATCGGGTGCTATTATTTGTGTATTCACTTTTTGAGGAGGTTATGCTATGCATAGTGAGAATAAGTTTGGACAGGAAAATAACTTGCCGATTCTGGAATCCCTGTACGAACTCTGGATCAATCAAGACCCTGCCTGTGATGAAAACGTCCGGGAGCTTTATGGGAAGCTGGGGGAATGGATCGATAAAATGAGCGATCAGGAAGCGGATCGAATGACCGGCATCGTTGTAGAGCTCTGTATTGCATATTCCAAAAAGGGGTTTCTGGACGGTGCAAGGGTGGGAGGTTTGCTGGTTCAGGAGATCTTGATGGGAAAATAAGCGTTCAGGAGCCGTTCTGTGCCGAACTGTCCAGCGAAGAAAAACATATGTAATTCCTGCGAAAACACACGAAATGGCGGCTTTTGACGCGAAAAAATTAGCAATATTACAAAATTTTTTCTTAGAATTTTGTTGACTTTTTTGAAAAGCTGCGTATAATATGTTCTTGTATGGACACTAAAAATGATTGTAAAATCCCGTACTGCGGGTCTTTGAAAGAGTTGACAAATTTTAAAATGGTCGTTGGTTCCAAGCAGCTGCGCAAAGCGCTGGAAAATGGCCGGGCAAAGTTTGTATTTCTTGCCGAGAACGCAGATCCGGCAATCACCGAGCCCATTGCAGCCCGGTGCGAATTGAATCATGTATCCTATGCCTGGGTCCGCACCATGCAGGAACTGGGCAGCGCCTGTGGAATCGAAGTTGGCGCCGCGGCGGCAGCAGCCGTCGAGTGAATTTGATTCTTTCGGGAATTTTTCCGAGGAATATATACCCGCAGAGAATGCGAGAATCAAAGAAAGGAGAACATTAGATGCCTACTTTTAATCAGCTGGTTCGTAGTGGCCGTAAGCAGGTTACCTACAAGTCCACCGCTCCCGCACTGCAGAGAGGTCTGAACACTCTGGAGAACAAGGCTACCACCCTGCCTTCCCCCCAGAAGCGTGGTGTTTGCACTGCTGTTCGTACCACCACCCCCAAGAAGCCCAACTCCGCACTGCGTAAGATCGCCCGTGTGCGTCTGACCAACGGTATGGAAGTTTCCGCTTACATCCCCGGTGTTGGCCACAACCTGCAGGAGCACTCCGTCGTTCTGATCCGCGGCGGCCGTGTTAAGGACCTTCCCGGTGTTCGTTACCACATCATCCGTGGTACTCTGGATACTCAGGGT
>JAFYLN010000223.1 GCA_017537045.1 Oscillospiraceae bacterium | reverse complement strand
TCCCCTGCATCCGAAGGATGCTGTCGCCCCACAGGGGCGACAATTTAAATTTTCAAGAGTGCGATAAACATCAATTTGAAATACCAGACAAAAAGAGAGCAGATATTGCAATCTGCTCTCTTCGTTCTTTACTTTGCGTACTCGACGGCCTTGGTTTCGCGGATGACGTTGATCTTGATCTGACCGGGGTATTCCAACTCGGATTCGATCTTCTTTGCAATGTCGCGGGCCAGCAGGATCATGTTGTCCTCGGTGACCACCTCGGGCTTGACCATGATGCGAACCTCGCGGCCTGCCTGAATGGCGAAGGCCTTGTCGACACCGGGATAGGAACCGGTCAGCTCTTCCAGCTTCTGCAGGCGGCGGATATAGTTCTCCACATTCTCGCGGCGGGCGCCGGGACGGGCGGCGGAGATGGCATCGGCGGCCTGAACCAGAACGGCGATGACGGTCTTGGGTTCCACATCGCCGTGGTGTGCTTCCACAGCATTGATGACCACAGGATTTTCCTTGTATTTGCGAACCAGATCGGCACCCAGCTGCACATGGCTGCCCTCTACCTCGTGGTCGATGGATTTGCCCAGGTCATGCAGCAGGCCGGCGCGCTTTGCCAGCGCCACATCCACACCCAGCTCTGCAGCCATCAGGCCGGCGATGTGGGCGACTTCGATGGAGTGGTTCAGCACGTTCTGGCCGTAGGAGGTACGGTACTTCTGGCGGCCCAGAATCTTCACCAGCTCGGGGTTCAGGTTGTGCACGCCGGTCTCATAGCAGGCGCGCTCGCCCTCCTCGCGGATGGTGCGGTCCACTTCCTTGCGAGCCTTTTCCACCATATCCTCGATGCGGGTGGGGTGGATACGGCCATCGGCGATTAGCTTTTCCAGTGCCAGTCTTGCGACCTCGCGGCGAACGGGATCGAAAGAAGACACGGTAATGGCTTCAGGGGTATCATCGATGATCAGGTCCACACCGGTAATGGTTTCGAGAGTGCGGATATTGCGACCCTCGCGGCCAATGATGCGGCCCTTCATTTCATCATTGGGCAGTGCCACAACGGAAACGGTGGTTTCCGCAGCGTGGTCAGCTGCGCAGCGCTGGATGGCGGTGGCAATGACCTCCCGGGCGGTGGCTTCGGCCTCGTCCTTCAGCTGCGCCTCGATCTCCTTGATCTTCATGGCGGCTTCGTGACGGACTTCCTCTTCCACGCTCTGCAGCAGGTACTGCTTTGCCTGCTCCTGAGTCAGCTCGGAGATTTCTTCCAGCTTGACCAGCTGCGCCTTGCACAGCTCGTCAGCCTTTGCCTGGGTCTCCGTAACTTTCTGGAGTTTTTTGGCAAGCTCCTCTTCCTTGCGTTCGAATGCTTCGGTCTTCTTGTCGAGGGTGGTTTCTTTCTGTTCCAGACGGCGCTCCTGCTTGCTCAGCTCGGCGCGGCGCTCTTTGACTTCCTTGTCGTGTTCTGTACGTGATCTATGGATCTCGTCCTTGGCTTCCAGAAGCATTTCCTTCTTGCGGCTCTCACCACTGCGGATGGCTTCGTTGATCAGGCGGGTCGCTTCCATCTCTGCGGAACCGATCTCACGCTCTGCCACCTTCTTCCGGTAAAGCATACCGACGACGAAAAAGATTGCAGCACCAATCGCAAAACCAATGACGGCAAAAATAATTTTGTCCATAATCCTTGCAGCACACCTCCTTCTGTAAAAATAGGCGTCGAAGGGGTGGGCGCAATGAACCCCATGTAAAATTGTGTATCAAAACTGCTGATTCCTTGTGTCATTCCGAGGAGGCTCCTTGTGAGCCGGCGTGGGAATCCGTATTCCTGCGGCTCCAATGAGCCGCGCGATGCTTTGCATCGCAAAAAGCGCGGATTGCCACACCAGCGTGTGCACTTGGTTCGCAATGACAGCAGAAACACAACAGCTATAGATAAAACGCCATGAGGCGCAAAACGCATACCCCGGCAAAACGCCGGTTATTATGAAACGCTGACAACCCCGCAGAAAACGGGGCAGCGTACACCATACCGCATTCTATTTTACTGTTCCAAAGTGGGATTGTCAAGAAGAATTGTACAAAAAAGAAGAGAAAGAGACGGATAAATCAGCAAAAAAAGCAAAAGCTCCGGCATACATACCGGGGCTTTCGATAAAGCGTGTTCAAATTTCAGTTTGTCGTTTCGTTTCGAATATAAATGTAGGGGCGGCTATCAGCCGCCCGTGCGGTAGAATTTAACGTATTCGCAATGGTTTCGTCAAATTCGCAACATTTCCCTGCGCGGGCGACCAATGGTCGCCCCTACGTTATCCACCCTATATGGTACGGCAAACATCAATTTACTGCTTTGGTTTGCATTTACGCAGCAGCAGAAAAGCGGCAATGCAGGCAGCACAAACGGCACCCATGGTAAGGGCATCCCAGTTCATAACGGGACCTGTAGTGACAAAAATGGCCGTGGGGCCGTCGGCACCGCCAATGACACCGATGCTGGCAGCATTGCTTGCGATGATCGACAAAACCATCTGCATGCCTGCATAGAAAACCAGCCAGCCGCCGCTGAGGACAGCCGCTGCCAGAAACAGAAACCGCCAGGGGCTTTTGTGGTAAACATATTCCCGCATCTGTTCGCTCAGTTCTGCGGCAACCTCTTTGGGGGAGCCAAGAGAAGACTGGATTTCCTCCCAGCTTTCGCCGTTTTCCGTTCTGGCCTGAATGGTGGTCTGCAGATCGCTGATACAGCGGTTTTTAATGTCTTTCGGCAGATTCAGCCGCCGCCGGACGGCATGTAAGTATTTTTTGATCTGATTTTCCATCTGAATTACACTCCTTCCGGGATATTATTTACGGTTCTGACAAATTCCTGCCAGACAATTCGCCGCCGCAGATTTTCCTGACGGCCGGCATCGGTTGCGGTGTAGATTTTCTTGGGGGCGGCGCGGCCTTCGCCGGGGCTCCAGCTGGAGACGATAAGGCCGTCATCCTCCAACCGGTAGAGAATGGGATAGAGGGTTCCCTCTTTCAGGGCAAAGACCCCCTCGGAGCGCTCTTTCAGCCGGGTCAGCAATTCATAGCCGTAGCTGCTCTTCCGGCAGATCAACTCCAGCACCAGCATTTCAAGCACACCTTTTTTAAGCTGCTGGGAAAAACGGTCATCCATGGTATCACCTCTGTGTTAGTAACCATTTAGTAATACTAAGTATATAGAGAGCTTCCTCTTTTGTCAAGTGCTGTTTTTGAATTTCGGTTTATTGTTCTGTTCCAATTTTGAATGTAGGGGCGGCTATTAGCCGCCCGTGCGGTAGAATTTAACGTATTCGCATTGGTTTTCGGCGGATTCGCACATTGTACCGCCGGGCGGCGGGTCGCCGCCCCTACTTTATCTACACTACATGGTGCGATAAACATCAATTTGCATCCATATTGGAATGCGCACGCCATTGATTGACATTCTTTCCCGCCCATGATAAGATGAAGAAAAAATGCGGAGGAAAATATGGTTGTTTTCTTTGATATAGACGGCACTGTTGTGGACTACGATACCCAAATCATTCCGGAATCTGCGGTGGAAGCGGTTCGGCTGCTGAAAAAGAATGGACATTTGCCCATCGTCAACACCGGCCGGCCCATCGGCCACGTGGATCCCAGAGTGCAGAAACTGGATTTTTCCGGCTGGATCTGCTCCTGTGGTATGGAGCTGATCCTTGACGGGGAGATGATCTATCAGGATTATCCGTCACAGGAGGAATGCAGGAAGATTCTGGAGCTGGCGCACGATTGCCGCATGGCCATCCAGACGGAGGGGCACGATTCCCTGCTCTTTGATGCAGACCTGCCCTATCATGCGCTGGGCTTGCGGGAGGCAGAACGTCTGGCAGCGCAGGGAATCCGCGTGGAGCCGATTCAGAATTCTGCAGATTTGCAGTTTATCAAGTTTGTGACCTACGATACCCCCGGCTGTGACCGGGCGCGGTTCCTGCGGGAAACGGCACCTTATTTCGATTCCATTATCCGCGCCAATACCATGGTCGAGTACATCAAAAAGGGTCACTCCAAGGCAGAGGGCATGGAGCGCTTTTTAAAAGAGCTGCATGTGCCGAAAGAAGAAATTTTCGCCATTGGCGACAGTGAAAACGACCTTCCCATGTTTGCCATGGCAGGCACTACCATCTGTCTGGGTGACGGTGTGGAAGCTGTGAAGAAAGTGGTGGATTATGTTACCGACCCGGTGCTCGGTGACGGCGTGTTCAACGCCCTGCACCATTTTGGTCTGATTTAAAGAAGTTTGTTGACAACGAGAAATATTTATAGTAAAGTTTCAGTAAAGAAAATGAAAGGAGCATTAGCAATGGCAAAGGCTTTGGTCGTTTATTATTCCCGCAAGGGTGAAAATCATATGCCCGGCGGCATTCAGGTTCTGGAAAAGGGAAATACGGAATATGCGGCGGAGTATATTGCAAAAGCTGTGGGTGCTGATCTTTTCGAAATCGATACGGTAACGCCCTATGCAGCGGCGTACCGGGAGTGCTGCATGCAGGCAGTTCAGGAAGCAAAGGCAAAGGCTCGTCCTGAAATCAAGGGCTATGTGGAAAATATGGCAGAATACAGCACTGTTTTTGTCTGTTTCCCCTGCTGGTGCGGTACAGCGCCCATGTGTGTCTTTACCTTTTTGGAGCACTATGATATGAGCGGCAAGCGTATCATACCGCTTTGCACCAATGAAGGCAGCGGTATGGCAAACTCCGAAAAGGATCTTGCGGAAAGCTGCAAGGGTGCGACGGTTCTGCCCGGTCTGTCTGTCCGCGGCCATCAGGCAAAGGACAGCTATGAGACCATTGCCGCATGGGCAAAGGAAAGTTTGGATTGACAAGCACCGGTGGATGGTGGTATGCTGTGATCGTGAAAAACTAAATATTCAGTGAAGGTTTTGTCCGCAGTTATTAGATGAATGTAGGGGCGGCGATCCGCCGCCCGCGGGCGACCAATGGTCGCCCCTACAAGAGGGAAAAACAGGCCTGCCTGTTTTTATAAATTGTGGATCAGGCGACATGCCCCACCTCGGATACCTCTCCGTGTAAAAATCAGAGGCACAAAAGAATATGCGGGCATGGTGGAATTGGTAGACTCAGGGGATTTAGGTTCCCCCGCGAGAGCGTGCAGGTTCGAGTCCTGTTGCCCGCACCAAATCCCTGTATTGCTTTGGTGATACAGGGATTTAATGTTTTTGGTAAGGAGTAATTATATGAGTAGAGATGCTTCGGTGATGGCCGTGAAGCGCGCTATTGGCGGCGGTGAAAGTTTCCATGGTAATGTTGATGCCATTGTGGAGAACAACGGGGAGCTTTACACCTATAGCGATATATTTGCAAGTGTTACATACAATGTTGGATATATGCAGATGGATGTATCACTAGATTGGGATGATGATAGAAGGCAAAAGAGCTATAAGAAACTTGGCTTGCATCTTGGATATAACAGTAACTTTCAAGAGTTTTCACTTAATGGCGATTATCTCTGTTGGAAAGATGGAGAAAACCGTATTATGGTTCGCTTTGATTGATGCAAAATAGGTTTACCTTTTTACGTATTCCACATTCTGCACATTGGGGGTATATGCCAACAGGTACTTCTCAGACCCAGTCCTGTTTTCATAAAACTTCCTAAACTTGCGGTTTTCTTTGTACTCTCGAGCCGGGAAAGTGAACCTGCATACCGCACAGCAAAACCGGGAACGACCTGTGGCCGTTCCCGGTTTTGCTGTGCGGTATCTTTCGCCTGTTTTCTCAGGGCATCCTGTCGAAGGTGTATGAACGTTCTATAAACATTTTTCTTGGCACAACTATCTTTTTTTACATTTACAACGTTATAATAAGTGAAAGGCCTTTTAGAAACACAGAGAGGAGGAAAACATGGATAGCGACTTTTTATTGATCTACCGCATGAAAAACGGCGATGATACAGCCATTGAAACCTTTGTGCGAAAGTATTATCCCGCAATTCTGCGGTATTGTCATCTGCACCTGAGCGATAAAAGCTATGCCGAAGATGCCACGCAGGAAGTCTTTGCCCGGTTTTTCCGTACTCTCAGCACATACCAGCATTACGGAAAAGCGCCCAATTACCTCTATGTGATTGCTGCCAACATCTGCCGGGATTTCTATCGGAAGCCCCAGGAAGCGTCAATTGAGGAACTGCCGGAAGAACCTGTCTGCGAAATGCTGCCGCTGGATTTGCGGATAGATGTACATGCAGCGCTTGAAAAACTCCCTCTGGAATTGAAAGAAGTGGCCATTCTGTTTTTCTTCCAGGAAGTAAAGCAGAAGGAAATCGCAAAGATTCTGAACATCGGATTGCCACTGGTGAAATACCGAATCAAACGGGCAAAGGAATTGCTGGCAGCTTATTTAGGGAAGGAGGAAATGCCATGAAGTACAAATTTGAAATTCCCATTGATGAATCCAAATTGCAGAAAACAATCGCTGTTTCCAAGGCGGCCTTTCTTGCCGGGGAAGCGGAGCAGACAGTGTCTCATGCAGAATTTCTGTACCAGCAGAGCCGCTATATCAAAAAGCACTGGTGGCTGATTCAGGCTGTACTGCTGGTATCTGTATGTCTGCTGCTGCACCAGACCGAGGGCGCTCTGCATATCCGCCGCAGTCTGGGGATTGCCGCGCCGCTGTTTGTGATTCTGATTCTGCCGGAACTCTGGAAAAACCGCAGCTATGATGCCATGGAGGTGGAGGGAACGACCTTTTACACCATCCGTCAGGTCTATGCTGCCCGGCTGACTCTCTTTGCCGGGGTGGACTTGCTGCTGCTCACGGCATTCTTCTGCGGGGCGACTTATTTTACCCGGATCACCCTCTGGGAGCTGATGATCCAGTTTCTGCTGCCCTTTAATGTGGCCTGCTGCATCTGTTTCCGGTGCCTTTACGGTGGACGCAACCAGTCAGAAGCCCTTTGTGTGCTGCTCTGCTCTGTTTGGTGCGGCCTGTGGATTCTGGTGATCTCCAGCGAAACACTGTACGCTGCGATTTCCGTCCCGGTCTGGGTGGCAATGCTGGTGCTGTCCTTTGGCAATCTTGCTTATACCCTGTACAGAGGACAACAGACAATTTACAAAACATGGGAGGCGAAAGCTTCATGGAATTAACGATTCAAGATTTGACGAAAGAATTCGGCACACTGCGGGCGGTTGACCATGTGAATTTTACCATGACCAATGGTGTCTACGGTCTGCTGGGTGTCAACGGTGCGGGCAAAACCACTTTGATGCGGATGCTGACCACCCTGATCAAGCCCACCTCCGGCGAAATCCTCTGGGATGGGCAGGATGTGTATGCCATGGATGCCCAGTACCGCAAGCTCCTCGGGTATCTGCCCCAGGATTTCGGCTATTACCCCGATTTTTCCATCTATGATTATCTGATGTACATTGCATCCATCAAGGGCATCCGCCCTGCCGTGGCAAAGGAACGTGTCAAAGAACTGCTGAAGCAGGTTGGTCTGGTTCGAGCTAGACACAAGAAAATGAAGACCCTATCCGGCGGTATGAAGCGGCGGGCAGGTATCGCACAGGCGATGCTGAACGATCCGAAAATTCTCATTCTGGACGAGCCCACCGCCGGACTTGACCCCAGCGAGCGTATTCGTTTCCGCAATCTGATCAGTGAACTGTCAGAAGACCGGATCGTGCTGCTGTCCACCCACATTGTTTCGGACATCGAGTACATCGCCAACGAAATTCTGCTGATGAAGGACGGCGTTATCACCATGTCCGGCACGGCGGAGGAAATCGTGGCATCCATGCCCGAGCAGGTTTGGACTTTCACCGTCCCCAAGGCACAAATTGATGCCTATCTGAAATCCTACAAGGTTGCCAATGTAAAGACCGTTCCCGGCGGGGCGGAGCTGCGGGTATTGTCCGACCTGCGGCCCAACTCCGGTGCGGTGGAAGTGGAACCAAATCTGGAGGATGCCTTCTTGTACCATTTTGGAGAAAGTGCAGGTGAGGACGATGGTACGGTATGAAATCAAGAAAATCTTAAGCAGACCCAGCGGCAAGATTGCCCTGTTCCTGTTTGTCTGCGTCATCATTTTATCCTTCTGGACAACTGTTTTCGGTGATCAATACGGAGAACTCGTCTGGGTCAATGAGCAGGGCGATGCGGAATATGGCTTTGCCGCCCATCAAAAACTGCGGGAAGCCCAAAATGAGTGGGCGGGTGAGCTAGATGAGGAGCATCTGGCCGATATCATCCGGGAACTGAACCGCATTGCAGCTACCCCGGAATACCAGTCCGATGATTATAAACAAAAGGACATCGCATTTCACTGGCGGATGGGTATTGATCCTGTTCGGTATCTGCTCTATCGTACCTTCTCACCCGGTCTGCAGGATTTCAACTATTACATAGCCGATACCCTAAGTCCCTCTGTTGCAAGCCAATTCTATTCCCGCCGTGTAGAGCTGCTGCGATCCTATCTTTACAAGGAGGAAAACGCGGAAGCTGCCCGTCTTTCAGACCCGGAAAAGGAATATCTGATCAGCCAGTACGAAAAGCTGGAAGAACCCATCTATTATGACTATCATATGGGCTGGTATCAGATTCTCAATAATTTGACGTTCATTATGCTGTTAGGTACACTGATTATGGGCTATCTGGTGTCGGGTATTTTCTCCAACGAATTCAAGTGGAAGTCTGATGCAGTTTATTTCACAACCTACCATGGCCGCGGTAAGGCTGTTTCTGCCAAGATCAAGGCAGGCATTGTGCTGGTATCGGTGCTTTACTGGGGTGGCGTTCTGATTTGCACGCTGTTTACACTGTGCTTCTGCGGCTTTGACGGCGGCGGCTGCGCAATTCAGTTTGATTTTTACCGTTCCTTTTACAATCTGACCTATTGGCAGACCTACCTTCTGTATGTTATCAGCTGCTATATCGGCACGCTGTTTATGATGTTCCTGTGCATGTGGGTATCTGCCAAGACCAGAAGTGCAGTCTTTGCCACAACCGTTCCCTTTATTCTGATCTTTGTTCCTAATTTCTTTGCCAATTCCAACTTGGCAGATGCACTGAGCGGTGTGCTGGCGCTGCTGCCGGATAAGATGCTGGATCTGTTTGCACACCTGATGTATTTTGATGTGTACGATCTGGGATTCACTGTGGTGGGTGCATGGCCGCTGCTGTTCGTGATCTATGCCGCCTTGGCGGTCGTTCTGGTGCCTGTTATGTACCGGGAGTTCCGCACCAAGCAGATTGGATAAGCCATGAAGCGGTTTTTTAAATTCATTTTACTTTTGGCGCTGCTTGCGCTTGGCTGGCAGGTATATCAGAACGAAATCGTTCCCAGAGCAAAGGTATTTGAACTCGTTGCCACGCCGATTCCAGACTGGGTTGACCAGCAGATCATCCAAGTGGACGGGGATTCCCGCCGTGGTGTCATGCTGGAAAGCGTCCGGAGCATCGTGATCCACTATGTAGGAAATCCCGGCTCCACTGCCAAGCAGAACCGTGACTATTACGCGAATCCGTCTTCTGAGGTCAGTTCCCACTTTGTGATCGGACTGAATGGTGAGATCATTCAGTGTATTCCTTTACATGAAAAATCCTCTGCCAGCAATCACCGGAACAGGGACACCATTTCCATCGAGGTCTGCCACCCGGACGCATCCGGTAAGTTTACAGAAGTATCCTATCAATCCCTCGTAAAATTGACCGCCTGGCTGTGCGAAATTTGTGATCTGGGCAGCGGCGACATCATTCGCCATTATGACATAACCGGAAAACAATGCCCCCTCTACTTTGTTACCCATGAGGATGCATGGGTGCAGTTCAGAACTGCTGTTGCAAAGGCAAATGGGTAACAGTGGTTCCATATCCCCGAAGCTGTACATGCCCGTCCCGTGCGAAAGCCGGGGCGGGCATCCTTGCGGTGGGGGTATATTGACAGAACGGAATGTGAAAACTATAATGGCTCCAGAATAAAAGCCGTGAGCGTGATATGGTCACGGAAGCCTTTCCGGAAACTTGCTATCCTGATAAAAAGGATGTGAACACGATGCAATATATAATCTCATTTTTAGAAGGAACCATCACCTTTATTTCCCCATGCCTGCTGCCCATGCTGCCAATCTACATTTCCTATTTTGCCGGCGGCGGGGAACGGAGCACAAAAAAGACCCTTACCGGTGCGCTGGGCTTTGTGGCGGGCTTTACCGTGGTGTTCATGGCCATGGGCGCGCTGGCAGGAACCGTGGGCAGCTTCCTGAAAATGCACCAGACGGCTGTGAATGTAATTTCCGGCCTTGTGGTTATTTTCTTTGGACTGAATTTTCTGGGTGTTTTCAAACTGAACCTCTTCCGGGGCGGCAGCCACCGGATGAATACGGAGGATCTGAACTTCTTTTCCGCCATGGTTTTTGGCATCATTTTCTCTCTGGGCTGGACGCCCTGCGTGGGTGTGTTCCTTGGTTCGGCGCTGATGCTGGCCTCCCGGCAGGGACATGTGGTGGAGGGCAGCCTGATGCTGCTGGCCTACTCGCTGGGTCTGGGTATTCCGTTCCTGCTCAGCGCGGTGCTGATCGACTATCTGAAATCAGCCTTCAACTGGATCAAGCGCAATTACAGGATCATCAACGCCGTCAGCGGCGGCCTGCTGATTCTCATTGGCATTATGATGGCAACAGGCACGCTGGGACGGCTTCTGGCACTGCTGAGCTAAGGAGGAAACTATGGGCAGTAAGAAAAAATTACTGATTCTGGCACTGGTGTTTGTGGTGCTGATTGCCGGTGCATCCGTTCTTTATAACCGTATGGGTGGTACCATGGCACCGGAGCAGCTGGCAATACAGGAAACCCAGAGCGCCGGTACGGAGCCGGACAGAATTCCCGCACCGGACTTTACGGTGTATGATGCCGACGGCAACGAAGTGAAGCTGTCGGACTATTTTGGAAAGCCCATCGTCTTGAATTTCTGGGCAAGCTGGTGCGGCCCCTGCAAGATGGAAATGCCGGATTTTAATGAGAAAAGTCAGGAATTGGCGGGAGAAGTGCAGTTTCTGATGATCAATATGACCGACGGAAGCCGGGAAACGGTGGAGACGGCCTCCGCATTCATTGAAGAACAGGGCTATACTTTCCCTGTGTTTTACGATACCGCATCCATGGCGGCCTATACCTACGGTGTTTACTACCTGCCCACTACCTTTTTCATTGATGCCGGCGGTTACGCTGTTGCGCAGGCCACCAGTACCATTGATGCTGAGCTTCTGCAGCAGGGCATCGACATGATCCACAAGCCCTAATGTGAGAAAGTCACAGATAAAAAGAAATCCTCCTGCTAGAATAAAAACACAAAGAGGGTCAAACCCTAAAGAAAAAGTAAAGGAGAACAATCTTATGAAATATGTATGTGACATCTGCGGCTGGGAATACGATGAGGAACTGGGCTATCCTGAGGGTGGCATTACCCCCGGCACCAAGTGGGAAGATGTTCCCGCAGATTTCCAGTGCCCCCTGTGCTATGTGGGCAAGGACGAATTTTCCGAAGCGTAAAGAAGTGAACAGACCTTGCCTGCGGCTCCCCCCGCAGGCAGGTTTTTTATTCTTGTTCCCCGAGGGTGGTTGTGCTACAATAGAACCATCAAATTCTGGAAGAGGCGAATAGCATGATCTGGATTCTGCTGGCAGCGGCTGTGATATGCCTTTTAATTTGCTACGGCTGCTACCGCTTTGCGTTTTATGTGCCGAACCGCAAACCCTTGCTTTCGGACGCAATCGAAATTCCTGAGGGAGAAATCTATGAACCCCACCGGGATAAAATGACCCGATGGATCAAAGAAACCCGGGCGATGCCCCATGAGGATGTGGAGATCACCTCCTTTGATGGCCTGAAATTGCAGGGAAAATTCTATGAATATGCCCCTGGCGCGCCCATTGAAATCATGTTCCATGGCTACCGCGGAAGCGCGGAACGGGATATGTCCGGCGGTGTGGAGCGCTGCTTCAAGGTGCGGCGCAGCGCGCTGGTGGTGGAGCAGCGGTGCAGCCGCGGCAGCGGGGGCAATGTGATTACCTTTGGCGTGCGTGAGCATCGGGATTGCCTGAAGTGGGTGGAATTTACCATCGGCCACCTCGGAGCCGATGTAAAGATCATCCTGACCGGTATTTCCATGGGTGCGGCCACGGTGCTGATTGCGGCCGGGGAAAAGCTGCCACCTAACGTGGTGGGTGTTCTGGCAGACTGCGGCTACAGCTCTGCAAGGGAAATCATGTACCATGTGATCCGTTCCATGCACCTGCCGCCGAAGCTGTGCTATCCCTTTGTGAAGCTGGGCGCCAAGCTGTTCGGGCAGTTTGATCTGGAGGAAACCTCGCCTATGAAAGCCATGCAGACCTGCACCGTGCCTGTGATCTTTTTTCACGGGGAGGATGATGATTTTGTGCCCTGCCAAATGAGCCGGGATATGTTTGAAGCCTGCAAAAGCAGAAAACGGCTGGTGACGATTCCCGGCGCGGGGCATGGCCTTGCCTATGCCGTGGAGCCGGAGCGGTACATAAAAGAACTTTTTGATTTCTTCGGTTCCGAAAATTCCTATCGGGAATGACTCAATCACCCTGCGCTTACGGCGCAGGGTGATTTTATAAGAACTGGAAAGATTTGTGATTTTGTCACAGAAGCTGTACCGGAATTGTAGTATACTGCAATCACAGCAAAGGAATAGAGGATCCCGCAGATGGGATCTTTTGAAAAACCAACAGTTAGCAGATGCTAACCGAGGTATACTTTTGCAAATTCTGATGCAATCTAAAATAATGATATAAAAAGGAGAAATTATTATGTCTATGATCAACAAGGAAATCAATCACTTCAGCGCACAGGCGTTTGTGGACAATAGCTTCAAGACCATCACAAAGGAAGATGTTCTGGGCAAGTGGAGCGTGTTCTTCTTCTACCCTGCGGACTTCACCTTTGTCTGCCCCACGGAACTGGAGGATCTGGCAAATATCTATGATAAGTTCCAGTCCGTCGGTGCGGAAGTTTATTCCGTGTCCACCGATACCCACTTCGTTCATAAGGCATGGCATGATGCATCCGAGCGCATCAAAAAGATTCGCTACCCCATGCTGGCTGACCCCACCCATGCCATCTCCAGGGATTTTGAAGTCCTGATCGAAGCCGACGGCATGGCTGAGCGCGGCACCTTCATCGTCAACCCCCAGGGCAAGATCGTCTCCTACGAAGTCAGCGCCGGCAATGTTGGCCGCAACGCAGACGAGCTGTTCCGGAAGCTGCAGGCCTGCCAGTTCGTCTACGAGCATGGTGACGAGGTCTGCCCCGCCAAGTGGCAGCCCGGCGGCGAGACGCTGAAGCCCAGTCTGGATCTGGTGGGTATGCTTTGATCCCTTGAGAAGATGGCGCCCATCCGGCGCCATCTTTTGTAAATGGATGTTTGCCGCCCCTACAAGATTATTGTTAAATTGGGTGACAAACTGAAATTTCCATCATCGGAAAAAGGAGAATTTTGATGAAGAATTTATATGACGTGATCATTCTCGGCGGTGGGCCGGCGGGTCTGACTGCTGCACTATATCTTGCCCGTGCCAAGTACCGCACTCTGGTGCTGGAAAAGGAAAAATTCGGCGGACAGATCACCATTACCCATGAGGTGGTCAATTATCCGGGCGTTATGAAGACCACCGGCGAAGCGCTGACGGAAACCATGCGCCGGCAGGCAGAATCCTTCGGTGCGGAGTTCATGCTGGCCGAGGCGGAAGGCCTGGAGCTTGACGGCGATATCAAAACCGTAAAAACTGCCCGGGGTGACCTGAAAGCCTTCGGTGTCCTCCTCGCCACCGGTGCCCACCCCAGAATGGTGGGATTTAAGGGGGAAGCGGATTTCCGGGGACGGGGTGTTGCCTACTGCGCCACCTGCGACGGCGAGTTCTTCACCGGTAAAGAGGTCTTTGTGGTGGGCGGCGGCTTTGCCGCAGCAGAGGAAGCGGTTTTCCTGACCAAATATGCCCGCCATGTGAACATTCTGATCCGCAAGGATGACTTCTCCTGCGCCGCATCTGTTGCAGACAGCGCCAGAAACCATCCGAAAATTACCGTTCTGACCAATACGGAGGTGGAGGAGGTCGCAGGCGACAATGTGCTTCGCGCCATCCGCTACCGCAACAACCGTACCGGCGAGGTGACGGAGTACCGTGATCCCAAGGGTGACAACATTGGCGTGTTTGTATTCGCAGGCTATCAGCCCGCGACGAAGCTGGTCAAGGGACTGGCGGAGCTGAACGAGCAGGGCTATGTGGTCACCGACCGCAATATGAAAACCAGCGTGGACGGCTTGTACGCCGCAGGTGACGTGTGCGTCAAGTCACTGCGGCAGGTGGTCACTGCAGTCGGTGAAGGCGCACTGGCAGCCACGGAATTGGAGCGGTACGCTGCCGCGATGCACGAAAAAACCGGCCTGTACCCCGAAATGCCGCAAAAAAAGGCAGAGGAAAAGCAGGAAGCGCCTGTGCAGGCGGCATCCGGTGCCCTGTTTGACGATGCCATGCTGGCTCAACTGAATGCTGTTTTCTCCCGGATGGCAAAGGGGCTGATCCTGAAGCTGTATCTGGATGAGCGTCCCGTGTCCGCAGAACTGAAAGGCTATATGGAAGAACTGTCAAAGCTCACCGATAAGCTGCACGTGGAAATCCACTCCGGCGGTGAAGACGCACCCTGCGTCAGGGTCTGCCGCGCCGATGGCAGCGAAACAGGGCTTGCCTTCCACGGTGTTCCCGGCGGACATGAATTTACCTCCTTCGTACTGGGGCTTTACAACGCAGCAGGTCCCGGCCAGCCTCTGGATCAGGAGCTGCGGGGGAAGATCGCAGAACTCGGCAAAAAAGATATGCAGGTTCTGGTATCCTTGAGCTGCACCATGTGTCCCGATCTGGTGGTGGCAGCCCAGCGAATCGCCGCAGAAAACGAAAATATCACCGCCGAGGTTTACGATCTGACCCACTTCCCCGCCCTGCGGGAAAAATACAATGTGATGAGCGTCCCCTGTCTGGTCATAGACGGCGGGCAGACCGTTACCTTCGGCAAGAAAAATATCAGTCAATTGCTTGAAATTTTGAAGTAAAGGAGAATCGTTATGAGATTACAAAATAAAGTTGCAGTTATCACCGGTGGAAGCCGCGGCATCGGCTTTGCCACTGCCGACGCATTCCTGCGCGAAGGCGCCACCGTCATTATCGCCGCATCCAGCAAGGCCAGCGCTGACAAGGCGGTTGCAGCCCTGAAAGAAAAGCACCCCGGAAGAAAGGTGGCAGGTATCGCACCGGATCTTGCAAGCCTTGAGGATGTGCGCAGCATTTTCAAGACTGTGTCGGCCACCTTTGGCTGCATCGACATTCTGGTCAATAATGCGGGCGTTTCCGAAAGCACCCCCTTTATGGACTACACCGAGGAGACCTTCGACAAGGTCATGGATCTGAACGTCAAGGGCGTATTCAATGCCACCCGGGCGGCAGCAGAGTGTATGGTGCCCCGGGGCAGCGGTGTGATCCTGAGCACCTCCTCCATGGTGTCCATCTCCGGTCAGCCCAGCGGCTTTGCTTACCCCGCATCCAAATTCGCCGTCAACGGCCTGACGGTTTCTCTGGCCAGAGAGCTGGGACCCAAGGGCATCCGCGTCAACGCGGTGGCACCCGGCATTACCGAGACCGATATGATGAAGGCTGTCCCCAAGGAAGTCATTGAACCCATGATCGCCCGTATTCCCCTGCGGCGGCTGGGTCAGCCGGAGGACATTGCCAATGCCTTCGTATTCCTTGCATCGGAGGAGGCCTCCTATATCACCGGCGTGGTGCTGAGCGTAGACGGCATGGCCCGCGCCTGACCCAAAACAACACCCCGCTTCCATCAGGAGGCGGGGTGCTTCAGTGTGTTGAAAAACCGGAGATCTTCTGGTGCGCTTGTAGGGGCGGCTGTTAGCCACCCAAAGTGTTCACGATTTTTGCGCGCAAAAACAGAAGAATTATTTCATTTTTCAAAAAAATACGAACATATATAAAGGAATGAAAGCGGGCGGCGGGTCGCCGCCCCTACGAATTCTATCGAGGATCATGCGAAATGATAGACTTTTTTGACACGCTCCAAAACCCTGCTTCTATCAGGAACCTCCTGATGAAAGCGGGGTTCTTCGTTTACCGGCGGTCAATAATGCTCTGGATTACCGGATCATCCTCCAACTCAAAGGCGATGACCGTATCGAATTCATCGGGTGCTTCGGCTGGCAAAACCGGACGCAGGCGGTGCTCGTCCCGGGCGGTTTCGTAGGTCTGGAAGAATTTGACCTCCTCACCGGTTTTCAGCAGTCTTGCGCGTTTGACCCTGGTGGTCAGACCCACAACGCAGATACCGTGGTTTTTATAAGGCCAGTCGATGATATGCATATACAGTGTTTTGGTCTCCGGCTTGTAGGTAAAGCAGCCCCATTCCAGCTTGTAGGGAAAATCCGGCGCGGCGGCAGCACCGTAGATGCTCTCGCCGTTTTCTTTCAGCCATGCACCCACGGCTTTAAAGACCTCCACACTTTTTGGTGGAATCGTGCCGGTGGCATCGGGGCCGGCGTTCAGCAGCAGATTGCCACCCTTGCCCACGATTTCTGCCAGCATCCGCACCACCCGCTTCGGGGATTTCCAGTTATCGTCCTCAGCGCGGTAGCCCCATGTGTAATTCAGGGTCACGCAGGCCTCCCAGGGGTCGGGATAGGCAAGCAGGGGGATGGAATTGTCGCTGGTCTGGCGGTAGTCGCCCAGATTATAGCCGATGCGGCCATTGATCAGGCAGCCGGGCTGCAGGGAGCGGACATAATCCGCCAGCTCGGCGCACTGCGCCTTTTTCATTTCGTAAGGAGTATCGAACCAGACAAGGCCGATCTTCCCGTACTCCGTCAGCAGCTCGCGGAGCTGGGGCTTCACCTTTTTGTCCAGATAGGAGCGGAATGCTTCGTCGGATGCGGGTTTATAATCCCATGTGTTGCCGAAGCCCTTTTCCTCCGCCCAGTCCTGAAGCTGGGAGTAGTAGACGCAGAATACAAGGCCGTATTTTTCACAGGCATCGGCTAACTGCCGCACAACGTCCTTGCCGTAGGGCGTGTGCATGACGTTGTAGGCGGAAGCTCGGCTGTCGTACATGGCAAAGCCGTCGTGGTGCTTGGCGGTGAAGACCACATAGCGCACGCCGAATTCTTCCTTGGCCATACGCATCCATTCATCGGCATCAAAAGCCACGGGATCAAAGGATTCTGCCAGCTTCGAATATTCTTCAAAGGGAATCTGCGCGTTTTTCATAATCCACTCCGTGCCGCTGGGGATCATTTTCCCCTTCCAGTTGCCGGCGGGGATGGCGTAAAGACCCCAGTGGATGAACAGGCCGTAGCGTGCGTCCAGATACCATTTCATTTTATCCATATCCAATACCTCAATAGATCAGCATACCAAGCAGTGCGGACAGAACGATCAGCAGGATGGGAGAGAGCTTCTTCTTGCGCACCGTTTTATAAATTGCCATGGCAGCGCAGAGCAGCAGGGTCAACAGTAATGTAGGAAAATCTACGCGAAATGAAGAAACACAGGCAGAAGCTGCCATATACGCGCCGGTTGCCAGAATGATGCCCACCACGCAGGGCTTCATGCCCTGCAAAGCCGCCTGCACATAGGGGTTTTTCAGGAAATTTCTCAGAATGCTTGTGACCAGAATGATGATAAAAAAGGAGGGCAGCACCACCGCCAGCGTGGCAAGGAGCGCACCGGACACCCCGCCCTGAGAGCTGCCCACATAGGTGGCAAGGTTGACCATGATGGGGCCGGGGGTGCTTTCTGCAATGGCGATCATATAGGCCAGCTCTTCGTCGCTCAGCCACCCGTAGGACAGCACCACATCCCGGATCAGGGGAATCGCGCCGTAGGCACCGCCAAAAGCAAAGCAGCCAACCTTTAAAAAGCCGAGAAAGAGATCGAGGTAGATCATTTCGCGCCACCGCCTTTCACATGGAAAATACCGGCGCTGACGGCTGCGGCTGCCAGCATCAGGGAGATGGTGGATATCCTTAGGGAGAATAGGTTGACCAGCAGCATGACGGCAAAGGCGCAGCCTGCGATGATACACGGGCGGGGCTTCTTCTGCATTTTCTGCAGCATGTTCCAGCCTGTGGTCAGGATCAGAATGCCTACGCCCACCTTGATGCCCTTGAAGGCCTTTGCCACCAGCGCGATCTCCAGAACATGGTTTAAGAACATGGAGATGGCGTAAATAATCACGAAGGAGGGCAGCACCATACCCAGTGTGGCGCTGATGGCACCGGCGAACCCGCCCAGCTTGTAGCCCACATAGGTGGCGCAGTTGATGGCGATGGGGCCGGGGGTGCTTTCTGCAATGACAGTCATGTTCATCATTTCATCCTCGGTCATCCACTGTTTCTGTTCCACGCAGGTGTGGTGGATGATGGAAATCATGGCGTAGCCGCCGCCAAAGGTAAACAGGCCGATTTTCAGAAAGCACGCAAACAATTGCCCCAGAAGGGGCAGCATCTGTTTCATAGGCAATTCCTCCTGTCTGATAAGGCCAGTATAAAGGAAAAGAGAACACCTGTCAAATAAATCTATGCTTTTGTGCAGCTTCCCGGCCGGCACTTCAAATTAATGTTTATCGCACTCTTGAAAATTTAAATTGTCGCCCCTGTGGGGCGACAGCATCCTGCGGATGCAGGGGATGCGGATTGCTACGCCAGTGTGAGCACTGGCTCGCAATGACATCGTAATTTGGTAGTTGGTAGCAGCAAAATCGGCGCAGAAACCATCGAAAACCACTGTCATTCCGAGGAGGCCTGAAAGGCCGACGTGGGAATCTCCCGGTACAATGTTTGTTTGTGCACTGCTTATCGATGCATGGAAGCAGGAGATTGCCACGTCGCGCTTCGCGCTCCTCGCAATGACATATTTTTTGAGCGGCACAATGTTGCCAATTCGCCGAAAAACAATGCGAATACGTTAAATTCTACCGCACGGGCGGCGGGTCGCCGCCCCTACAT
>JAFYLN010000222.1 GCA_017537045.1 Oscillospiraceae bacterium | reverse complement strand
ACGGTACCCGGATGTGGGTCCACTCTGCAGGCGGCACCGGTGTGGTATTCAATTCGCCCAGCTATGAAGGTTCTCTCAAACTGAGAAGACCCAAGAATGTGGACTTTGATCAGCCTGTTGGATCTACCGCCTATGGTGAGCCTTTGTACTCCCTACAGGTGAATGTGACCCATTACTGTGCCTGTTCCAAGTGCTGCGGCACCAATGCAGATGGCTATACAGCCAGCGGCAAGGCTGTCCAGCGAGGCATGGTGGCGATGTCCAGTTATTATCCCTTTGGTACCCAGATCATGATCAACGGTGTCATGTACACAGTTGAAGATCGAGGAGCCTCCGGAATAGAGAATGACATTAGCCGTGTGGATATCTTTGTTCCGGATCACAATGAAGCTTTGCGGTTGGGACGATATGACACCACCGCATATATCTATCGAATAGGAAGGTAAGAAAATGCGAACGCAAGAGTATCGTATCCACCTGATTGGTGGCCGCACGCTTCATGTCCTGGAGGAATGTGATGGTCCTGTCCAAACATTCCTCCACCACCGTTTTTGGCGGTGCAAGCCCGACGACATTCTGGAGGTAGGATCTCCTGAAACCAGTCGGGCTTTTATCCCCGCAAGAAATATCCTGTACATCTCAACCGGGGAATCAATGGAAGATTGATTCCTCGGCATTTTAAAGCAAAGGAAGTGATTTGAAATGCCTCATGTTTGTTATCGCGTTCATCTCGTAAGCGGCCAGGAGATCAACTGTATTGCTTTGGGCAGCGGCGAAGATGCTGACGAATGTTTTGATGAATTCTTAGAGGAAAGTAGAGAAACCGGATTCCTGAAGATTGGATCCAGGGAAACCCATATGTTCATTATTCCTCTGGAAAATGTTGCATTTATTGAGCGAATTCCCGAATTTGATTTGGATGAAGACGACTAAGGGGATACGCAATGGAAGAAAAGGAATTTAGCAATGTATATGCCATCCCGGCAAACTACACGGATTCCGGAAAGCTTCTCGGCGGCATGGTGGAGACCCGCAATGCTGTCGAGGCTGTCTTCCTGGTGATCCTGTTAGGCTACCCGGAACTGATGTGGATCCCCATGTCTACAACGATCCGCATCGTGGTAATGACAGTCACACTGATTCCGTTGGGTGTGGTTGCTATTATGGGCATCGATGGAGATTCGTTGCTACAGTACCTGTGGCATATTATTTCCTTCTGGTGCAATCGACGGAAATTACATTTTAGGAGGATTGGTTATAAGTATGACCCGAAGCAACTCAAAAAGCCGGGCAAAAAGAAGTAAGCCGGAAAAGCTTGAGTTTGTCCAGCCTTTCCTCCCGGTTAAGGATATCTGCAACGGCATCGTGGAAACCACAGACGGCCGTTATGTGAAAATCCTGGAAATCGAGCCTATCAACTTCTTGCTCCGTTCTTCGGAGGAGCAATACAACATCCTTTCGTCCTTTGCCAGTTGGCTGAAGATCTCACCTATGCGGCTGCAGTTTAAGTCCATTACCCGAAAGGCCGATTCTGATAAGCATATTGCAATGCTTCGCCAGGAAATGACCGCTGAAGATAATGAGCAATGCAAGCAGCTCAGTGAGGATTATATCCGACTGATCAAGGATGTGGGATCCAGAGAAGCGCTGACCCGGCGCTTCTTTTTGATTTTTCAGTATGAGGCCATCGGCCGGAATGAGTCGGATGACTATTCCAAGATCTACAGTATGCTGGTCAGTGCCGAGCAGAATGCCCGGGCTTACTTCATGCAGTGTGGCAATAACATTCTGCAGCCGAAGAACCCTGACGAAGCAACTGCCGAGATCCTGTATATGTTCTTCAACCGCAGATCCTGCGTGGATGAACCTTTTACAGACCGAGTCAACCGTGTCATTGTGGATGCGATGGCTTCCAAGGGTAAGGTGATTGGTATCGATCCCATCCCCCAGATTCCCGTGCGCCATTTCATTGCACCTCGAGGACTGGATTTAACCCACCACAACTACATCATTATGGACGGTCGATACTACTGTTTCCTGTATATCAAAGGAGACGGTTATCCCAACCGGGTGCGTGGTGGTTGGATGTCCAGCCTCATAAATGCCGGCGAAGGTATCGATATTGATGTACACCTGACTCGGGAGAACCGAAGCAAGACCATCGACAAGGTAGCCCAGCGCATCCGCCTGAACCGTACCAAGCTCAAGAGTATGCACGATACCAGTACCGACTATGAGGAGCTTACCAACTCCATCCAAGCCGGCTACTACATCAAGAATGGTATCGCCAACCACAACGAGGATCTGTTCTACATGTCCGTTTTCGTGACGGTCTCGGCCAGAACCTATGATGAGCTTCTGTGGCGTAAGCAGCAGATGATCGATATGCTCAAGTCGATGGATATGTATCTCAGTGAGTGCCGATTCCAGCAGGAAGAAGCGCTTCGCTCGGTAATGCCGTTCCTGCAGATCAGCCCGAAGCTGGTGAAAAAGACCCAGCGTAATGTGCTGACCAGCGGCGCGGCCTCTACCTATATGTTCACCAGCTTTGAAATGTCTGATGACTCCGGCGTGCTGCTGGGCGTCAACCGGCATAATAACTCCCTCTGCATTGTGGACCTCTTCAATACGAAGATCAACAAGAACGCAAACCTTACCATGTGCGGCACTTCCGGTGCCGGCAAGACCTTCACCCTCCAGCTTTTGGCACTTCGAATGCGAATGCGTGGCATCCAATGTTACATCATTGCCCCCATCAAGGGCCATGAGTTCAAGCGAGCCTGCAGCAAAATCGGCGGT
>JAFYLN010000221.1 GCA_017537045.1 Oscillospiraceae bacterium | reverse complement strand
GAAGAAATCTGCCAGATTCAGGATCAGGCTAGGTGTCACGTCCTCAATCGGTGCCGGCGGCAGTTTTTCCTTGCCAACCATTCCATCAATCAGATCGATGGTCAGCTGCATGCGTACTTCCGCGCCGGGGAAATAGAACTGTACCGCCTTCTTGTAGGCATCCAGATCCGAAATAGAATTTCCCACACCGGATGCCACCTTCTTCATGCAGTCGGCGAAGCTGCCGCCCTGCACCACTGCCTGTGCAAACTCTTCATTCTGTAAGCAGAAGTCTTTGAGCGCATTCATTATCGGCTTGGC
Organism: Oscillospiraceae bacterium; assembly: GCA_017537045.1. The sequence goes on along the minus strand of JAFYLN010000221.1, from coordinate 12,714 downwards.
CATAACTGCCTCCTTGCCGCCCATTCTTGTCTTCTGTTCCTTAACGCCATCCTCCAGCTTTTTCACTGCCTGTGTGGCGAAGTCATTCAATGTAATCATATAAACCTCCATTTTTCACTTGCCGAAAAAGTGGCCGTATGATATAATGCTCATACAGCCCCATACGGCTGGGATTTTTGAATTGTGCGGTGTCTTGCTTTGGTCGGCTTGGGCACCGCGCTTTTTTATGTCCAGCTTACCTGCGCCAGATGCTCCAGCAGTGCTTCACTGGCACCGCCACGTGCTCGGCTGATATACACACAGCTGATTTCACCCTCCAGATAGATCTGCTGACCCACGGTGCAAACCATGGAATCACCACCGATGTCCATCAATCCCTCGAATCTCGGATTGATCAGCAGGATCTTCTTATCCTCCAGCTGCTGCCACACCCTGCGGCGCCCATACACCAGCGCAGTCTTGCGCACCTCTTCATCATTGATCGGTTTGGACTTCTCCAGCCGCTCAAAGTCTTCCAGTGCGACCTTGTACACTTCTTTCTGGATACAGATACTCTTTTCTACCTTGTAGATTCTGTAGCACTGCTGTGCCTTGGGCAGCTCGCCCATATGCAGCACAATCAGCGCCAGCACCTCGTTGTGCACATTGTTCTGGCCATCGATAACCACCGTCCAGTTATCCTTGGAGCCGATCACCCATCTGTCACCGGATACCACCATCACGGTATAGCCCCATCCCTTGAAGGCTTCCTTCATTTCACGAACCAGAACTTTTTCATTTACAACCATCGTCTTCCTCCTTTGTGAATCCAGATTTCATCGCGAGTTCTGTGGTTCAGCAGCACGATTCTGTCACCGGTGCGGTTGATCACGTCCACGTGTTCCGTATCCACACCGTTTTCCTTGCAGATCCGCCGTTCCTGATCGGTCAGGCCTTTCGGCTTTGCGCTGCTCGGCTCACTCATAACGGTATCCTCGCATGAAGTAGTTCAGTCCCCAGACGAGGGATGCAAAGGTCATCAGGCACGCAAAGCCTGCATCCATCAAACCTCTGGAAGCCGCCCCCAGAAACATCAGCACAGGCAGGAGCCGAAATGCTGTATTCCCCACTCTGCGCATCCATGCACGGCGGCGAACAATCTTGCCGGTCTCTGTCCAGTTTGGAATGCGATTGGTGCCGCAGGCCATCTGCTCTGCTGCCCGGAACTTTGCGTGGTTGGCATTAACCACCTGTTCCACTTCCCTGTCCGCTCTGTTAAACTCGTTCTGTTCCATTGTGTAATACCTCCATTTTTGATAATGATCGGCGCACCATTGGGTACGCCGTTTTTCATTTGTTTCAGCCACCCCGCCGTTGGCTGTCCGCTGCGTCGCCTTTGCGACCCGCTCCCGCCTGCGTGAAAGGAATTGAAAGCGCAGGCACACTCTGTTTTCGATGGGACAGGCCGGAGTTGAACCGGCACGCATTTCTGCGTCCTTCCAGTGTGCCGTCCCATATGAAATCCGGCGGGCAGGCCGGATTTCTATTGCTTAATCAATATAAAATGGCAATTCGAAATTGCTGTTCAATTTCGTTACTAGGTAAATCCCGAAGTGTACCACGGTACAGTTCTGCAACGGTGCCGGCAGCTGCGAAGCAAAGCAATCCAAGTCCAAATGATTCTAATTTCGTTTGTCGGCAGCATTGCTAAAACTGTTGTGAGGATCCAATCCTTCACAGATCCACTCCCCTCCTTTCCTTGTCCGCCTGTTTCGCCATCAACGCCGCATACCCAAGCACGTCCTACGGCGCGGAGCATTTCTGCCCATTTACACTCAGAGTCCCCGCCCGGTTGCGAACCGGGTCTGTCGCGTCGGGGACATATGAGCGCCGAAGCTCGCACAACCTCGGCGCCGCCGGACAATCCGGCGAAAAAAGGAGGTATCGCGGCGATTGGGCAACGCCGCTGGAGGGCGGAGTCGGATTCGAACCGACAATCTCCCGTTGTGCACCGGGCGTGTTTCCTGAAACACTTCCCGCCCGTGCCGCCGCTATACCTCATGCTCTCAGTCAAGCTCGATCATATCAAGAGACAAGCCTTCCTCTTCCATCTGCTTGCCTTTCCGTTCGAGGGTTTGCAGTTCCCTCATGTACGCACGGCGCTGCTGACGCAGCTGCTCTTCGTGCATCGCCAGCTTCACATGCGGCGATTTTTCCAGACGGGCTATCTCCCGCTCGACCTGTGCATCAGATAAGTAACCCTTTGCCATTGAGAACTCCTTTCTGTCCTAAAAGGACTATTCAGTCCAATAAAGGATCCGGCGCACGATTTCCATGCAGTCCCAGTTCACCAGCTTTGTATCGCATCAGCAGTCCCACATTGACACGATAGCTGTAGCGGCCTTTGCCACGACGGGCGATCATAAAGGGGCAGATACCTTCCTGTGCATCCAGACGCAGATCCTGCGCTGTAGTGCCGTTCTGAAGGTACTTGGCCGCCACCTCTGGGCCGATCTTCTCATGAGCCAATAATTCAGCGTCTGACATTTCATAACCTCCTTATTTAATTCTCAACACCCTCTGCCATGCATAGATGAGATGCTTCTTAATCTCATCCCCGGGCAGGGGGATTTTTTGCTCTTGAATCCACAGCATTATTGCCAAGTTAGATACATATTCGTTGAGCCACACAAAAGCAAGGATGCAAGCGATCAAAACCAGTACCACATATCCCATTCTCTCACCTACTTTCTCACGCCGTCGCGCTCGGAACGGTGCCACAGCACCTTGATAATGTCGATCAATAGACATCAAGCAGATCATAAAAATCAAGTTTGCCCATAGTGATATGCCTCCTGATATTGATTAACAGCGTCATTTTTGATAGAATTATTTCGAAAGGGGGTGGTCTTGTGAAATCAAAGAAACAGAAAAAGCAGCGTTCCAACGTTCATACATACTATCCATTCAACGATGAAGTCTGCTCTGCTCTTTCGAATGCCCTTTTCTTCCTATTAAATCTCGAGGATTTTTCTTTCGATGAAGCTCAAATCAATATGGATAGCACTTCAAATGCAGAGGACAAATGGTTTTGTAAAGAGCCAGAACTCACGCGCGGTGAAGTCCGTGCAACCGCGAAAGCAATCCAAGTTGTATTAGAACGGTCATCGGACGGATTAAGCGATTACACCTATATGAATGAAGAAGTTCCAGGTTTCATATCCGATTTAGAAAAGAACCTGCCTATTCTCCGCGAGTTGGATACAATATTCCAAGAGGAAGTCCGCAGACTTAAGAAAATCAAATAAGTTTCTGATTTGCAGTTCTACGCTCCACCGTAGGGCTGCATTTACTTTTTCTTCCTGCGCTTTCTTCCGGGATACCAGACCAGCGTTTTTATACCGCCCGGATAAGCCTTTACTACTTTCCATTGACCATGCTTTGATCTATTACCCATCCGCTCTCACCTTCTTTCACGTCGCGGGGGCGACGGCATTCTGTCGCTTGCGCTCAATGATGCGCTCCAGAGCGGCACTCACCTTCTCTTCCGCCTTCTTAGGGGGATCAGGACTATTCAACACCTGACTGAGATATTTTTCATTCCAGCCAAGTTCTGCAGCCAGCATCTTTCCCGTGATGTCATTTGTGTGCATTTCACCAACAATTCTTCCTGTCCATTGTGCAGGCATACAAAAAAACTAACCTCCTTTAACTAAATAGTTGACTTTAGTTAGGTTTAGAGTTAAGATAAAAGCGCCAACCAATATCAAAACCCTAACCTAACCGAAGTTTACCTAAACATGTTTAGGTTACGTCCTCATATTACCTAAACTTTGTTAGCCTGTCAAGAACTTTTTTCTAAACTTGTTTAGGTTTTGCGTTTTGCACAAAAAAGGAGTGTGAAATCTGTGTTTTATGACAGATTCAAGGAATTGTGCGATCAACGCGGAATCACATGCAATCGCGCCGCTTTAGAAATGGGCTTGTCCAACGCAACGCCAACAGCATGGAAGAAGCGTGGACTGACTCCCAAAGCTGACACGCTGGCCATGATTGCGAACTATTTCGGTGTTACTACCGACTATTTACTTGGTGAAGAAACAAAAAAAGCGCCCGCCCTTACTTCTAAGGACGAGCGCGATATTGCAAGAAACTTGGAGAAGATTATGGCTGATCTGGAAAACTCCGGTGACCTGATGTTTGACGGCGATCCTATGTCCGATGAAGCCAAGGAATCCATCCGCTCTGCACTCAAACTGGGTCTAGAGGCAGCCAAGCTGAAGAACAAACAGATCTATACACCGAAAAAATACAGAAAGGGATAACGCCATGAAGCAGAAGCGCATTGCGGAATCCCTCGTGCGCAAGTACAAAACCAGAGATCCCTTCCGCCTTGCAAAGGAGCTTGGCTACCTTGTAGTCCGTACCTCCCTGCGGGATATCCGTGGATTCTGGCATCACACCCAGCGGCAGCATATTATCTTCGTTGATGATTCACTCTCCGAGCCAGTTGCCCGCTTCGTGTGTGCCCATGAGCTTGGCCATGTGCTGATGCACCGGGGATATAACAGAATATACATGGATTCGAATACTTATTTCCCAACGAACCGTCAGGAGATTGAAGCAGACCGTTTCGCCGTAGATCTTCTGTATGACGATGACGATCTGCGGTTCTTCGCAGATTATCCGATCCAACTGGCAGCGGATTATATGGGTACCAGTGTTTCACTGGCTGAGTATAGAATGGGATCAATATTCGCGAAATAAATACCATACAAAAAATATAGAGAGAAGGAAATATTATGTTAAAATTTTTAGGTTGGTTCATTGTCTTCTGCCTAGCATGTGCTCTTATAGGAGTCATCGCTGACGTTATTGTTGCCATCATTCCATTTCTCGTTACTCTGCTTTTTGTTGGTCTCATTGCATTCATTGCATGGAAGGTTTACGAAGCGGCATATTTCAAGGGAGAGAAATTCACTGCGACAAAAGAACGTATACAAACCTACATCAAAGACTGCAACGAACTCAATTCTCACATAGAAGATCTCCGAAACACTGCGCTGATTGCCAATACCACCAGTGAAGGCATCGCAGAGTTTAAAGACACCAGCGAGTGGAACATGAAACGTCCCGCTCTCGCAAAGCGTAGAGGCGAGCCCAATATCCATTACTGCTCCAGAACTGTCTGTGACAATGCAAGTAAGGCCCCTTTCAAATATGTTTGCAAATATTTTGGAATCAAGGCGGACGAAGACACTCTGGCTCAGTTCGAAACTATTTTGAACAACTTCGAAGCTGCCGAGGAAGGCAAAGTCTCGCTAAAAAATGAGCGTGAAAGTATTCTGTCCAGCATCAGCACAGAAGTTCCTTTCATGATTCGGAAATTCAGCCGAAAAAAGCTTGAAGAAAAACTCGGTTTTGATGCCGTCGATTTCAATGCCCTGTATTTTCCGAAGTATGTTTTTATGTACACCAGTTCTGGTGGAAATGCATCTACTCAGTGTGATGTTACCATGAACATTGAGAACCTTAACCAGTTTGTCTTGTATCTGTCCGAATTGGTAAAATTCAGAAAAAGTGCGGCTGGTCAACGAGCTTTGATGACCAGTAAGCTCCGGCAGGCCATTAAGGAACGAGACGGCTTCTCTTGCAAGTATTGCGGCGCATCGGTCGCCAAAGAGCCAAACCTGTTGCTGGAGATTGATCACATCGTACCTGTTTCAAAAGGTGGTCTTACCACAGAAGATAATCTACAAACCTTGTGTTGGAGATGTAACCGAAGCAAGGGTGCAAAAATGCAATAACCCGCCCCGGAACTCCTACTCCGAAGCGGCAAAATAAAAAAGCGCCCCATCTCAGGCTCCTACCCCTGAGATGAGGCTTACAGAAAACCTACGCCAGTTAAACATAGGGGTATTCTGTCCCTTTTAGGATAGCATACCCCTCCCCAAAAAGCAAGGAGGAAGTATGGCCAAAAGAGAAAACGGCGGCGGCACCATCCGAAAGGTCAAAGGTGCCAACGGAACCAAATACTATGCCTATGCACCGGCCCGGTATGAAACCATTGACGGTGTAAGAAAATGCATCCGCGAAGCACTTGGCAGCTTCAGCAAAAAATCGGAAGCGCAGGACTGCATTGACGAATTTCGGCGCAACCCTTCACTCAAGCGTAACTATACCGCTGCGGAAGTTTTTGAAGAATGGAAGTCTATCGCTTACGACGAACTGTCTTATCAGACGAAAGATAACTACAATGCCGCATGGAAGCAAATACAGGCCGCATGGGGCGACCGCGCAAACGCCCCGATCAGAGATCGCACCGCGGCAGAGATCAAAGAAATCTACGACTACTGGATGGACGAACATCTTGTTATGCGAAAAGGTTACGGAAAGCCTTACCAAACAATCTCCGGTCCTCTCTCCAAATCGGCGATGAAGAAAATCAAATCTCTGCTTGTGCAGATGTACAAATACTGTAAGATGCATAACATCGTCAGTGAGAACTACGCTCAGCTCGTGAAAATCCCGAAAGATGCTCCAGAGGGGAAGCAACGCGCCCTCACTGATCTGGAGTTTGCGTCACTCGAAAAGAACTATGCAAATATTCCCGGCGGCGATGTCTGTTATGTGCTGTGCTACACAGGCTTCCGGGCGACAGAGTTTTGTCAGCTTACCAAGTTTTCTTATGATCCTAAAGAAAAGACGCTGCGCAGCGGTGTCAAAACCGAAGCAGGCTATGACCGTATAGTTCCAGTACATCCTAAGATTCAGCCTATCATTGAAGGCTGGTATAATAATTGCCAAGGTCCTTTGTATTCTCGTAAGAATGGAAAGCCATACAACAAAGATAGTCTCCGGGAGGAAATCTGGAAGCCGGTAATGGAAACACTGGGGCTTCCTGATGATCTCACGCCCCATTCTGCCCGCCACACCTTCGGCACAAAAATGTCAAAGGCACGTGTTTCTCCGGAGGATATCAAGAAAGTTATTGGTCATGCCGAATACGCTACAACCGTCGATTTTTACATTGATCAGGATGTCGAAACTCTCCGCAAGGCAGTTAACTCCATGGAGTAACTTGTCGCAACCTCGTCACAACGCTCAAAAAAACACATCGTACACCATATTTTTTCACCCTGCAAAATTCGACTTTTTTTCGAAGTTCTCTGAATCACCCATAATATTGTTCTATAAATCTATATTCTCCCTTGAATGGGGTTCAAGAGGCCTCGAGTTCGAATCTCGACACTCGGACCAAATAACGGGAAGTTCTTTCTGGAACTCCCCGTTATTTCTTTCTGTGGAGAGATTCGAACCATCAAATGCGACGCTCCAGTGGAGCGTTGCTCGATGCGGGCTCGACCGCATCGACACCTTAATTTTCATTCCCTCCGGGAATGAAAATGTTGCGAATCTCGACACTCGGACCAAAAAACGGGAAGCACTTGGGACATTTTTACTTTATACCACCATTCCCTAAAATTCGACACTCAAATTCTGCTAAACTGTTTACAGGCAGGTAAGAATCCCCCATTTGCGACACTGCCAAAACGCCGTCCCGGCTCTCCCACGGGACGGCGTTTTATTATTACGATACGGGGATCAAGAGCATCTGATCCGGCTGCGGCTGTCCGTTCAGACGGTTGATTCGCATAATATCCTCCACCGTTGAACCGCAGCGTTTGGCCATATTCCAAAGTGTTTCACTGCCGCCGCGGCAAAGAATCAAAGACGGGCGGCTCGGGTCTGCATCGTGCAGCTGCCCGGCCTCCAATCCGGAAACCATTGGAATTCCCTCCTGCGCATAGGCGCACATTTCCAGCTTCATCTGCGTGTTCAGGCTGATATCCTCTGCGCCGGCTACAGCCTGAATGCTGCTCTGGGGCTGCACCAGAATACTCATCTGGCTCTCGGGATCTGCCAGCATCTGCATGCTGCCCTCCCAGCGGGCTACCGTTCCCTGCAGGCTGCCGTCAGGGGCGTAATACAGAAGCTGGAACTGGCCGGGAAATTCCAGCGTCATATGGTCACCAGCGCGGCTTTGACGCGGAAAATCAGGAAGGAAACACACATCCACCACGTCGCCATTGATGCCCGGAAGCTGCTGTTGTACCTGTATGGATTCATTTCGCTGCTCTAAAATAGATGGAAGTCTTAATTCCTCCATATGCAAGTCAAGCTCCCGGCGGGGGCTGTAGGCATCCTCCGTAACCTCGGCAAGATAACGGTCGTCAATCAGATACTGGGCAACCAGTCCGCATTTTACACGGAGATTGGCTCCTTCATTTTGCAGAATTTCCAGACTGGTAACACCCATCATCACATCTGCATGCGCATCGGTTCCGTAAGTATCTTCCAGCTGGGCGTACTGGGAAATTGGAATTTCAAGCTCGGCTGTGTGAATTTTCCCCTCGGTGCAACGGTAGAGTATCCGGATCCTGCCTATGCCGCGCAGGATGATCTTATCCCCTGCCACACGCTTTTCCTGAAGCTGCGGCAGGATGGTATAGGAAAGCAGCCGCTCCGGCTGTACAGAACCGGTGCTAAGTGACAGATCTTCATCCAGCAGAAAAGTCTTCTCCCCTGCTTCCATGGGCAGACGGACAGGATAGGTATTGCGTAAAAGATGGATATCATCAGGTAGTTCTGCAGGCGTATAGAGCTGCGCCTGCATGGTAGACAGCGCTTCGCCCATGGCCGCTACGCCGGCCCGAATCATCATTTTTCTGGCACCCACACTGCGGCTGTCCAGAAAACGAAGCAGCGGATAGACACGGATCGGACCTTCGCTTCCACTCTCTCCCAGCTCCCACTTCAGTTGGAATGGCACCCACGCATCCACGCACCGGGGTGGCGTTCCATCCTCCGGCGCATAGAGGATCCACACCATAATACCGCCGGAGACCGTTACCTGATCTGACAGCCATTCTTTGCTTCTGAGTATGATCTGTCCCCACGAGGATAAAACCCGCCCGATATCGGGCATGCCGTCGCTCAGGCGAACCTCCTGTGTCAGCTCCGTATTGCGAACTTCACGAGCTGCCGCCTTCAGGCATCGGCAGGTACTGCTTTGAAATTGCAACTCCATCAAATCACTCCTTGTATGATACATTGCTACCAAAGCATATTCACACGGGGACAAGTTTATACCTGCTATTTCCGCCCCATGCCCCCGACACCCAGAATCAGAAACACCACACTGCCACAGGTACACAAAAGCCACGATTCCAGACTGTGTCCGATAACCAACCCAAGACCAAACCCCAGCATGATGCTGCCAAGAAGCTGATTCCTTCTGCACATAAAAACACCCCCTGCACAGCTTATGCAGGGGATGCTGCGGTTTTGTACTGTTTTTTGCTCAGCCACGGTCAATAACTTCCTTGCAGGCAGACAGGACTTTACTTAGAACTGGGACACAGGTGGAGCTTCCGTAACCGCCGTTTTCAACTACGCAGATAAATGCCAGGGGGTATTTGTCATCGAGAACGAAGCCTGTGAACATGGCGTTGGGTTCCTGATCGCCGCCGAGCTGGCTGGTGCCGGATTTTCCGCAGACCGTCAGACCTGCCGGAAACTTATCCGCACCGTAGATAGATACCACATTGTTGCGCAGATAGGACTGCAGCGTTGCGGCTACATCCTCACTCATCAGACGGTCGGACAGGACGGTTTCCGCTTCGTAGGTAATCTCTCCCTCCGCGGTAACATGGCTCACAAGATAGGGCTGGGCTGCCTTGCCGCCGCCTGCCACCGCGCCCATGAAGCTCATGTAGCGGCAGGGATTGATCTGATCCGTATACTGGCCGATGGCACTCCATGCCACCTCCACAGGCGCTGCCCGGGAAAGATCGTAATTGCCGGAAGCCGTGGTCACACCGTCAAATTTCAGCGGCTTTATGACCTCAAACTTCTCCACATATTTTTCCATATTGTCCTTGCCCACCAGTGCAGCAATTTGGGCAAAGGAACAGTTGCAGGAACGTGCAAGCGCCCCTTTCAGATCCAGCTTACCGTGGGCGCGCTCGCAGGTCACCTTATCAATGCCATACTCGTAAAGTCCCGTGCAGGTAAAGGTCTTATCCAGAATGCCGTCCACGCAATCCAGCGCAGCGGCGGTTGTGACGACCTTAAAAATCGAACCGGGAACATAGGCAGACTGGGTAAAACGGTTCAGATAGATACCTTCATATGCACCACTAGTGTCACCGTCAATACCGGGGACATTGTCGGGATCATAGGTAGGCGTGGTAACGGCACAGAGGATCTCACCCGTTTGATAATTATAGACCGCCACAGTTCCTTTTCTTCCTGCCATTGCCTTCAGCGCTGCGGACTGTACCTCAGAAGACAGCGTCAGAACCGCTGCACCGGCTTCGCCGCTATAGGAGTACAGGCCATCAATGATATTATATCCGGTCATTTCCTTTGCATAATACGCAATCGCCGGGGCACTGATGCTGCCATTACGGTCACCCAGCCAGTGCAGCGTTGAAAGGCGCACCGACTCGCTTGAAGCATAGGTACGGGCTTCCGTAATGTCCAGCAGCAGGGTGCCGCTGCGGTCATAGACCCGGCCGCAGCCGATGTTGCTGCTGTTGTAGATATGGGGAGAGCCCGGGGAAACGATCCACTGGTCTGCCTTTGTGAAATATTCATAAACAAAGAAGAAAAGGCCGCCAACCAGTGCAATGACCAGGAACAGAACCGCAGATGCACGTCTGGTTACTCTATTCATCACATGCGTCCCCCTTTACCTTTTTTGCAAGGCGCACTGCAAAGCTGGCATTCTGCCGGGTGTCCGCTGCTTTGATAAAAGCAAGCAGTCCCCATGCACCGATCATACTGGAACCGCCATTGCTGAGAAACGGGAATGTAACACCGGTCAGCGGAACCACATCCACCGTTCCCAGACAGTTCAGGATCACCTGTGTCAGCATAACTGCCGAAGCGGTAATCGCGCCGATGGTATAAAAGCTGCTGCGTGCCATGGATGCACTTCTCAGACAGAACAGCGCCAGTGCCACAATACTGAGCACCAGCATGCAGGCCATGATCAGACCCCATTCCTCGGAAATGGACGCAAAAACAATATCTGAATCTGCTGCAAAGACATTTTTCAGCAGGCCTCTTCCTGCACCGATGCCGAAAAGGCCGCCGGATGCGATGCACATAATAGCGCGGGTCTGCTGGTAGCCCAGTCCATAGGGATCCTCCCAGATATGCCGCCAGACTGTAAAGCGGCGCAAGGCATGGGGTGCGATCTTCACCGCGATGACACCGGCAAAACCGAGTGCCGTACAGGCAAGACCCACTGTACCCACACTGCCGGAGCGCATATAGGCAATAACCAGAAATGCCACAAAGAAGATCAGGGCAGTACCAAAGTCATTCATCAGGGCAAGACAGCCGCAGATGGCAATGGAATACAGAATAAAGAAGAACAGGTTGCGCTTATTCATCAACCGATCCATTGCCGATGCCCCGGCATAGACAAAGCAGACTTTACTCAGCTCCGAAGGCTGCAAGGTCATACCGGCAAGCTTGACCCATGCTTTTGCGCCAAACTGCTCCTCACCAAAGACAAGGGTAAATACCAGAAATCCGATACCGAGAATCACGGCAAGATAACGGAATTTCTTCGCCCGTTCCAGGTCGCGCATGGACCAGCCAACAGTCAGAAACACCGCAATGCCCAGATACATGGCAAGCAGTTGTTTGCCGGTCTCTGCAGGCTTGATGGATGCCAGCGCTGCCATACCCATGGTGCACAGAAAAAACGCCACAGTTTCCACTTCAAAGGCGCTGCGGCGGATGATGGCATAGAAGATAAACAGTATCCACTGCGCCAGCATGATTCCGCCAAAGCCCTGAATGATGGTGGTATAATGGCCAGGATCGCCGCCCAGCAGAAAACCGATACAGCACAGGCACTGGAAAATCGTCAGCAGCAGCAGGTTGGCAACGCTGTCAAAGCCGCTGGCACCTTTTGTACGAAGCTGTGCCTGCAGGGATTCCTGCCGCTTGGTAATGGGTACGAGGGTCATATCCAGACCGCCGATGTTGATTACATCATCCTCTTCCAGTGCGCAGATCTTCACCCGCTGGCCATTGACCATTACGCCGCCCTTGGAGTTGGCATCGGTCACCGTCCAGCTGCCGTCATCATAACGGGTAAAAACGGCATGGTTGCGGGAGACTGTGGAAAAATCGATGCGTACATCGCTGGATTTGCTGCGGCCAATGACGTTTTCCCAGTGGGTCAGGGCATACTGCGACCCGTCCGCCGTATGAAGCCACGCCCAGATTTCCGGCTCCCGCTTGAAAAACAGCAAGGGCTTCAGGCAGCGCCACAGCAGGATAAATGCCAGAGCAGGTGCGGCATAGCGCAGAAAGCCTGTATATACATCCACATAGGATTCTTTCGCCTCTGCAAACTGCTGGAGCCACAGTACCATTTGCTGAAGCATTTCTTCCACATCATCACCTCCCATCAGTATAGATAAATAGCCCTGAGCATAATACGAAAAGTCGTTGTGGCACAAGGCTTTTTTAGATTTACAAACGTGTTTTGTCACTCAAAAATATAGAGAGCAATCAGCCATTTTGGTATAATTAAGTTGTGACCAAAACCAACCAAAGGAGGCTGATTGCTATCTACCGACAAGAAATGATACAGGACATACGCCTGTTTACCTCGCAGCCTAAGGCCGCTTTTTATGACACCTTATT
>JAFYLN010000220.1 GCA_017537045.1 Oscillospiraceae bacterium | reverse complement strand
TGTGCTATGCCCCGGTGGATTTGAGGGAGAGCTTTGAGTTTGTAAGGCTGATTGCACTGAGCAGCGAAGATGAAGAGATTCTGAGGTTATCTTATGACCTTGAATTCTCTTATCAGGATATCGTAGAAGAGTTGGAAATCGAGATTTCACAGGTGCATGAGCGAATCATCAGGGCACTTCGTAAGCTGCGTGATCCCAGATTCTTTGATCTGATCCGGTACGGTCTGAAAACCACCGTCCGGGAGATGATTCGCTTGGAAAGTGAGTGCGGCTTCCAGGACGGGTTTAACCGTGGCATAGAAGAACGCTGGGAAGATATCGATGAGGAAACGGGTGCGATGAATGTGCCCAAGAGACTTATTGAAAGACTGAAGTCTGTTCCGGTTGGTGAGCTTGCGTTGTCTATGAGAGCGAATAACTGCCTTCAGAGGAACAAGGTAGAATCTGTGGCGGATCTGGCGCAGCTGAAGGATAAAGACCTTCTGGCAATGAATAATCTTGGAAAGGCTGCTCTTCAGGATATCCGACAGAAGCAAAGTGAGTTTATCAAGAATCTGCTTACAGAAGTGGTGACGGAGGAGATCGAAAAGATCAGCATCGGCAATATAGACTCTGATACTCAGGGAGGTACTGCATGACGGTTCAAGCAATGAATAAGCTTCCATGGCCGGAGAATCTTCTCAGGCAACTTTTATTGGACGAAGCATACGACGAATGGAAGTCCAACATTCCTCCGGACTTTGAGGCATCCTTTCAGTACATCATGGAGGAAACACTGAAAGAACGGGAAAACTATATCCTATACTCGTTTTTCCGGGATCGGATCCCAATGCGGATCATTGGTCAGCGATATGGTATTCAGAGTGAAAGATGCCGGCAAATCAAGGATATGGCACTCCGGAAAATCAGACATCCCTCTCGGTTGAAGTACATAACATACGGCCTGGCAGAAGTAGAAAGGCGGCAGAAAGAACCACCGAAAGAGATTCCTATTATACAGCAACCCATTGAGGATTTGGATTTCAGCGTGAAGGCATATAACTGTCTGAAACGAGCCAATGTGCGAAGTGTTGAGGAACTGACAGCACTATCGAGATTTGATTTGATGAAAATCAGAAATATGGGAATAAAAACAATTGCAGAGATCGAAACAAAACTGAAGGATAAAGGCCTTTCGTTACGTCCCGATTATGAGTAGGTAATATGAGAAGCGGTACCAGTTTAATGCTGGTACCGCTTTGATAATGATTATGCGTGTGTGACCGATGGCTCCTGTGTATCAAAGAAATCTGGGGAAGGTTAATTGCGTTCTTCAGGAGAATAATCAGCGATCTCCTGTAAGTAATCAATGATTTGTACTCTCGTTGCGCTCTTTATCTTTGCCCTTGTTATCCTGTTGTCAATAAGAAAATCTGCAATTCGCTTACTGTATGGCATCAAATGTCTGTGGTATACTGTGACGATTGCAAGACCTTGATATAAGGAAATGACATAATAATTCTTGTGAGACTTTTCAAAAAAGCAGTATCCACAAACACCATGAGAAAAAAGGTCTGAAATCTCAGAAGGGAAGCCAAGCTCCTCAAGTATGTACACATGATTTCTTATCTTTGAAATGTCAGGCGGCATTGATTCCAGCCGTTCTTTTTCTGCGATAGCGATCAGTTCACCAAATGTTTTACCCTCCAACGCGATAGAATCAGTGTCCTGTTTGCGCATAACTTCTGGATGGATTTTAGAAAACTCCGTGAACAAATATTTCCATAAGATTTGCTCAAATTCCTCAAACATGATGCGCTCTGCTTGATTTTCAAAAGAGCAGCACTCATACAGATCGTCGTATAACACTCTCCATGCAACCGTTAAAAAATAAAACTCTATCTCAGCGGAAGGGTTAGAAAGTGAGAAGCTTGGCTGTCCCAAATACTTATTCAGATATCTATTGAAGAAAGGTGTTTCAAAAGAATTGAAGAATTGCTCACAATCACCGCAGAGCATATATTTCTTCTCGCCGTCTTGAAAGATTTCCTCTGGGTGAAAGTGGTTTTTGAAATGGGAATTCTCTTTTATCCTCGAACGCCTGTAAACACCTTTGGGTATAATGTGACTTTGCCTTCGCTCAATGTTTTCTCTTTTGCATAAAGCACAAGTACCAATTTTTTGATTCATGGTAAACCTCTCTGTATACTTTCGGGTATTTAGGCTCTATTCGGATTTGTCACGATTTCTTTTCTGCTCCATCTGTGCCTGATATTTCTTACCGACGCGCAAATCTGACTGAAGATTGGAGCCTCGCTGGATCGTAGCGGCGCCGAATTTCTTGTTGATTGCATCGTAGGCCTTATCCAGCTTCCTGGAGCGCTCTTTCTTTTCATCCGGGAACAGAGACATCTGTGCCGTCTCTTCCTTGCTAAGATCTGTCAGAGCCACACCGATGAGCCGCAGAGGAGTGTGTCCATCCCAAAGTTCGGCAAACAGCAGCTTACAGAGCTTGTAGACTTCGGTGGAAATATCCGTTGGATCCATGAGCTTCTTCTGATGGGACCGGGTCTTAAAGTCATTGGAGCGGATGGATACAGCAACACAGTAAGCTTTGACGCCGTCTGGTAACGCTGTCTGTCAGCGCCAGGAGCACCTTGTGGGCCTGTTCCGTGGTCACCACGTCTTCTTCCAGGGTGGTAGATATGCTGTATCCCTTTGCTTCCTCAGGGGCTGCCAGGACAGGGGAGTCGTCGATACCGTTGGCATAGTCGTGTATCTGCTTACCCATTTTGATACCAACGAGCCGCTGCACTCTATCGAGCGGTGTGTTTGCAAGATCGCCTACCGTGCGAATTCTTGCTTTCTCCAGTTTTTCAGCAGTAGAGGCGCCCACCGAGAACAGATCCCGAACTGGAAGCGGCCACATCTTTTGAGGAATCTCGTGCCGGTACAGTGTATGGACTTTATCGGGCTTTTCGAAATCACTGGCCATCTTGGCGAGGATCTTGCAATCGCCGATTCCGACGTTCACAGTAAATCCCAATGTATCTCTGATCTTGTCCTTGATCGTATGGGCAATGGCAACCGGATCCGGATAGATCTTATGGGTGCCGGACATATCCAGGAAGCATTCGTCGATGGAGTACTTCTCGACTACAGGTGCGTATTCCCGGCAGATATCCATGAAAGCCTTGGATGATTCCTCGTAAAGTCTGAAATCCGGTCTGGCCAGAAAAAGATCCGGGCACTTACGCAGTGCCATGGCCACGGGCTCGCCGGTCTTGATACCGAATTTCTTGGCAGGAATGGACTTGGCCAGGATGACGCCTGTTCTTTTATCCCGATCTCCTCCGATGGCAGAAGGAATGAGTCTGATATCTTCTTCTCCCAGACTGACTCTGCGGGTAGCTTCCCATGAGAGAAATGCGCTATTCACATCAATATGGAAAATCAGTCTGGCCATAGGGAAGCTCCTTTCATAGTTTTCTATATTATCTCAAATTCTGATACATCCGTCAAGAAGTCCTTCTCGTTGACTAAGTATCTGCGCAATGATACAATACTGATAAATAAGTTGGAAGGTATTAGGAATGACCTTATCATATCAAATCATTCGAAGTGACCGGAAAACCATCGGCATTCAGATCATGCCTGACGGAAGTGTTGTTGTACGCTGTCCGAAACGGATGCGGCAAGACGAAATCAGAAGATTCGTAGAAAGCAAATCAGGTTGGATCGCGAAACACCTTGCAGGTCGTGACTCGATTGCGACGGAAAAGCTTACTGAGCAGGAAATTAAACTGCTACGGGAGAAAACCAGGCAACTGGTAACCGAGAGAGTCAAACACTATGCACCGATCATAGGGGTACAATATAATCAGATTGCGATTCGCACGCAGCATACCCGTTGGGGAAGCTGCAGCAGCAAAGGCAACCTGAACTTCAACTGCCTTCTTGGGCTTACTCCACCTGAAGTGCTCGATTATGTTGTGGTACATGAACTGTGCCACCTGCTTGAGATGAATCACTCGAAGCAATTCTGGGATGTGGTCGTGAGAACTATGCCGGATTACAAAGTCCACAGAAAATGGTTGAAAGATAATGGAAATAGACTGATTGCCAAAATATAAATATTCGGAGGTTGCTATGTCTAAGAAACTTGTTGCTTATTTTTCTGCCAGCGGTGTAACCGCGAAGGTTGCGGATATGCTTGCTGATGCTGTAGGTGCGGATATCCATGAAATCCGTCCGAAGGTGCGTTACACTAAGGCTGACCTGAACTGGATGAACAAGAAGTCCCGGAGCTCTATTGAGATGGCGGACAAGACCATTCGTCCTGAGATCGCTGAGAGCAATGTAAATATCGAAAACTACGATGTCATCTTCCTGGGATTCCCCATCTGGTGGTATGTTGCTCCTACGATCATCAACACCTTCCTGGAGAGCGCTGATTTCTCCGGTAAGAAGATCATCCTTTTTGCGACCTCCGGTGGCAGCAAATTCGGTAGGACGGTAGAAGCGCTGAAGATCAGTGTGCCTGACTCCTGCGAGATCATTGAGGGTAAACTTCTCAACGGCAGACAGACCATTGCTTCCGTCAAGGAATGGGCGGACACGCTGGGTCTTTGATTAATAAAATTGCAAAAGAAAACCGTAAGTCTATGAACCATAGGTTTGAAGATTCATAAATAGCATATAGATGATTTGAGGGGAGCGGCAAAATGATTTGCTGCTCCCCAGTTTATTTTTAGGCTGCCATATCACGAAGACGTTCAACTTCACTATAAGGCTTAATGTACCCCAGGTGATACTCCATGGTGAGGATCTTATCCATGTTCTGGATCTTGACCAGGGGCATCAGATCCTCCATGAGATCGTAAGCAGCACGGTAACCGCAGTAGAAACCGTCAAATGCTGCGCTGTAAACACGCTGCTGCCATGCACAGGTGATGCTGACCATGTGGTCCTTGTTTTCTTCACTCAGGGCGTCCATGATGGCCCGGTCGATCTCATTACACAGCTCAATGTTTTCGTAGTTCTCGTGGTGCCGCTGCATTCCGGGCTGCATCAGAAGATCCTGAAAAACCAGGTCATCGAAGCCGCCATCGTTGGCTTTGGAATAGCCGAAGAACTGCCGGAAGGCTCCGAAAATGCCACACTTGAAACCGTACTGCGCAGCGTAATTACGACGGTGGATATATGCCTGCTCCATCTGCTCCATACTCATTTTTTGTTCCTCCGTCAGCAGAGGAAGCAACTTCGCATAACCGGTCTGGCAGTCAGGTTCCGTATCCCCGTAGTCCTTTGTCTCATAGAGCGCACAGATATCCTTCTGGAACTGGGCATCCATGGCGCGACCTTCCATGCCGGCGATCAAATCTTTTACTTTCATTTTTTCGATTCCTCCTATATACTTATCTTGTAGGTGTTTACCTTACGCGTCAAGTATATCAGAGTTTATAACTCGAAATCGCTCACAATCTGTCGGCAATCCAAAATAAAAAGACTGCCGATGTAAAACCGGCAGCCAATGAAATTTATATTTTCTTCTTTATGATGGGAATGAGACTCTCGCACATCTCCATGAGCGTACGGGTCTGATCTTCTGAGAGGGCATG
>JAFYLN010000219.1 GCA_017537045.1 Oscillospiraceae bacterium | reverse complement strand
TTCCATCCGAAGCTGGTCGTTGGCTTCACTGCCTTTCAGATCGGCAATGGCAAAACCCGTTCCAAATTCAACACCCTTCACAGCTGGGATGGAGAACAGCATGTGAGCAAGTAGTCCTTCCATAGAATCAAACCAGGGCTCACCAACACCTGCTGGTACACCGATCACAGCAGTCTCCAGGATGCCGCCAACACTGTCGCCTTCTGAAGCTGCCGTCAGAATAGCCTCCTGCATCTTCTTTCCGCGTTCTTCGTCAAGAACCGCAAAGGTCTTTTCATTAAGACTCTGAATATCGTCAGCAAGATCAGCAAAATCTCTGTCCGGGACACCGGCACATTTTTTAACATGGGTGCCGATAAAGATATCTTTTCGCTCCAGAGCACATTTGCAGATGGCACCAGCAGCCACCAGAGCTGCGGTGATCCTTCCGCTGAAATGTCCGCCGCCTCTGGAATCCTGGAAGCCGTGGTATTTGCACTCAGCGGTAAAGTCAGCATGGGAAGGCCGTGCAACGGTTCGCATTTGGCTATAATCGCCGCTTTTCACATTCTCGTTGGGAATGAGAATGGTAATCGGTGTGCCAGTAGTCTTTCCATTGCAAATACCGCTGACAATTTTGTAGTTGTCCTGCTCCTGCCGGGGCGTAGAGATCTTTCCGGAAGGACGGCGGAGGGTCAACATGTGGGCAATATAATCGTAGTCAATGTCAATTCCGGGAGCCATACCGTCGATAATGGCTCCAATATATTCTCCGTGGCTTTCTCCCAAAAGGGTAACAGCTACGCTGGTTCCAAACGTGTTTTTCATAGAGATCAACCTTCCAGACATGCCTTGGCCTGTTCTATCACATCCAGACAGCCCATGGTTTTCAGTTCATAGGTACCGGGTTCCTGAACCAGTGTTACAGTCACACTGCCGCCGTCGGCCTTCTTATCATGGAAAGCCGCCTGGGTAATTCTGTCCCAATCGTACTGGAGCTTCCGGTATAGATTGGATTTTTTCAGGACTTCTACAACCCGGGGACGCAGTGTTTCACTGCACATTGGCAGCATACCCAGAGCCACAGCTTCGCCATGATAAAGCTCCGAGGTGCTTTCAATTCCGTGTCCCACCGTATGACCGAAGTTGAGAATTTTGCGAAGTCCTGCTTCCTTTTCGTCCTGCTCCACGACAGCCTTTTTAATGTTCAGAGAACGAAGGATAATTTCTTCCAGATTGCTTTCAATGACCTGGGTTTCTAACAGTTCAAAGAGCTCCTTGTCGGAGGTCAGAGACATCTTGATTGCTTCTGCCATACCGTTGGCGATTTGTCTGGGAGGTAGGGTTTTCAGCAGGTCCGGGTCGATCAGAACCATTTTCGGCTGGTAGAAAGCACCTACAATATTCTTGACTCCGCCCAAATTGATGGCTGTCTTGCCGCCGATGGAGGAATCAATCTGGGACAGTAGGGTAGTGGGGATGTTGTAGAAATCAATGCCCCGCATATAGGCAGACGACGCGAAACCGGACAAATCGCCAACCACACCGCCGCCAACAGCCACCACACAGTCCTTTCTGGAAAAATTATGCTCCAGCATGGTCTGCAGCAGCTGACCGAAGACAGTAAGGCTCTTGGATCCTTCGCCGGTTTCTACGGTGCAGATCACGCTGTTTCTGCACTGCTCGGCAAGAGCCTTCGCGTAAACTTCCGGTACTCCGGTGTCTGTGACAACCAGTGCCCGCCGGTTCAGATTCAGATACTGACCGGCTTTTGCCAGGATACCTCTTTCTATGAAAATATCATAGCTGTCCGGTCCTAAATCCATGTGAATTGTCATGCTTTGCTCCTTAAATTTCCGTATGGGCTGCGAAGGTGCCTGCGACCTTCAGCTGGTCGCAGACCTGTCCAAGTTCTTCCATCATATCCGCACCGGTATCATTGTTGATGGTGCCGTCGATTTCAATGTAGAAATAATACTGCCAGGAATGCTTTCTGAGGGGTCTGCTTCTCAAGGCAGTCATATTGTAGCCGTATTTTCCAATGATGCTGATGGCGTTTGCCAGAGAGCCTGCCTCATTTTTAACGGTGAACATCAGAACGGAGTTGCCAAGTGCAGGGCTATTTGCCATGACCTTGGACAGAACCGCAAAGCGGGTGGTATTTTCTCCGCTCTTATTGATGTTGGCCTCCAATACCTTCAGACCGTAAATTTCTGCTGTTTCCACACTGGCAATGGCACCCAGAGTCTTATCCTGGCTTTCTGCCACCGTTTTTGCTGCTACGGCTGTGTTGCTGGCTTCTTCAGCATCAAATCCTCTGAGTTTGATATAATCATGGCACTGGCTCAGAGCCTGGGGATGGCTGGTGACTTTGCGGATGTCCTCTACCCTTGCGCCAGGAATACCCAGAAGATTCTGATGGATCTCCAGTTCATAGATGCCGTTGATGTAGAGATTCCCGGAAAAGATCAGATCAATGGTCTGTCCCACTTCTCCTGCAAAACTGTTTTCTATGGGAAGCACAGCAGCGTCACAGTCACCTTTAGCAACCGCATCATAGGCGGACTTGAAATCCCTGCAGGATACCCTTGTGCTGTCCGGAAAGATCCGTCCGGCTGCGATGTGGGCAAAGGCGCCTTCCACACCGCTGTAAGCCACTTTCAGTCCACTCTGCATCCGATGCTGATAGGCCCGGGAGAGAGACATGAGATTTTTCAGATAGTCGATGTAATATCCTTTGAGAACATCGTCTTCAATTCTTGCAGAATTAGAGGCAATCACTTGATCTTCCCGGCTCTGATCCAGAATGGGTAGCCCGTATTCCTTTTTATGTTCGTATACCAGTTCCGCAGCCCGCATTCTTTTGACGAACAACTCTGCCATCTGGGTATCCACTTCATTGATGATTTCTCTGGCTATTTCCAGTTTGTTTGTCATATACAACAGACCTTTCTGATAGCCTTACAGTTTTTCCGCGATATCCAGAATTAGCCTTTCGGTTTTCTCCCAGCCCAGACAAGGGTCGGTAATAGATTTGCCGAAGATATGTTCATCGGCCTTCTGGGCGCCGTCTTCCAGATAACTTTCGATCATCAGTCCCTTAACCAGACGCTTGATGGTAGGGTTCTGGTTCCGGCTGTGGACAATATCCTTTGCAATACGAATCTGTTCCAGATACTGCTTGCCGGAATTGTTGTGGTTGGTGTCTACGATGACAGAAGGATATGCCAGACTGGCATGTTCATACAGACCGTCTACCCGCAGCAGATCTTCGTAGTGGTAATTGGAAGTGCTGCGACCGGCATAATCAATATAGCCGCGCAAAATAGCATGGGCATAGGGGTTGCCGCCGGTTGTCACTTCCCAGCCTCTATAGATGAAGGTATGGCTGGACTGGGCAGCTACGATGGAATTGATCATGACGCTTAAATCACCGCCGGTGGGGTTCTTCATACCCACAGGTGCGCTGATGCCGCTGGCGGTGAGCCGGTGCTGCTGGTTTTCTACGCTGCGGGCGCCTACTGCAACGTAGGACAAAAGATCCGAAAGATACCGGTAGTTCTCGGGATACAGCATTTCGTCGGCACAGGAGAAACCGTAATCCCGCAGAGCTGCCAGATGCAGATCCCGGATGGCAACGATGCCTTTGTACATATCCGGTTTGGACTCGGGATCCGGCTGATGGAGCATGCCCTTATAGCCCTGACCAGTGGTTCTGGGCTTGTTGGTGTAGATCCGGGGAATCAGAATGAGTTTATCGGAAACCTGCTCATCCAGTCGGCGGAGACGGGAGATGTATTCCAGAACCGGTTCTTTATGATCTGCAGAGCAGGGACCGATGATCAGCAGGAATTTATCGGATTTGCCTTCAAAGACTTTGCGGATCTGTCTGTCCCGCTCAGCCTTTATAGCTACCATAGCTTCGCTGAGAGGGAACTCCTGTTTGACTTCCTGGGGGATGGGAAGCTTTCTCTGGAAATTCATATACATAAGCTGCACCTCTTTCACAAAATAAAAACGTCCCTGTAATGATACAGGGACGTAAAAATTACGTGTTACCACTCTGTTTCGCATATTCCTCACAGAACATACCTTATTGACTTCGCAGCGCAAATGGTAAACCATAGGGCCTGAAAAGCCTCAGCGATGTAACGGTCGCCCCCGTTGTGCCTACTACTGCTTCAACACACTGCTCACAGAATGAACTTCATCCGACTCCCGACTATTGCCTCGCACCACCCGGCAACTCTCTGCAGTCATCGTTCCGACTACTCTTTCTGCTCAGACGCATTTGTCATATAAAAGATTTAACGAAATAATAGCACCATCAAATCCACCTGTCAAGCACTTTTGTTTGCTTTCCAAAAACGAAAACTATTTTTTACTGTTCATGATTTTGAATGATTACGGGAGTGACGGACAATTTATAAAAGAAATGAAAGGTTTTGCCTTTTGGTGGCGCACATTTGTGCATGACGTAGAAAATATGCGTTATAACTTGGCAATTTTAGTTTGATGAATGTATTGACAATGCCGCTTCACCGTGATAAAGTGTGCACAAATTCAATAAGCAATTCTTAAAGGCGTCGATGAAGACGGAATCCGCAACGAATTTTCCAGAGAGTCGGGGGTGGTGTGAGCCCGATAAAGGACTGTGGAATTCCCATCCCTTCTGAGCCGGAAGCCCCAAAGGTCAATCACCCAGTAGGCGTTTCCCGTGTATGCTACGTCAGTGCATAGAAGTTGTTGGACTTCGAAGAGGTGGCGAAATAGCAATTTCGCAATTTGAGTGGTACCGCGGGTTTGTTTTACTCGTCTCAAGAACTTTAGGTTCTTGAGGCGTTTTTTTATTTTCATTTTTCAGAAAGGAGAATCACCATGACCAACACGAATCCTTCCACACAGCTTATGGACATTGCAACCCGTATCAGAGGTATGCGCGAGATTTTGGGCTACAGTACCCAGAAGATGGCCGAACAGACGGAGGTTTCTGAAGAAATTTACCGTCAGTATGAAACCGGTACGGTAGATTTACCGTTTACCTTCCTGCACAAGTGCTCTAAGGCTTTTGGTCTGGAGATCACCGTTTTGTTGGAAGGACGCAGTGCCAAGCTGACCGGCTATACCGTTACCCGTAGGGGCAAAGGCCTGGTAACTGCCAGCGAAGATGGCATTACCATTCAGGATCTGGCCCCCATGTTCCGCCAGAAGCTGGCTACTCCTTACTACGTTACCTACAAATACTCCGAAGAATTGCAGGATGAACCTATCCATACCACCACCCATGACGGCCAGGAGTTCGATATCGTGTTGAAGGGCGCTATGCGCATCAAGGTAGGTGAGCACGAGGAAATCCTCAGAGAAGGCGATTCGATCTTCTACAAGTCTTCCACGCCTCATGGCATGATTGCCATTGACGGTCACGACTGCGAATTCCTGTCCATGATCATGGCCAGCGACAAGCGGGATTCCGCACTGAAGCTGGAACCCAGATCCGCTGTGAAGGATCTGACTGCAGATCAGAGGCTGCTGTGCAATGCCTTCGTATGGGGTGCCGAGAACGAA
The DNA here is from genome assembly GCA_017537045.1 of Oscillospiraceae bacterium. The sequence goes on along the minus strand of JAFYLN010000219.1, from coordinate 1,284 downwards.
GACGGCGCCATGACAGGTCTGAACTACGCTAATACCGAGCGCTATAACTTCGCATTTGACACCGTGGATGCTCTGGCCCGGAAAAATCCCGATAAGCTGGCCATGGTTCACATCGCAAATGATATGACCGAGCGCCGGTTCACCTTCAAGGATTTCAAGGATGCTTCCTCCCAGTGTGCCAACTATTTCAAAAGTCTGGGCATTAAGCGGGGCGACCGTGTTATGCTGGTGCTGAAGCGCCATTACCAGTTCTGGTATGCAATTCTTGGTCTGCACAAACTGGGTGCCATTGCTATCCCCGCAACCAACCAGCTGATGGAGCATGATTTCACCTACCGGTTCCAGGCGGGTGGTGTTTCCGCGATCCTGTGTACTGCTGATGGCGATACTGCTCATCAGGTGGAATTGGCAGAAGCGGTCTGTGGTATGAAGCTCACCAAGGTTCTGGTGGGTGGAAAACGGGAAGGCTGGCACGATTTCAATGAGGAATACGGCCTGTTTAGCCGCCGCTATGTGCGTGCAGAGGATGCTCCCTGCGGCGATGATCCTATGTTGATGCTTTTCACCTCAGGTACCACCGGTTATCCCAAGATGGCTATGCACTCTTATAAGTATGCTTTGGGCCACTATGTCACTGCCCGGTACTGGCATCTGTGTGAACAGGACGGCCTGCATTTCACCATTTCCGAAACCGGCTGGGGCAAGGCTCTGTGGGGTAAGCTCTACGGTCAGTGGCTGTGTGAAGGCGCGGTCTTCGTCTATGATTTCGATCGGTTTGATGCAGAAAAGATCCTGCCCATGTTTGCGAAGTACAATATCACCACCTTCTGTGCGCCTCCCACCATGTACCGCATGCTTATCAAGCAGGATCTGAGCATGTATGATCTTTCTTCCATCCATCACGCCACTACTGCAGGTGAGGCGCTGAACCCCGAAGTCTTCTATCAGTTCGAGAAGGCCACCGGCCTGCGCATCCATGAGGGTTTCGGCCAAACGGAAATGACGCTGGGTATTGCAAACCTCTACGGTACCGACATCAAGCCCGGTGCCATGGGCAAGCCCATTCCCGGCTATGGCATTGACATCGTGGATTCCGATGGTAAGAGTGTGGAAGACGGTATCAATGGCGAAATCGTCATCCGTACCGATCCCAAGCCCACCTGCGGCGTGTTCCTGGGCTACTATCTGAACCAGGAAGCTACCGATGCTGCATGGCATGACGGTATGTATCACACCGGTGATGTGGCATGGCGGGATGAGGATGGTTATTACTGGTATGTTGGC
>JAFYLN010000218.1 GCA_017537045.1 Oscillospiraceae bacterium | reverse complement strand
GTATCGAAAACCACTGTCATTCCGAGGAGGCCTGAAAGGCCGACGTGGGAATCTCCCGGTACAATGTTTGTTTCTGCACTGCTTATCGATGCATAGAAGCAGGAGATTGCCACGTCGCGCTTCGCGCTCCTCGCAATGACACCTTTTTTCGAGGGTGCACAACAGCGTGATAAACTGAAATTTGACATCCTCTTGAAAAAGAAAAAGCACGCTGCGATTGCAGCGTGCTTTTTTCGTTTATCTCAGCTTTTCGGGGAGCTTATTCATAACCTTTCCGGCCAACCAGTTGCCGATGAATGCAAAGGCAGTACCCAGAAGAATGGAGCAGATCACATCGGTGGGGTAGTGCACATACAGGTACAGGCGGGAGAAGGCAATCAGGCAGGCGAGGATCATGGCGGGAATGCCCAGCTTCTTGTTGTTCAGTAGGATCACCACAGCGGCTTCAAAGGAAGCAATGGTATGACCGGAGGGGAAGGAGAAGTCGTGCTGCTTTTCGATCAGCAGATTAACCACGACACTCAGATACTCTTCCTGAAAATCATAGGGACGGATTCTGGCCACGGTGGGTTTGAGCCAGATATTGCAGATCACAAGCCCCATCAGCAGGGCAAACATCATGCCGATACCGGTTTTACGGTATTTTCTGGTGATCATGAACAGGACGGACAGGGCGATCCAGAAAATACCGGCATCACCCAGTACGGTGATAATGGGCATTGCAATATCCAGTGCCGGACACCAGAGATTTGCTGCGATCCAGTCGAGAACCGGCAGGTCAAAGCTGACTGCCAGCGCATCCAGCAGCGCGCGGATCGATTCGATCATCGGAAAACCCTCATTTCTTTATACTTTTTCTTTCTCTTTTTTGTCAGCGGCAAAGACCCAGCGCTGCTGGATCATGAAGCTGATGATGTACAGTGCGGTCATGACCACTGCATACAGCAGTGTCCGCAGGCCGATGGCAGTGTCGGGAATACCCAGCAGCACATAAACACCCTGGGTCAGCAGCACCTGGGCTGCCATTTGGGGGATCACCAAAGCATAATACCGCAGTATGGCATCACTGGTGCGGACGTTGGTCTTGAATACGACCTTTTTGTTCATGAAGAAATTGAACAGGGAAGAAACAACCCGGGCACCGACGGCACTAATAGCAGTAAGACGGATGTCGAATATGGCCCACGCAGTGGGACCGGCGAAGGTAGCGAACAACCATGTCAGCAGGGCATAAACACTGGTATCCAGCAGGGCGCTAGCCAGCGATACCGCAGTGTAGCGAAAAAAATGGGCAAGAATCAGCTTATAGATACGCCAGGAGTCCCGGATGGGGTGGAAGTGAGAGGACTTGTTCTCCTCAATGTAAACTGTGCGGATCTTCACTTCGTCAAAGGCGATGCCGTTGCTCTTCATGGCAAGCAGCATGTTGGTCTCGTACTCGAAGCGGTCACCCTGAATGGTGGAGATGAGTTCCAGATCCTCCCGGGGAATGGCCCGCAGGCCGGTTTGGGTGTCGGAGAGGGTCATGCCCACGAAAATCTTGAAGATCGTTGAGGTGGTCTGGTTACCGAAACGGCTGCGGGCGGGAACATGATCCAGCGAGAAGTCGCGGCAGCCCAGTGCCATGTGGCCGGTTTCCAGCATTTTTTCGCAGCAGCGGCGGGTATCTTCCGGATGATGCTGGTTGTCACCGTCGACGGTCACCACACCGAAACCATCGGGACGGTTTTCAAGGAACCAGCGGAAAGCATTTTTCAATGCTGCGCCCTTACCTTTGTTGACCTCGTGGTGCAGCAGGTGGATGATATCGGGATGGGCGGCAGCTTCTGCATCAAAATAGTGCAGGTTTTCGGGCTTGCTGCCGTCGTTGACCAGAATGATGTCGGTAAACCCATACTCCAGCAGACCCTCGATGACTGCGTGGAGCTTCTCATCGGGATCCAGAGAGGGCAGAACAACGGAAATTCTAGAAAGGTCTGTCATAATATTGCCTCATCTTTTGGTTATGTGAATTTGTAATCGGTAAGAAAAGCACTATACTTGCGAATAGATTATGCGTTTGCTTTAAATATGGAAAGAAGTCCCCGAACCAGACAGGTAAAACGTCTGATAAATTTTCTGCCTCCATCAGCAGGCCACTCTTCGATTGTTTCTCTGCAGTTGGAAAATGTAATTCCTTCCGCCTGTTCAAAATGCCGTTTGATTACGCCATAGTATTTTCCTTTGAGGATCAGGCTGCCGCGATCATATGGGAACACAGCATGGTCAGTGTTGCTGGGACTGAGGAATGCTCCACGTTTAAACCAAGAGCGAATGGTGCCATTGAGTTCGAACTCCCATGCAGACTCCGTTTTTTTCAGGAGCGCACGCAGATAATCTTTCCGGTACAGCGTAATGTGTGCAGTTATTTTATACCGGCTGAACTGCCTTCTCAGGAAAAAGCCGGGAAGTGATTTGACAGGTTTATAAGCGCCAAATTCCGGTAGGTAGGTGACAGAAACAACGCCGGGATTTTCCTTCATATGCTCAAGAGTTTTGCAGAAAGTAGAATGATCAACCGGTGCGTTGAGGTAGAAATCCTCCAGCATGATCAGCACATACGGATTTTTTGCGCGGTCTAAAGAACGGCTCAAGCGTTCACTCCATGAGATGTCATTCGTACAGTATAACGGCTCGGTGATGGAAAAACCGTCGTATTGAAAGGCTTTGGTTTCCGTATTCAATATGATTTCGCCATCGAATTCCGGCCAATACTTCTTTAAAAGGAAAAAGAAATCCTTCCACATATCTGAGTAAGCATCACAAGTACAGAAGATCATGGTTACGTTATTATTGATAGACATGGCTTCAGTCTCTCTTTCGTGATTATCTTTCATATTCTAACATATTTTGATGGGTTTGAAAAGAGTAATTGTGAAATCTTTAAGAAAGTTTACACCTTTGCATTTTTGCAGGGGTAAGGGTATGAAATATTTATTGCGGCACCATGAAAATGTGATTTGGAAACAAAACTGCTCTAAATATTGAAGTGGATTGACAGGTATTTTCCCTATGTGATAAAATGAAAAAAATTAAAAGGGAAGAGGCGCATTTGGATATGGATAAACCGAAGAGAAATGGCCGTTTTTATCTGGCACTGGTGATCTTCTGCCTGACCGGACAGGTTGCGTGGACGGTTGAAAACATGTATTTCAATGTCTTCATCTATAAAATGTTCCATGCATCGGCGGAGGCGATCTCTGCCATGGTGGCAGCGTCCGCTGTTGCGGCAACGGTGACGACCCTGCTGATTGGCGCATTGTCCGACAAACTGGGCAAGCGTAAGATATTCATCTGCGGCGGCTATATCCTCTGGGGTATTTCCATCTGGAGCTTTGCCCTGATCCGCATGGATGTGATCGACGCGCTGTTCCCGGCTGCGGTTTCTGCCGCATCTGTGGGTGTGAGCCTTGTGATCATCATGGACTGCATTATGACCTTCTTCGGCTCCACGGCCAACGATGCCTGCTTCAATGCATGGCTGACCGATGTGACTGACGAAGGAAGCCGCGGCAAGGTGGAGGGCATCAATGCCATGATGCCGCTGGTTTCGATTCTGGTGGTGTTCGGCTCTTTTATGAGCTTTGATCTGAATCTGGAAAGCAGCTGGGTTACCATTTTCAATATCATCGGCATCGCGGTCATTGCCATCGGTGTTTCCGGCTTTTTCCTCATCGATGAACCGGAGGTTAAAACCGAGGACAACCAGAGCTATTTCGGCAATATTTTCTATGGATTTCGCCCCGGCGTGGTCAAGTCCAACAAAATGCTCTATTTCACCCTCGGCGCGCTGGCGGTGTTCAATATTTCCATTCAGGTGTTCATGCCCTACCTGATTTTGTACTATACCGTTGCATTGGGTATGGACAACTATGTGCTGATCTTTGCGCCTGCCATCATCGTGGCGGCGGTCTTCACTGCCCTTTATGGCAAAGTATATGACAAGAAGGGGTTCGGCATTGCAATTGTTCCCACGCTGGTGCTGCTGATGCTGGGCTATATCGGCCTCTATTTCTTCCGTACCACAGCACCGGTATTTATCGCAAGCCTTGTGATGATGTGCGGCTTCCTGGGTACGGGCGCCATGCTGGGTGCCAAGGTGCGTACCCATACCCCCGAGAATAAATCCGGCATGTTCCAGGGCCTGCGCATCGTGGCGCAGGTGCTGATCCCCGGTGTCATCGGTCCCGCCATCGGTGCAAAGGTTCTTGCCAATGCGGACACCATTGTCAATGATGACGGCACGACCTCCTTTATTCCCAACGCCAATATTTTCCTTGTGGCACTGATCGTGCTGCTGTTCGTCTGGATCGTCCTGATCCCCCTGTACAAAAAGGAGAAAGCTCATGCTGAATAAACTGACTACGACTGCCGGTGAGCGCTTGACGGGAACACCTTGGACTGTCCATCCCCGGCCCCAAATGAAGCGGGAAAAGTGGATGAATCTGAACGGTGAGTGGGAATTTGCGGTTTCCGGAACGGAGCCCGCAAACTACGATCAGGTGATTCAGGTGCCCTTTTGTCCGGAGTCCCAACTGTCCGGAATCGGACAGCATTTTGAAGAGGGTATCCCGATGTGGTACCACCGGATCGTCCATCTGGAGGATCTGCCGGAAGGCTGGGATCAGGGCCGGGTTTTGCTGCATTTCGGTGCTGTTGACCAAATTGCGGATGTGTATGTGGACGGAACACACGTGGGACACCATGAGGGCGGTTATGAAGCCTTTTGTGTGGATATTACGGGGTGTGACAATGGCATCTGCTTTGATATCACAGTGCGCTGCATAGATGACCTGCGGGACACGGCATTTCCTTACGGAAAGCAGATCATGAACCGGGGAGGCATGTGGTACACACCGGTATCCGGCATCTGGCAGACGGTGTGGCTGGAATTTGTTCCGGAGGATTACATCAAATGGATGGAACTTTGGCCCACGGCAAAAGGCATCCGGATTCAGACATCCGGATATGGCCACAAGGGAACCGTAACGGTCAAAGAGTTGGGAACGTTCCCACTGATCAACGGCACGGCGGTGATCGAGCCGGATGACCCGCACCTGTGGAGTCCGGAAGATCCGTATCTGTACGAATTTACGTTGGAGTACGGGGAAGACTGCTTTGAATCCTATTTCGCACTGCGGCATTTGTGTATTCAAAAGATGGGGCAATATCCCCGCCTGTGTTTGAATGGGAAACCCTATTTCTTCCATGGACTTTTGGATCAGGGCTACTGGCCCGACGGTATTTTTACACCTGCTGCCCCTGAATGTTATGCTGACGACATTCTGATGATGAAAAAACTGGGCTTCAACACCCTGCGCAAGCACATCAAGGTGGAGCCGGAGGAATTCTACTACCAGTGCGACAAGCTGGGTATGATCGTATTTCAGGATATGGTCAACAACAGTGACTACAATTTCCTACGCGATACGGTGCTGCCTACCGTTGGTATTCAGAAATTGAACGATCAGAACCAGCATACCGATCCGGTATCCCGCAAGCAGTTTTTGGAGGGCATGGAAGCCACGGTCAAACAACTGCAAAATCATCCCTGCATTTGCTACTGGACGATTTTCAACGAAGGCTGGGGCCAGTTCGACAGCGATAACGTATACGAACAGCTCAAAAAGCTGGACGATACCCGCTTCATCGACGCAACCTCCGGCTGGTTCCGCCGGAAAAAGACCGATGTGGACAGCCGCCATGTGTACTTCCGCAAGGTGAAGTTGACGGGTGATGGTGTGAAACCGCTGGTGCTCAGCGAATTTGGAGGAAAGACCTACAAGGTCGAAGGCCATGTGTTCAATCCCGATAAGTCCTACGGCTACGGCGGCTGCGACTCTCTGGAAAGCCTGAATGACGCGGTAGCGAAGCTGTACCTGGAGGAAGTGCTTCCCTGCGTGCGGAACGGCCTTTGCGCCGCCATCTATACACAGGTCAGTGATGTGGAGGACGAGATCAATGGCCTTGTGACCTACGACCGTAAGGTGGAAAAAATTGATCCTGGCAAGCTGCTGCCTATTGCAGCAGCACTGCAGGCGGCAGTATCTGAAAAATAAGGTTGCCTTTCCGGCGGAGTTGCGCTAAAATAATAAAAAATACCAAAAGGAGGCACCCGAAATGCAAAATATTCCGGAAAAGGAGATCATGGGTCATATCGCAGATCTGTTCAAGGGCTTTGCTGATCCCACCCGGGTGCATATCCTGTCATTGTTGCTGGTGCGGCAGGAACTGTGCGTCACGGAGATTGCGGAAGAAGTGGGGGTCTCTCAGAGCGGTGTGTCCCATCAGCTTCGGCTGCTCAAGCAGATGCACCTGATTAAATTCCGCCGGGATGGCAAGAACCTCTGGTATTCTTTGGCAGATGACCATGTGAAGACCATTCTGAAAATGGGTCTGGAACATGTGATGTGTGACTGATTTCATGGAGGTGCTGCAGTGAAAGTCAAACAGGCACAAAAACTGAGAAATATACTGATGATTGCAGGAACGGCCATCATGCTTGCGGCATATATCTATGAGCCGCTATTCATTATAGGTGCCGTTGTAGCATTTTCTTGTCTGATTCCACACTTTCTCTTCAATAAATGCCCGCATTGTGGCAAACAACTGGGCAACAATGAAGCTGCATACTGCCAGCATTGCGGAAAGCGTATTGCCTGAATAGAAAAACCAGTCCAGAAGGACTGGTTTTTTAATGAAGTTTCCAGACATTGATTTTTGAGCGTGGGAAGATATAATAAAGGCAAGATAACTGCCGTTTTAGAAATAAAGAAAAGGGCTGTGAAGAATGAAAAGTGTGTTCAGAATAATATCTTTTGTACTGATATGGATAACGGCGGTGGGTTTTCTGACTGTACATGCATTGGCGGCCGATGGTCAACCTGAAAATCCCTATGTTGTTGAAGTTCTGGATGGTGAGATGGCAGCAGCGGCACTGTATGAAGCACTTGTGGCTGCCGATTCTTCATTTATACCACAAAAGAATACGACAAATCCTCTCAAGGCGCAGACAGGCGGAATAGATGTTACAAGCTGTTTTAGCTATTCCGGTTTTCCAGGCGGTGGTATCAAGTATAAAGACGGAACAACGGAATTCATCGTCGGCTCTGACAGCAAGGGGAATGCGGTACTGGCACATGATACGCTCTACAGTGTTCAGAATTTCGTGTTTTCCGGGAGTAAGGTTTCCGACATGAAGCTGGAATATCTGGACACGGGTAAATATTTCAAAGCACTGTTTTACTATGAGCCGGTTATCGGTTCTGTGACCGCACAGAATGCCGCAGGCAGCAGTATGGAATTGCCCTCCGGTGCAGCCGCGGAGCTTCGAGATCATGACAGCGGCAGGTTTTACAAGGATGAAAAGGCAACCATTTCCGTACAGGCCGTAGAGGGCTACGATGTCTATGTGGCAGATAATAAGCTTGAGCTGAATGAAGCGACAGGGAAGCACGAACTGGAAGTAACTGTTACGGATTCAACTGCTTATCATATTATTTATAAGAAACAAGCGGTAAATGCTGCGGAAGTTACTTACACGGAAATTCGTACGGATGCGGCCGGAAACGTGACTTCTGACGGTACTTCCGGCATGGTTACCGGTGCCACGGCATCTGCGGTGTATGAAATCGGGGAAGTTCTGACGTATCGGGCGGAACCTGTGGGAAACTGGTATGTCAAATCCATTCAGATCAATGGGATCGAACAGCTTGATGCAGCGAGCTTCGGGCAGAACCGTTCCTGCACAATTTCTTATATGGTCAGCAGCACGGATGCGGTGAATGTGGCCGTGGAGCTGGCGGAGAAGTTTTTGCAGGTAAAGGAGGGGGTTCAGAGCCTGCCTTTTAATCCTGCAAAGACGGTAGCGGAGCAGATGCATGCGAACGGCACAGTCAATGGCAGCGATGCGCTGGAGAAACTTCTGTTTGAGACAGTGATTGCTTCCGGCTCACAGGGAAAGCTTCCGGATGCGCTGGCATGGGACAGCCGGGGTGTGACATATGCCTTCAAATCAGCCGAAGACTGGCATCCGCTGGACTTTGCAGGTGATGATGAGAATCCCGCATTTCCGGCTGTGGAGGACAGTGCTGTAGAGGTGAAGATCACCTGGACAGGAGATGCACAGTATCCGGAAGTGTCTGTAATTGGCAGCGTGGTTCTGGTCGATTGCCGCGCAGCAGCACCAACCTATGATATTACGCTGGATTCCAAAACGGGCATTGACAGCATCAGAACCGCCGCCGCAGTGGCAGCGGGGGAGTTGGAGCTGCCTGCGGAGGTGTTCCAGATTCCCGGGATGATGCAGCAGGAGATCGGTTCCATGGCTGCAGGCGAAACAAAAATCTTCGAACTGACTGCACAATTTGCAGGCAATACCGTCTACAAGCCTGGCAGCGTTACGGTGCGCGTGGAGATCAGTAAAGCACCGTTGCTTCCGGCAACAGTAACCCTGTCCGCAGACGAAACCAAAGGTGTGGTTACTATTACAGACAGCAGCGGCAGTGAGATCAATCTTGAAAATCCGGTTACGGACGGAAATAAACTGACGGTCCGCGTTGAACCAAACAGCGGCACAGGATTTGCATACGCAGTACAAAGCATGATTGTAACAGAAAACGATGTTGAGATACTTAGAACCGGTGCGGGAACCAAAACGGCATCATTTTGCGTAAAGAACAGTGAGACTGTCAACAACTATACCATCAACGTTACCTATGCCGAACGGTCTATGATGGTGAAGGACAGCATATTGCGCTATAACCGTTTTTATGATGGCAAGGTGACACAATGTGCCGGAAAAGTGAAAGCCGAACTGCTTGAAAATGTTCTGGCTTTTACCGGAAATCCGCAGACAGAGGATTTAAAGGTCTATGTCTGGAATAGTGATGCAGGGGAATACCACCTGATCGATGGTTCCTGCGAAGAAGGCCAGACAGAGAATAAAGCAGATGCAGCCTTTACCGGTGATAGACTCCGGCTGCAGATCCTCTGGAGCGGTGATGACCTGTTCCCCGAGCTCATGCTGACCGGTCTGGAGGTTACGCTGCAGGAAATACGTCAGATCCTTGATGTTACGGCAGGTACATATCCTGACGAAGAACCTGTTCCTTATAATGTAGATCATGATGCTGAAAACCGGGAAAAGATCAACGGGAAAGCACTGCGCCTGATCACCACAGATGGAGATTCGACTGTCCCGCAGCCTTCTTCCTACCTGTATGCGGTGGATGAAGAAGCCTCTTTTTCAGAAGACTTTACCGTTACCGATGATGGCCAGATTCATATGCTTGCGGTGAAAATGATCTGGGACAGCACAGCAGAATACCTTGGCACCAGTGCGGTGGTTTCCATCCCCGTTAAACATCAGGCGGTGGAAAATCCCCACGAGGGAATGTGCAAGCTGGCTATGGATTCTGCTGCGTGCGATGTTATCGTGCCCGGCACGCAAATTTACATCGGCGGAGATCCTTACACGCTGGATGAAACCTGCACCGCATGGCTCGATGCGGATGCAGTCAAGAATACAGTGTTTGTGACTGCCCACCGCTACCACACTTCAGATACGGCCTATGGTACTTATCCCGTCAATATGTACGTGTGGTGTGCAGTGCCTGTGGATGAGGATTCTGACGGCAAGCCTGACAGTTTCCGCACAGAGCGGGTCGCAGAGCTGGATGATTTCTTCTGCTATGAAGGCACCTCTATCTGCGTCAAAACAACCATAAACAGCATTCGGTTCTTTACTTCTGTTCCTGTACAAAAGCGTGAGCGTTTGATGCAGGGGGAGCTGCTTACTGGCTCCTTAAAGGACTTCCATGTGACCCGGATCGGCACAGTATTTGCAAAGGTTGAGGCAGAAAATAAGGATGTGACCTTGAAAAACGGCATATGCAGTGACGTGTTTGGCGGCAAAGCAGGAAGTACATTCCGGACTTTTTCGAAAGAAAACGGGAAAGAACGCTTTACCGGTGTGTTGACCGGATTAGATGCAGCAGTAAGCAATGGGGATATTCTTGCCCGTCCCTATGCGGTTTTGGAATATAATAGGCAAACACTGACACTCTACGGCGGTCAGGTCTGCCGCAGCATTTACTATGTTGCCACCCAAAACCGCGATTATTTTCCTGCAGGCTCAGTCCATGACAAAACCCTTGAGAATATCATTGCTGCCGCGTAAACGTCAACATGACAAAATCTGCCACTCCGGCTGTTCACAGCCGGAGTTTTTGTCATTTTCTGTATTGTGTGCAGAACATGACCGTGCTATAATGTTCATATTCATTCATGGAGGTGTTTTCATGACATTCAGTACCAACCATCCGATCCTGTTCGTATTGGCAGGTATTCTGGTTGCTGTGGTTCTGGGTCAGTCTGTGTATTTTCTTGCCAAAGCGTTGAAGCGCAGCAAGGAGATCGGCATGGATCAGGCCAAGATCCACAAAAGCATCAAAACTGCCGCCATTTTTACCATTGCTCCTGCGGTGTCCATTGTTATCAGCGTCATCACGCTGGCAAAGAGCCTTGGCATCCCACTACCCTGGCTGCGGCTTTCCGTGGTGGGTTCTCTCAGCTATGAGGCCATTGCTGCGTCCAATGCAGTCAGCGCCATGGGTCTGGAACTGGGTAAGATCAGCAGTCTGACAGCGCAGCAGTTCGTCAATATTTCTCTTGTTATGACCATTTCTATCATGGTTGGTATCTGGCTGGTGCCTGTCATCGGCAAGAAGCTGCTGGGCGGCATGACCAAGCTGGAAGCCAAGGACAAGAAGTGGTCTGAAATTTTCCAGAATGCCATGTTTATCGGCATGATCGCTGCCTTCCTCGGCTTCGTATTCTGCGATTTCTCCATGCTCTGGAATCCTGTGGAAGGTGTATCTCCCACCACGGGTCTGATTCCCGTTTGTGTTATGGGTGTATCCGCACTGGTCATGGTGTGCCTTGGCCTTGCCATGCGCAAGTGGAAGTGGATCGGTGATTATGCGCTGCCCATCTCTCTGATCCTGGGCATGGCATCCGCCATTCCCATCACGGCGCTGCTCGGTTAAGGAGGTGCTGCATATGAAAAAGAAACTGTCCTACATTGATTCCGTCCACCGTGACGGCCGTATCTGGAACATCGGCGTGATGATCCTTTTGATGATGTTCCCAATTTCCGTCGCCCTGATCTTCGGCGCAGCCCCTGATTGGGGTGCCTTGGCCGTCGGCCTGGTTGCCACTGCTCCTATGTACTGGGCGGTAGGCGTTGTGGAGACCATCACCTTTGTGCCCATGCTGGGGGCGGGCGGCTCCTACCTGAGCTTCGTCACCGGCAATATCTCCAACCTGAAGCTGCCCTGCGCCATTAACGCGCTGGAGCAGAATGAGGTCAGCGCGTCGAGCGAAGAGGGTGAGATTATTTCCACCATTGCGATCGCCACCTCTTCCATCGTTACTACTATCATTATCATCATTGGCGTTATCCTGATCGTTCCCCTGAGCCCCATTCTGGAAGCGTCCATTCTGGAGCCTGCTTTTGCGCAGATGCTGCCCGCCCTGTTTGGTGGTCTGGGTGTTGCTTTTGTCAGCAAAAACTGGAAGATCGCCATTGCGCCTGTGGTGCTGATGCTGATCCTGTTTGTCTTTGTGCCTGCCCTGAATGCCGGAACTGTGGGTATCATGGTTCCCGTGTCCGTTCTGTTTACCATCGGCACCAGCCGTATTCTGTATAAAAGAGGAGTGTTGTAAATGACCGGTTCTATCATTGCTGGCATCATCGCAGTGTTTTTTGCGATTGTTCTTGTCCGTACGCTGACCTTCAAACCCAAAGCCCAGCCTGAAATTTCCAATGAGGAAGTTATTTTTGACAAGGACGGCGCTGTGGACGCATTGGCAGCGCTTATCAAGTGCAAGACTGTTTCCTATTATGACCATAGCAAAGAGGATGATACGGAGTTTGAAAAGCTGATCGCGAAACTCCCCACACTCTATCCCAATGTGTTTGCAGTCTGTGATTTCCGTACGCTGGAAGACCGCGGCCTGCTGTTCAAGTGGCCGGGTAAGAAAGCCGGAGACCCTGCGGTGATGATGGCGCACTACGATGTGGTGCCCGTCAATGAGGATCAGTGGGAAAAACCTGCCTTCGAAGCCATTATTGAAGACGGTGTCATGTGGGGCCGCGGCACGCTGGACACCAAGGTCACCTTCAACGGCGTTCTTTTTGCAGCCAATCACCTGATCGGTCAGGGCTTCCAGCCGGAGCGTGATGTGTACTTTGCCTTCTCCGGCGGCGAGGAAGTCAGCGGTAAGGGAGCAGTCAATATTGTCGACTACTTTGAAGCCAAGGGGATTACCCCCGCTATGGTGGTGGACGAAGGCGGCGCTGTCGTTGAAAATGTATTCCCCGGCGTGAAGCAGCCCTGCGGTCTTATCGGCATCGCAGAAAAGGGGATGATGAATGCCAGCTTCCGCTGCGTTTCCGCAGGTGGACATGCCTCCGCACCCAAGCCCCATACCCCTGTGGGCGTTCTCTCCCGCGCCTGCACACGGCTGGAAAGCAAGCCTTTCAAGGCACATATCGAAGGGCCTGCAGCCCAGATGTTCGATACGCTCGGCCGCTACTCCACACCCTTGTACCGCATGATCTTTGCTAACATGTGGTGCTTCGGCTGGGTCATCGACCTGCTGGGCAAGAAGAGCGGCGGCGAAATGAACGCACTGGTGCGTACCACCGTGGCATTTACCCAGATGGAGGGCAGCACAGCCGCAAATGTTATTCCACCGGAGGCCAGAATGGTTGCCAATATGCGCCTGAACCCCGCAGACAGCGTGGAATCCGCCCTTGCCTATCTGCGCAAGGTAGTGAGCGATGAATCCGTAGAAGTCACCGCGCTGGAGGCCTCCGAACCCAGCCGTGTTTCCACAATCGATTGTGCAGGCTGGCAGAAGGTAGCTGCATCCGTGGCAGAGACCTGGCGCGGCTCCATCGTCGCCCCTTATCTGATGGTGCAGTGCTCCGATTCCCGTCACTGGGGACGTATTTCCGATAAGGTCTACCGGTTCTCCGCCATGGATCTGACTGCAGCCGAGCGTGCCACCATCCACGGCAACAACGAGCGCATCCGTCTGGAGACCATCTCCAAGGCTGTGGAATTCTATGTCCGTCTGATGAGCAAGTGCTAAGCTGAACATTTCAAAGGCACAGCAGTTTCGCCTGCTGTGCCTTTTCACGTATATGAAAAATAAATCGTGATCATAATTGACCAAAGAGGCTTGCTGAACGTGTTATGAGTAGAAAGGGGGGTACACATATGACGGAACCATCAGTACGGCCGGCTGATGAGATCGAAAAAACAATCGAACAGTATGTAGATATGCTCTACCGGTTATGTGTGATCATCCTGAAAAACGAAAGTGACGCAGAGGATGCGGTTCAGGAAACGGTTCTGAAGCTATACCGGAAATCACCGTCTTTTCAGGATGAAGAACATAAAAAAGCATGGCTGATCCGTGTCGCCACCAACCAATGCCGCGACTTGCTGCGTTTCCGGCTCCACCATCCGCAGCTCGAGGAGGAACAACTGGAAAAAATCGGGACAGAGCCGCCGGACAGCGGGATTTTGGAAGCACTTTCAGAATTGCCCGAAAAATACCGGATCGTGTTAACGCTTTATTATGTGGAAGAATGCAGCATCAAAGAAATTGCGAAAATCATCTGCCGTACAACATCTGCGGTAAAAATGCGGCTGCAAAAAGGACGAAAACTACTGGAAGTAAAATACCGGGAGGAGTATTTATGATGGACGAGAAAGCAATCAAGACCGCAGCAGACAAGATCCATATGAGCGCGCAGATGAAGCGCCGCATCATCCGAAAATGTACCATCGAACTAACCGATCAAAGGGAGGAACATACCATGAAACATCAGAAAAATATCCGAAAGCCCATTGCCGTGCTGGCTGCACTGGCGGTCTGCCTGACCCTGTCCCTCACAGCGCTGGCGGCAACCGGAGCCATGCAGGGCTATTTCCGCGACATCAAGAACTTCAGCGGAGCGATCACAGGCACAGCCTATGAGCAGGCGACCGATGAGATCACGGTGACTGCCACAGTCAGCGGCAGCGACCTGACGGTGCTTGCGGACTTTGTGAATCCGCAGATGTTCCCTTACAGGGAAGCCGAAAAGCTGGGCATCGCTGCATATCGCATCGTGGATGCAAACAGTAATACCGTAAAAGAAGGCTCTGCTGAATCTGTCACCGTCGCGGCAGGTCAGGCAGCAATCAGCATCCCGCTGGACAGCGTGGAAAGCGGCAGCTATAAGCTGGTCATTTCCGCTTTTGTCGCTGAAAAGAAAGCCGAACAGCCGCTGAATATCAGTGGATATTGGGAATGCAGCTTTACAAAGTAAAACATCCCCGTGCAATCAGACCGGCCTGCTTTCAGGCCGGTCTGATCATTTTCCGGCAGCACTTTTCATTGCTTTTTTAAAAAGGCCGTGGTAAAATAAAGGAAAACCCATACCGGAAAGGAGCAGCGCTTATGTTTTACAAAAATGCACGAATCTACGCTTCCGACTGCAGATTTCATCACGGTGCCTTTGAGGTAACTGCCGATGGCCGCTTTGGACAGGTGCTGCCCGACCGGATCCCGGAGGATGCCTATGATCTGGAAGGTGCTACCGTCATTCCCGGACTTGTGGAGGTTCACAGCCACGGCAATTCCGGCTTTGATTTCTCCGATGGAAATTATGATGGCCTGGTGGAAATGGCGCGCTACTACCTTTCCTGTGGCATCACCTCCTTTGCACCTGCATCCATGACATTGCCTTACGGTGTTTTGGAAACTGCGTTCGCTACTGCCCGCCGTTTTGCGGAACAGGCACCCGCGGGCTGCGCGAAACTCAGAGGCATTCATATGGAAGGACCCTACTTCTCCTATGAAAAGCGTGGTGCCCAGAATCCGGACTATTTGAAGGCACCGGATTTTGAAGGCTTCCAAAAACTCTACGATGGCTGCGGCGGCCTTGTGCGGATTGTAGACGTTGCACCGGAGCTGCCCGGCGCAGTCGAATTTATCCGCGAGGCAAGTAAACTGTGTACAGTAGGTATTGCCCATACGAATGCGGACTATGAGCAGGCAAAAGCAGCCATTGGTGCCGGAGCTTGCCATTTGACACACCTGTACAATGGTATGCCCGCCATCAGTCACCGTGACCCCGGTGTGATTCCCGCCGCAGTGGAGTGTCCCCGCGTGCGTGCGGAATTGATCTGTGACGGCCATCATGCCCATCCGGCTTCTGTCCGTCTGGCATTTTCCATGTTCGGTGCAGAGCGGATGATCCTCGTTTCCGATTCCGGCCGCTGCGCCGGTATGCCGGAGGGAACAGAGTTTGATCTGGGCGGTCAGATTGCAAAAGTAATTGATGGTGTTGCCCGTCTTGCAGACGGCACCATTGCCTGCTCGGCTACGAACCTCTGGCAATGTATGGTTAATGCCATTTCCTTTGGCATCGAGCCGGAGGCTGCCATTCGTGCCTGTACACGCAATCCCGCGGCAGCACTGGGTGTTCAGGGACAGGTCGGCTCCATTGCCCCCGGCAAGGAAGCGGATTTTGTCGTCTGCAGTCCCGATTATGTCAAGAAGCGGGTATATCTGGCTGGAAAACTTGTGTAAAAATAAAGCGGGCGGGGACTTGTCCCCACCTGTATTCTTTGGTATAATCTTGCCGTTCGAATTGATGTTTGTCGTGCTGTTGGGAATTTGAATTGTCGCCCTTGCGGGGCGACAGCATCCTGACGGATGCAGGGGAAATGGATTGCCACGCCGCGCTTCGCGCTCCTCGCAATGACACTCGTTTTTGACGCATTTTTGTACCGATTTGGGTGCAATCAGCTACCAAATCTCCATGTCATTCCGAGCCAGTTCGCAAACTGGCGTGGGAATCCGTTCTCCGCAATGCGTCTCAGCATTGCATCGGCCGCAGGACGATCTAACAGTGCGATAAACTGAAATCTATTTTACTATTAAATGATCCGAGGTTACTTATGCTCCGAAAATTATCTGCTGACAAGGCGCTTTACAGGCGTTTTCTTCAAATAGCCATTCCCATCATTATCCAGAATGGCATCACCAACTTTGTATCCATGCTGGATAATATCATGGTTGGACAGGTGGGCAGCCTGCAGATGAGCGGCGTTTCCATCGTCAATGGCCTGATGTTTGTGTTCAGCCTGTGTGTCTTTGGTGCCGGCTCCGGCGCAGGTATTTTTACTGCCCAGTTCTTTGGCTCCGATGACCATGAGGGCATCCGCTATACCTTCCGCTTCAAGGTGCTTGCCTGTACAATCCTGTCCCTGCTGGCGGTGGGTTTCTTCCTCCTGTTCGGAGAACCCCTGATCAAGTTGTATTTGCAGGGTGAAGGAAGCGCGGAGGATGCGGCGCTGGTGCTTCAGTACGGTAAGGATTATCTTGCTATGACTTATTGGGGCTTTGTGCCCTTTGCGCTGAGCAATGCTTATGCTGGCACACTCCGCGAAACCGGCCAGACGACAGTCCCCATGGTGGCAGGCATTACTGCCGTTCTTGTAAATCTGGTGCTGAACTATGTGCTGATCTTCGGCCATTTCGGCGCGCCCGAGCTGGGTGTGCAGGGTGCTGCAATTGCAACTGCTATTTCCCGCTATGTGGAGCTTTCCATTGTGGCCGGCTGGACGCACCGCAACAAGAAGATCTGCGCTTTCATCGACGGTGCCTACAGCAGCCTGTGCATCCCCGGTACGCTGCTGAAAAAGATCATCGCCAAGGGTACGCCTCTGCTGCTGAATGAAGCTTTCTGGTCCGGCGGCATGGCATTTCTGAACCAGTGCTATTCCACCTGCGGACTGGATGTTGTACCCGCCATGAATATCTCTTCCACGATCTTCAATCTTGCCAGTGTTGCCTTTATCTCCGGCGGCAACACAGTCGGCATTCTGATGGGTCAGATGCTGGGTGCGGGAAATACCGTGGAGCACATCCGCGATACGAACCGCAAGCTGATCACAGCCAATGTAGCGGTGGGCGTGGTATTCGGACTTCTGCTGGCATCCATCTCCGGCCTGTTCCCGCTGATCTATAATACTACGGACTCCATCCGCCAGATGGCCACACAACTGATCCTCATCTGCGCGGTCATGATGCCCATTCATTCCTATCTGAACGCCACCTATTTTACCCTCCGCTCCGGCGGCAAGGCCTTTGTGACCTTTGTGTTTGACAGCGGCTATGTCTGGTTCTGTATGATCCCCGTTGCATTTTTACTCAGCCGCTTTACGGATCTTTCCATTATTCCGCTTTACATCATTTGCCAGTGTTTGGACTCTTTCAAGTGCATCATCGGTTCCAGAATGCTGAAAAAAGGAAGCTGGATTCAGAAACTGACTGTGTCATAAGAAACGCTCCGGTTCTTTTGAACCGGAGCTTAAAATTTATTCAGGTGCGGCGCCAGGTGCTGCGAGAGAGCAGAACAAGCATGGGGAAAATCTCCAGACGGCCGGCCAGCATATCGAAGCATAAAACCAGCTTGGAAACCGTGCTGTAGGCGCTGAAATTGCAGGTAGGACCAACCTGCTCCAGACCGGGGCCGATGTTGTTGAAACAGGCAAGCACAGCGGTAAAATTGGTGCCCACGGAGAAATTATCCAGAGAGATGATCAGAAAACTAAGAAACAGAATAACAACGTAGGCTGCCAGGTAGGCATTGGCATTGTCGAGGATCTTTTCATCCACGACTGCACCGTTGTTTCGCACCACCTGCACCTTGCGGGGTTTTAAAACCTGTCCGATGTTGCGCCGCAGACTTTTCAGAAGCAGCAGCAGGCGCGCGACCTTCAGGCCGCCGCCGGTGGAACCGGCACAGGCACCCACGATCATCAGCAGCATGATGATCGCCTTGGAGAAAGCAGGCCAGAGGTCGAAATCCGTGGTAGCAAAACCTGTTGTGGTGATGATGGTGGAAACTGTAAAGGCCGCGTGGCGGATGGTCTCACCCAACGTGTCATAGAAGCCCCGCAGGTTCAGCACGATCAGCGCGATGCTGCCGAAAATGATGCCCAGATACAGCCGCAGCTCCTCATCCTTAAAGACACTGCGTACCTGTCTCAGAAGCAGCAGGTAGTAGCAACTGAAGTTAATGCCGAACAGAGCCATGAACACGGTTGTGACATTCTGCAGATAAGGGGAATAGCTTGCCATGGAATCGTTCTTAATGCCGAAACCGCCGGTGCCAGCGGTGCCGAAAGCCGTACAGACTGCGTCAAACAGCGGCATATTGCCCAGCAGCAGAAAGATGATGTCGAGAACCGTCATAACAATATAGATCATGTAGAGGATGGATGCTGTTTTGCGCATTTTGGGAACCAGCTTGCCCACGCTGGGACCGGGGCTTTCCGCCCGCAGCAGATGCATGGTAAAGCCCTTGCCCTGCTCTCCGGTAAAAGCAAGCAGGAACACAAGCACGCCCATACCGCCCAGCCAGTGGCTGAAGCTGCGCCAGTAAAGCAGGCTTTTCGACAGGGCTTCCACATTAGCCAATATGGAAGAACCGGTGGTGGTAAAGCCGGAGACGATCTCAAAAAACGCATCTACATAGGCCGGAATTTCCCGGGAAATATAAAAGGGCAGGCAGCCCACGGCGCTGAGCACTACCCAGCTGACACCCACGCAAACCAGACCTTCCTTGGCATAAAAGGCACTGGGCGCATTGCGGCACAGCAGAAACAGAACGATCGTTGCCGCCGCAATCAGCAGCATGGTCCACAGAAAGCCCGTCACGGCACCGGATTCCCCGCAGAAAAGGCCGATCAACAGGGCAGGAATCATAAACAGGCCTTCGATCGACAGAATTTGGGCGATGAAGCGCCCCATCATTTTGTAGTTCATAGGTGCCTTCCTTATGCAAAAATATCGTTAAGCTGACGGATGGAACCGCGGCCTGTGGTGACGACCACAACAATATCGCCTGCATGGAAGCAGGAATCACCGTTGGGGATCTCGGTAACGGAACCGTGGGTGATGCTGGCGATCAGCACGTTTGCCTTGGGCTTCAGATTCTTCAGCGGGGTACCGCAGCCCCGGGTGGTTTCGTCCACATGGAACTCCATGGCCTCGACCTGACCGTCGGCAATGGAGTGAACCGAAATAGCGGCACCGGTCTGGTTCTGCATGGCGCGGACATAGCGGACGATGTTGCCTGCGGCCAGCTCCTTGGGACATACCACACTGCCCAGATTCAGGGTGTCGATAATGCTCTGGTTACTGATATGACCCAGCTTGGTAATGACCTGCGGCACGCCCACAGAGTTTGCATATAGGGAAACAATCATATTCAGCTCCTCTTCGCCGGTCAGGGTTACAACAGCATCAAACTGTGCAAGGCCCTCGCTTTCCAGCAGATCCGTATTGCCGGCATTGCCATGGATGATGGTGGAGCCGGGTAGCAGCTCCGAAAGCTGCTGGCAGCGCCCATAGTCCTTTTCCACGATGGTGACAGAGATGCCGCTCTTTTCCAGCGCAGTTGCCAAATAGATGCACACCCGGCCGCCGCCGCAGAGCAGGCAGCTTCGGACGCGGCGGGTGATAATGCCAAGGTTTTTCAGCAGTACCGTCAGATCCTTGGTGGGTGCGGTAACGAAAACACGGTCGCCCTCCTGAAAGGTAAAGGAACCGCTGTTGGGAACCAGTGCCTGACCGCCCCGCAGAACGGCGCAGATCAGTACGCGGCATTTGACGATTCCGGGCAGATCCACCAGCTGTGCGCCCAGCAGCTTGCTTCTGACATCGATGCGCAGCTCCACGATCTCCGTTCTGCCCTTGGCGAACACGTCGCGGCGCAGGAAGCCCGGGAATTTCAGCAGCCGCTCGATCTCGGTGGCGGCCTGACGTTCGGGATTGATGGGCATGGACAGGCCAAAAATATTGCGCAGCTTGTAGATCTGGTTGTTGTATTCGGGGTTGCGGATGCGGGCAATGGTGTGCAGCTTCGGGTTCAGACCGTGGGCGGTGGTGCAGCACAGCAGATTGACTTCGTCAGCATTTGTGGCGGCGATCAAAAGATTCGCTTCTTTGACACCGGCCTGCTGCAGAATTTCCATGGCTGCGCAGTTGCCGTGCACAGCCATCACGTCATAGCGTTCCAGACTGGCTTCCAGAACCCGGGAATTGGTATCGATCAGGGTAATATCATGTCCTTCGGCAGAAAGCAGACGGGTCAGAGTAGAGCCGACCTTGCCGTCACCTGCAATGATAATGTTCATAGTGACCTCCTATATGAGAAAGTGCATATTTCCACTACTCTTGATAAATTTCACTATACCACACTTTACCCTGTAAAACAACGGCCTGCAAGTAAAAAAGCGGTTAAAGGCCGTCAAATCAGCATAGCTTACGGCTGATTTTAAAAGTGTTGACAAATCAACAACTCTGTGATATACTTTTAGATATTGACTTGTCAACTTGTTTTTTGAAGCTACTTGTTGATTTCTCAACATTATAGGAGAGGTTTTCTATGACTTCACGATTTGAGCAGTTTTCCGCATCTGTTTTCAGCATTTACCGCAGCATTCAGAAAATAGAGCGGATAGAGATGGAAAAATATGGCCTGAAAGGCCCCCATGCACAGTGTTTATTGGCCATGAGCCGTTATCCGGAGGGGATCACGTCCAGTCGGCTCTGCGCAGTGTGCGATAAGGACAAAGCTGCGATCTCCCGCACTGTAGCGGAATTGGAGGGGGAAGGTCTGGTAGAGCGCAGCTTGAAAGCGGGTAACCGTTACCGTGCGCCACTGAAGCTGACACCTCAGGGCAAGGCTGCCGCGGAGCATGTGGATGCGCGTGCAAAACTTGCTGTGGAAAAAGCAGGCGAGGGCATGACTGAAGAGCAGCGGGTCATATTTTATAATGTACTTGATTTGATTGCAGGCCATTTGCAGACCATTTGCGAGGAAGGTCTGGAAAACGTGTAAAGCGAAAGGAATTATCTATGGGTATTCGAATTGTTGTAGATTCTACTGCGGATCTGACACCGCAGGTGCGGGAACGGGTGGCTGTAGTGCCCCTGACGATCCATTTCGGAGAATCGGAATTTGTGGACGGTGTAGATATCACCGCCAGGGAGTTCTATGAAAAGCTGGTTACCACCAAGGTGCTCCCTTCCACCAGTCAGGCATCACCCTACGCATTTTCTGCTGCTTTCGGTCAGGCTGTGGCAGATGGGGATGAGGTGGTAGCCATTGTGGTGTCCTCCAAGCTGTCCGGCACCTACCAGAGCGCTCTGATTGCGGCGGAGGATTATCCCGGTAAGGTTCATGTGGTGGACTCCCGGAATATTGCTCTGGGTCTGGCACTGCTGACAGAATATGCCCTTCGTCTTGCGGACGAAGGCCGCAGCGTAGAGGAAATTGCCGCCACGCTGGAAGCAGCCCGGGAGCGGGTGCGGCTGATGGCGGTTGTGGATACACTGGAGTACCTGCACCGGGGCGGCCGCCTGTCTAGGACGGCAGCCATCGCCGGTGGAATTCTTTCTATCAAACCGGTGATTGCCCTTGTGGATGGTGAGATCAAAGTGCTGGCCAAGGGTCGCGGTAACAGGCAGGCAAATAGCCTGATGAATCAGGAAGCTGTAAAAGCCGGTATCGATGAAACCATGCCCCTCATGCTGGGTTATACCGGCACGGAGGATGACCTCCTTCGCAGATACCGGGCAGAATGCGGCGGCTTGTGGCCGCAGGATGTTCCGGAGTCCGTTGTCTGCGGCGTGGTGGGTACCCACGCAGGCCCCGGTGCCGTGGCGATTGCATTTTTTGAGAAATAATTGGCCCCCATGAGTCTATTACTCATGGGGACTATGCTTTGTTAGGCCACTACAGCCACGCACTCGATCTCTACAAGTGCATTCTTGGGCAGACAAGCCACTTCAAAGGCTGCACGGGCAGGGTAGGGAGCAGCGAAAAACTGGGCGTACACTTCGTTCATGGCGGCAAAATCTGCCATGTTTGCAAGATACACCGTAGTCTTGACCACGTTGCCCATATCGGCATCCGCAGCGGCGAGGATGGACTGAATGTTGGTCAGGCTCTGGCGGGTCTGGGCAGAAATGTCAGCACCTGCGAAAGCGCCGGTGGCAGGATCAATGGGAAGCTGGCCGGAAACATAGATGGTATTTCCTGCGGCAATTGCCTGAGAGTAGGGGCCGATGGCAGCGGGTGCCTTGTCGGTATGGATAGCGGTTTTCATGGTAATCTCCTCCTTGCTTGTTGTGATTTCATTATATCAGAGCCGCGGGAAAAAGCAAACAGCAAATCATTTGCTTTCCGGTTTCAACACATTTATCACTGAGCGGGTAAAAATTTGTGGAATTCTACAAAGTTTTGAATAAACCGTTAAATAACGAAAATAATGATTGAAAAACGCGCCCATCTGCGGTATAAAAAAGAGTGTTGATTGATTCTATTCGGCGCATTGCGCCGGGAAAATGAGGTATTATTTATGGAAAGAAAAGTCGGAACCATTTCCAGAGGTATTCGCTGCCCCATCATTCGTGAGGGTGACGATCTGGCGAAAATCGTAGTTGACAGCGTTCTGGAAGCTGCCGCCAGCGAAGGTTATGCAATGCGTGACCGCGACGTGGTCGCCGTGACCGAGTCCGTCGTTGCCCGTGCACAGGGCAACTATGCATCCGTCGATGCCATTGCAACAGATGTCCGGAACAAATTGGGCGGTGAGACCATCGGTGTCATTTTTCCCATTCTTTCCCGTAACCGCTTTGCAATCTGCCTGCGCGGCATTGCAAGAGGCTGCAAGAAGATCGTCCTGATGCTGAGCTATCCTTCCGACGAGGTTGGCAACGAGCTGGTCTCTCTGGACAAGTTGGACGAAGCAAAGATCAATCCCTACTCCGATGTGCTGACTCTGGAGCGTTACCGGCAGCTCTTCGGCGAGAACCTGCACCCCTTCACGCTGGTGGACTATGTGCAGTACTACTCCGACCTGATCCGCGAAGAGGGCTGCGATGTGGAGGTAATCTTTGCCAATGACTGCCGCGTGATCCTCGACTATACCAAGAATGTCCTGACCTGTGATATCCACAGCCGTGCCCGTTCCAAGCGTCTGCTGTGGGGTGCCGGCGCTGAGAAGGTCTGCGGTCTGGATGACATCCTGAATGCACCCATCAATGGCAGCGGCTGTAATGAGAAGTTCGGCCTGCTGGGCTCCAACAAGTCCACCGAGAATACCGTCAAGCTGTTCCCCCGCGAGTGCAGCGGTCTGGTTCGCCAGATGCAGGCCGTGTTCAAGGAACGCACCGGCAAGCTGGTGGAAGTCATGGTCTATGGCGACGGCGCATTCAAGGATCCCGTGGGTAAGATCTGGGAGCTGGCTGACCCCAGCGTTTCCGTTGCCCATACCCCGGGTCTGGAAGGTACGCCCAACGAGCTGAAGCTGAAGTATCTGGCTGACAACGACTTTGCCGATCTGAGCGGCGATGCACTGAAGGCTGCTATCGAGCAGCGTATCCGCGATAAGGGCGATCTGGCTGGCACCATGGCCTCTCAGGGCACTACCCCCCGCCGCCTGACTGACCTGATCGGCTCCCTGTGTGACCTGACTTCCGGCTCCGGCGACAAGGGCACCCCCATCATCCACATTCAGGGCTATTTCGACAATTACACCAACTGATTCTTAAGATATCTATAAGGAGGCACGAAAGTGCCTCCTTTTTCTTGTGTTATGCGACGAAATATGATATACTGCAAGCAACAATCGACAAAAGGTGGTGTTTGTGTGGAATATTTGCTGGTAATTGCAGCCGCATACCTGCTGGGCTGCTCCAATATGGCGCTCTACATATCAAAAATGAAAAGGATCGAATTACGTGACGGCGGCAGCGGCAATTTGGGAGCATCCAATGCAACGGCTCTTATGGGCTGGCGGGCAGGCATCGCAGTAGCTGTTCATGACATCGGCAAATCGGCATTGGCGGTATTTGCGGCGAAATATCTGTTCCCCCAGCTTCCTTTGATCGGCGCGGTGGCGGGTGTGGCAAGCATTCTGGGACATATTTTCCCCTTCTACCTGAAGTTTAAAGGCGGCAAGGGCTTTGCCTCTTATTTTGGCATGACGCTGGCGCTGAACTGGAAACTGGCACTGTTTATTTTTATAGCAGGCATTCTGCTGACGGTGATCACGGATTATATCGTGTGCGCCACGACCATGACAGTCGTGCTGGTTCCGACCTATCTTGGCATTGCGGAGCACAGCATTTTGCTGGCGCTGATTCTGTGTATCGCCACAGTTGTAATCATTTACAAGCACCGCATGAACTATGTCCGCATCTATAATGGCACGGAAATGGGTCTGCGCAGTGTCGCAAAGGGAAAACACCGGGTTCGATAGAACAGAAAAAGCCCCCGAAGATGATGATCTTCGGGGGCTTGATCTTTTTACAGCACGCTGCCGGAAACGGAATTCATAATGGTCACTTCGCGCACACCGGGGATGTTGCGCACAAAGTCGATCTTCTTCAGCTGTGCATCGGACAGCTTCAGCTCGGCCACCAGCTCGGTGTAATTGCCGGTCATGGTCTTGTTCTTCATTTTGTAGCCATTCAGGGCTGCCAGCTTGCTCTCAACCTCAGAATCGGCATCATAGCGGAGCACGATCATATAGGTGCCGAACTTCTGCTTGCCTGCAAAGGCATGAACTGCCACGAACAGCAGACCCAGCAGCAGGGTTATCAGAATGGAAATGGTGATATAGCCTGCGCCGCAGATAATACCGGTGGCAATTGCCCAGAACAGGAAAGCTGTATCCGTGGGCTCCTTCACAGCGGTACGGAAACGGACGATGGACAGTGCACCGACCATGCCCAGAGACAGCACCATGTTGGAGCTGATGACCAGAATAACCATGGTGGTGACCATGGACAGCATCATCAGGCAGCCGGTAAAGTTGCGGCTGTAGTTGACACCGGCGTAGGTGGCACGGTAGATGAACACGATGAACAGGCTCAGCGCAAAGGACAGTGCAATGGCAATCAGCGCATCGCTCATGGAGATGGCGGAGAATTCTTCAAGGAATTTACCCTTGATAATGTCGGCAAAAGTAATCATGGAAACAGATCCTTTCTTTAATCAAATAAAGCTCATGCACATTGCGAACTTGGAGATCGCCATGTTAACTTTGGGAATATCCGCCAGTGCATCGGCCAGATATCCGGGAAGAAAATCATCAAATTTCACTTCCAGAATCACCTGATCAGGCTCCAGCACCGGTGTCATGGCGCGGGGGGAGGCGAACAGGTGGGCAATGTAGGGACGGGTACGCAGGTTTTCGTCAATGGTGATGCGGGTATTTCCGGCCTTGCACAGAAACGGTGTCCGGTCATAATCCACCAGAACCTTGGGACGAAGCCCCCGGCTTATGCAAGCCATACGCAGTTCATCGGTCAGCCCCTCCGGATTATCGGGGCAGCCTTGAGAAAGTGCGTATTCCAACACGCGGGCATCCTTTTTTGTGATGGTCTGGGCGGTTTTGCGGGTGAGATTGCCCAGCTTTTCCTTCTTTTCCAGCTTGATGCTGCTGCTGTCGTAATTATAAAAGCGGATGCGGTATTTGGTTCGGTTGTCTATGCCGTCCACTTTTTCATAGTACGCAGCTGCGTTCAGGTTATCAAAATACAGGCTGCGGATGGTATAGCATCCGGTTTCCCCGGCATGGGGATCCCGTTCCATGATGTGGGGCAGGCGCAGCTTCAAAAGCTCTGCATCAGCTTTGGAAATCAGGAATTTATATTCATGCCGTAATCCTTTTTCCATCAGCGCCACCTCGAGAAGTATTTTTCGATCTCGGCATCGGTCAGACCGATATAGTCGATCAGCTTGTTGATCATAACGCCCATCTGGTCATAACCCTCGTCACCGACCAGAATGAAGTCACGCAGCTTCTGCACGTTATTCTTCCAGCCCTGATAGTTATTCTTCCAGCGTGCGCGCTCACGGGGAACTTCCGGATCCAGAAGCTCTTCGTAGTAATCGATCCGGGCGATCACATTTTCGTTGCTCAGCGTGGTCGCCATCAGCTCGCTGCAGCGGGCCAGGAACTTTTCGCGGAACTGGGCGTTCTTCATAACGCCGCGGGTCAGCGACAGGTGCTGCCAGCTCTGGTAGGGGGAGAGTACGTGTTTAAACGCATTGTGGTAATAGAAAGACCAGTCCAGATCATAGAAAGCAAGCTGCCATTTGTAACCGGTGTCCTTGCTTCGGATATAGCGCAGGTTCTGCTGTACGTCACCGTTGGTGCAATAGCCCTGAATGATCATATAGTCGATCAGGTTGTCGATGTCCACCTTGGATGCCACATATTCATAGTTTTCATCCTTAGTCATATCGTTGTTGCGGCAGAACTGAGTCAGTGCATAGATCTCGTGGTCGTCATCCACCGGTGCCTGCACGATTTCCACATTTTCAGGACTGCCGCCCATATTCTGGGCGTACATCAGTTCCGTCCATGCTTCCTTGATGCAGTAAATGCCGTAGTATTCGCCGTTGATATAGAGAATGGAGAACTTATCCCGCTGGGCAAGCATTTCATCGCTGATATCCCGGGCAAGGGAGGTAAACAGCTCATCGCGGAAAATCGCGGTGGGATAGTCCTGACCGGCGCGGATGATCAGAGAATCATACACATCGGGGCCATCCTCGCCATAAACAGGATAAGTGAGTATATCCTGACCATAGCGGCCGCGGAAATTGACTTTGAAGCTTTTCTTTGGTGCCTGCAGGCCGGTATGGCCATGCATTTTCACGCCGCAGTCAATGGTAAAGCTGTTGCCGTCGGTTTCAAAAAGCTTCAGATTGCAGCGGACTTCCTTGTCCCAGCTGTAATTGGTATAAATACCGCTGCTGCCGAACAGGGTGGAGGGCTGCGCCACGATGCTGACCACCGGCAGGGTGTGGTTTTCGTTGATGATATACACCGCTGTGACCACATCGCTGGTCAATTTCCCTTCTTCAATACAAGCTACACGCACGGCAGTTGTAGATTTAAGAACCAGCGGCGCGGTGTACTGTTTGGAGTTTTTCGTGGGCGTACTGCCATCAAGGGTGTAGTACAGCGGGCCGTCACCATTCAGTTCCACGCTCACGCTGTCCACATTGTTGTAAACACCGTCAGGTGTTACGACAACAGGGGTTGCGGAGATAAAGGCAACCCCGGATCCATTGACGGCACCCGGGGTTGGTTTGGTGAAATAGTAGGTACCGTTTTCACCGTCAACTCTGCCAACACTGTGCTGGTATGGCACATCGTAAATGCGGACATAGTCACGGCAGCCACCCTCTGCCAGCAGGCTCAGATAGACCCAGCTTTCTTCGCGGCTGAGCGTAAAGGGGGCATGGGTATACTTTTTGTTGGTAAGCTGCGTATTTCCGGAGCACATAATCAGGATGGTGCCGCCCGGCTGCAGGGTTGTATCCGGCAGGGGGAATTTATCCAGCTTGCCTGGATCATCAGAAAGACTGTAGCGACCCAGATCAACAGGTGCCTCGGAGATGTTTTTCAGTTCGACCCAGTCGTAGTACTCACCGTCAGACTGCATCAGGTAGGTGCAGTTGGAGGGCATCACTTCGGAGATAATCAATGGGCCGGTGACGACCTGTGTCGCGCGGAAAGCACTGTAGCCTTCCTTTGTGTTGTCATAACCGGGGGATGGATAATCACACTCGGCAAATATGCCATTGGACTGCAGCGCCCAGGTACGGTCTTCGCCCAGGCGGGGCACATCCACCTGGTCGATCACATTGCCTGCAGCACCGGAGAGAATGACGGTACAGCCCTCACGGGGCAGGGAGAAGTCGGCTTCGCTTACGGGTGCATCGCTGCCGGAGCACTTGATCACAGTGCGTTCGCCGGCGCACAGGGTAATATCGGGAAGCATCCACTTCATACGGTCGGATGCATCGTTGGAAAGATACAGGCCATTGAGCAGCACATCTTCATTTCCTGCATTGTACAGCTCAATCCAGTCACAAAGTTCGCCGGCACTGCTCACAACGGTGCTGCGGTTGGCAGACATTACTTCGCTGATTCGAATTTCGGGGGTTGCAAAACCGACGGCTTCCAGCCATGCATCATAGCCGGCTTCCGTATTTTCGTAGCCGGGTGTGGTTTTTGCAGTTTCCAGATAGCTGCCATCGTCCTGCAGCGCCCAACTGCATTCCTTACCCAGCTTCGGGTATTCCACCATGCTGATGGTGTTGCCGTGAATACCGGTGAGAATTACGCTGCCGCCGTCCCGGGCAAGGGCGAAGCTGGCCTCATCCGCGCCCGCCGCTGCGCCGGCACAGCGGATCAAAGCCCGGTCCCCGGGCTTTATGGTCATGCTGGGAATCTGCCACTTGGTACGGTTCTGCGGATCGTCGGACAGAAATGCGCCATCCAGCACCACAGCCTTGTTGCCGGTGTTCAGCAGCTCGACCCAGTCACTCTGGTTGCCTTCGCCGTCAATGATGGCAAAGCCGCTGCCGGACATCACTTCGCTGATGACCACACTGACCGATTCTGCATCGACGGATTTCAGCCACTTTTCAAAGCCGGCATCGGTATTCTCAAAGCCGGGGGTGGCATAGACGGCAGTGGCCCAGGTGCCGTCCTCCATGCGGACGACAGGAACATTCTCTTCCACAACAGGCACGGTATACTGGTCGATCAGTACATTGGCCTTGTTGTACAGCAAAATGGTATCATCGCCCTTGCGGGAAATGCCGAATTTGCCATAGCGGTCAGAGTCGCTTTCCTTATCACACCAGCATACAATAGCACTGTGCGCCTGCAGGATGGTACCTTGCGGGAAGGTGTAGCCGATATAGTCAGGACGGTCGGAGATCATGTAACCGGAAATATCAACGGGGGAATCGGAGTTGTTCCGGACTTCCACAAAATCCAGGTACTTACCGTTGGGGGAGATATAGGTGCGGTTACCCGCGAGAATTTCACTTAAAACAATGGGGTGGGAATTGCCATTGTTGCCATTTCCCTGACCGGAAAACGTCAGGGCAAATACAACAGCACCGGCAAACAGAACGATGCAGGCAAGTAATGCCAGTAGTGCCTTTTTTCGGTTCACATCGTTACTCCTTTCGCGAGGGGGTGTCAGAATCGTTTAGATTAAGGAATCTTCGGTCATTATAGCATGTATTTTTTTGAAACTCAACACAATATTCTGCTTTTTAACCTTTCTTTTTTCTTAAGATTTTTGCATAATTAGAAAAAATCGGCGTTCTGCCGAGACTTTTGCCGAAAAATGGGGAAAGTTTGATTTATTTTGTATATTGTTTTCCAAAACAAAAAATGGTACTATACGTAACAAATACATTTGTCCACCAAAAGCGGACATAATTTCCAAATATAAGATCTGGAGGGATTCTTGTGGCAAGAGTGTACAACTTTTCTGCAGGTCCGGCTGTACTTCCGGAGGAAGTGCTTCGGGAAGCTGCTGCTGAAATGCTGGACTACCGTGGAACCGGTATGTCCGTTATGGAAATGAGCCATCGGTCTAAGACATACCAGAATATTATTGACGAAGCAGAAGCCGATCTGCGGGAGCTGATGAACATTCCCGACAATTATAAGGTTCTATTCCTGCAGGGCGGTGCCCATCAGCAGTTTGCTATGGTGCCCATGAACCTGATGAAGAACAAGGTGGCTGATTATATCATCACCGGCCAGTGGGCAAAGAAGGCATTCAAGGAAGCCCAGCTTTACGGCAAGGCCAATGCCATTGCTTCCAGCGAGGATGCAACCTTCTCCTATATCCCTGACTGCTCCGACCTGCCCATCAGCGAAGATGCGGACTATGTTTATATCTGCGAGAACAACACCATCTACGGCACCAAGTTCCACACCCTGCCTGATACCAAGGGAAAGCTGCTGGTTTCCGATGTGTCTTCCTGCTTCCTGTCCGAGCCTGTAGATGTGGCGAAATATGGCATCATCTACGGCGGTGTCCAGAAGAACATCGGCCCTGCCGGTGTGGTTATCGTCATCATCCGTGAAGACCTGATCTCCGAGGATTGCCTGCCCGGTACGCCCACCATGCTCAAATATAAGACCCATGCCGACAACGGTTCCATGTACAATACGCCCCCTGCTTATGGTATCTATATTTGCGGAAAAGTATTCAAGTGGCTGAAAAAACAGG
Source organism: Oscillospiraceae bacterium (assembly GCA_017537045.1). The sequence continues at coordinate 15,157 of JAFYLN010000218.1, read as the reverse complement.
GCGGTCTTGTTGCCATGAAGGCGTATAATGAGAAAAAGGCAAAGATTCTCTACGATTTTCTTGACGAAAGCAAGCTCTTCAGAGGTACTGTGCGTAAGGAAGACCGGTCACTGATGAATGTTCCCTTTGTCACCGGTGACAAGGAATTGGATGCAAAGTTTGTCAAGGAAGCAGAAGCGGCCGGCTTCGTGAACCTGAAAGGCCACAGAAGCGTCGGCGGTATGCGCGCCAGCATCTATAATGCCATGCCCATCGAAGGCGTGGAGAAGCTGGTGGCTTTCATGAAGGAGTTTGAAGAAAAGAATCTGTAAATTGATGTTTGCCGCACCATGTGCTGTGGATAACGTAGGGGCGGCGACCCGCCGCCCCTGCATTCATAACTGGAACAGCACGACAAACTGGAATTTGAAATGTTGAAAAGAGGTCTCTCTTATGCATAACATCCATTATCTGAATAAAATCTCCGACAAGGGTACTGCTCTCTGGACGGAAGACTATACCCTCGGCGCGGCGGCAGAAGATGCCGATGCCATGCTGGTACGCTCTGCGTCCATGCACGATATGGCAATGCCTGCAAACCTGCTGGCCATTGCCCGTGCCGGTGCCGGTGTTAACAATATCCCCCTGACCTCCTGCGCCGATCAGGGCATCGTGGTATTCAATACCCCCGGTGCCAATGCTAATTCCGTCATGGAGCTGGCGCTGTGCGGCATGCTGCTGGCTTGCCGCGATATCGTTGGCGGCATAAACTGGGTGCAGTCCATCAAGGAAAGCCCCGATGTTGCAAAACTGGTGGAAAAGGGCAAACAGCAGTTTGCAGGCCATGAGATCCGAGATAAGAAGCTGGGTGTTATTGGCCTCGGTGCCATCGGCGGCCCTCTGGCCAATGCGGCCAGACGGCTGGGTATGCAGGTCTACGGCTGTGATCCCTTCATTTCCATCGATGCCGCATGGCACTTGGACAGCCACGTCAACCGCGTCAAGAGCCGTGAGGAAATCTATGAAAACTGTGATATCATTACCCTCCATGTGCCCTTGCTGGACGATACCAGACAGATGATCAATCGTGACGCTATCTCCAAGATGAAGGACGGCGTGATCATTCTGAATTTCGCCCGTGATCTGCTGGTGGATGACGATGCCATGGCCGAAGCCCTGAGATCCGGTAAGGTAGCCCGCTATGTAACGGATTTTCCCAATGCCAAGACTGCCAACATGCCCGGCTGCATTGCCATTCCACACTTAGGTGCTTCCACGGAGGAATCTGAGGATAACTGTGCCAGAATGGCTGTCCGTCAGGTTATGGATTATCTGGAAAACGGCAATATCGCCAACTCCGTGAACTTCCCCAACTGCGACATGGGCGTTTGCCATACCGCAGGCCGTATCACCATTCTGCATAAGAACATTCCCAACTCTCTGAGCCGCTTCACCACTGCCATGGCCAGTGAGAACATCAACATCGACGGCCTGATGAACAAGAGCCGCGGTGACTATGCTTACACCATGCTGGATCTTGACCATACCCCCTCCCAGCATGCTGTGGAAGAGCTGAAGAAAATCAACGGCGTTCTCAGAGTGCGTATCATCAAGTAAGCAGAGCCCTTGTAAAGGAAAATACACAAATCATAGAAAAATGCTGCCCTTCAAGCGGATATCCGTCAAACAGTTTACGGAGCGTATCTGAACCGATACGCTCCGTTTTTATCCATACATTTGATTGCAGGCAGCCATGGCTCCCCCAAAGGGAGAGCTATGTGCCGCATCCAACGCACTACACCGAATGGTGTATAGAGGTGCGCCCGTTATCTGTTTAACAAATTGGAATGTATTAATTAAAATGTTTCTTCATTAGCAGATACAATATCCGTCTGTCTTCATCAAGTAATAATTCTTCTTTTTTTAGCGCGTAGTGATGAGCGAATTCTGTATCTTCGTATGAGTGTTTGTTAATAACAATGGCGTTTTTATATCTAGGCCTCACATGTATGTGCAAATGAGGGTTGGGTATTGTTTCTTTATAAAAGTTATTCAACAAACAACTCCAATTACTTAGTTCAGCGCCTAACACCTTTTTATAGATACATTCTAATCTATCTATAATTGTTTTCAGTTCAATCCATTCGGAAGCATTCAATTCCGAAAGGCTTCCACAATGCCTATTCAACACCAAAATACATCTACCCACATAATCTTGTACATCTGCTAAATAAACAGACCAATGTAATGATTTATGCAGTAGCCATTTGTTTTCTTTATAATCACACCATTCACACTTACTCATTATTCACTCCTAGAAACTGAAATTTGTCTAATTGTTTCGTCCATTTTATCACATTGCTGAAAAATATACAAGAACAGTCCCGGCAGATAGTCTGTCGGGACTGAAACTGTTTTATGGACACCCGCCCTTTTTGGGCGGCATTTTCATCATTATTTTAGATTGCGTGGCCTTTGCGCTTGATGGTATCAACCACGAAGTCCACATATTCCTGGCAGATTTCCAGAGATTCTGCTTCCACCATGACGCGGATCTTGGGCTCGGTGCCGGACTCACGAACAAGAATACGGCCGGAATCTCCCAGCTTTGCTGCAACCTCTGCAACTGCTGCCTGCACATCGGGGTCTGCCTGTGCCACGGCCTTGTCGGCAACGTTGACGTTCTTCAGGATCTGGGGATAGATGGTCAGGCCTTCACAGAGCTGGCTCATGGTCTTCTTCTTTGCCATCATGACTTCCATCATCTTCAGGCTCGTCAGGATGCCGTCACCGGTGGAAGCATACTTAGAGAAGATGATGTGACCGCTCTGCTCACCGCCGATACGGCAGCCGTTGTTCATCATGTACTCATAAACATACTTGTCACCCACGGCGGTCTTGGCATACTCGATGCCCAGCTCGTCGAAAGCCTTGTAGAGGCCAAAGTTACTCATGACAGTGGTAACCACGGTGTTGCCCAGCAGCTTGCCGCGCTCCTTCATGTACTGGCCATAGATATACAGGATATGGTCACCGGTGATGACGTTGCCCTTTTCATCCACGCACAGGCAGCGGTCAGCGTCGCCGTCATAGGCAAAGCCCACGTCCAGGCCATTGTCCAGCACGAACTTCTGCAGCACCTCGATATGGGTGGAGCCGGCATTGTTGTTGATGTTGTAGCCATCGGGATCGGCGTTGATAACGTAGGTCTTTGCACCCAGTGCATCAAAGACGTTCTTTGCAATATTCCAGGAAGAGCCGTTGGCGCAGTCGAGACCCACTTTTACACCCTTAAAGGAGTACATACCCAGAGAGATCAGGTAACCGATGTAACGGTTACGGCCGGAGACATGGTCGACGGTGCGGCCGATCTGATCGCGCTTGGCAAGGGGCAGTTCCTCCCACTGATGGCCGAAGGCTTCCAGATGGCCGTCCAGATAGGCTTCCACCAGGGAAATGACGCTCTCATCCATCTTCTCGCCGAAGCCGTTGATCAGCTTGATGCCGTTGTCGTAGTAGGGATTGTGGGACGCGGAGATCATAATACCGCAGTCAAAGCCCTCGGTGCGCACCACATAGGCAACGGAGGGAGTGGTGGTAACGTGTAGCAGATAGGCATCGGCACCGGAAGCGACCAGACCGCCAACCAGACTGTATTCAAACATATAGCTGGAGCGGCGGGTGTCCTTGCCGATGACAATGCGGGCAGGGGTGTCAGAGCCGTTGCGGCGCTTGACCTGTGTGTAATACCAGCCGAGGAAACGGCCGACCTTGAATGCATGGTCTGCAGTCAGATTGACATTGGCTTCGCCGCGGAAGCCGTCAGTTCCAAAATACTTACCCATAGGAAAACTCCTTTATACCTTTTTCACGATTTGTCCGCTGTTTTTCCAGATGCTGCACGCCGGTACAACGCCGCGGACACAGGAAAGCGGATAGATATTACTGCTCCGGCCAACTACCGTGCCGGGGTTCAGGACGCTGTTGCAGCCCACTTCTACGAAGTCGCCCACCATAGCGCCGAATTTTTTCAGACCGGTTTCGATCTTTTCGTCACCGTTCTTAACGGTTACAAGCGTCTTGTCGGATTTGACGTTGGAAGTCAGGCTGCCTGCACCCATATGGGACTTATAACCCAGAATGCTGTCACCTACATAGTTATAATGGGGAACCTGCACGTTGTCAAACAGAATTACATTTTTCAGCTCTACGCTATTGCCCACAACGCAGTTTTCGCCCACAAGTGCGCTGCCGCGGATAAATGCGCAGTGGCGCACTTCCGTATTTGCGCCGATGATGCAGGGGCTGCCGAGATATGCCGTAGGCGCTACCTTTGCCGTTTTATGCACCCAGACTTCGTGAGAAACTTCTGTGAAATCCTCGCCCAGCTTGGAGCCGAGCTCCAGAATCAGATTCTTGATACCGGAAAGCGCCTGACAGGGATATTCAAAGCCCGTCAGGTACTGTCCTGCCAGAGAGTGGCTCATGTCATAAAGTTCCATTGTCTTGATCATAAGCATTTCCTTTCCCGGTGGAAAAACTCACCCATATAAATATACATTCATAGGCACAAAAAGTCAATATTTTTCGTCATTCTGGTTTACATAACCTTCCTGTTTCCTGTTTTCCATACAGTTTATGCCTGCCACTGTGCGGCTATGTGCCGGTACAACCAGTAGTTGCGCCTGTGAAAAATCTGCTCCATTGAAAAACGCTTCCGGTTTGTTATAATCATAATAACAGCGCTGAAAACCAGTTCTTAAGGAGAATGTTTTATGGAAATCGGAAATCAGATCAAACAGCTCCGGCTGCGCCGGGGCGTGACACAGGAAGCACTTGCCCGTCATTTCGGCCTGACGGCACAGGCTGTCAGCAAATGGGAATGCGGCAGCACCGCGCCGGATATTGAGCTTCTGCCCGCCCTGAGTGCCTATTTCGGAGTCACCATCGATGACTTGTTCGCCCTGTCCGACGATACCCGCTTGGAACGGATTCAGAATATGATCTGGGATGTGCGGTATTTGAACCCGGCAGATGTGGAAAATGAGCGTCAGTTTCTGCTGGAAAAGGCAAATCGGGAACCGGAAAACGGCAGGCCGCATGAGCTTTTAGCAGATTTGGAGAACCACCTGGCCAAAGAGCATCGTGAAAAGGCTGCAGAATACGCAAAGGAAGCCCTGCGACGTGATCCGAATCTTCGGGAAGCCCACGCATCTCTGGTTCAGGCCATGAACGGTCAATGTGGGGACTGGTATGCTGCCAATCACCACAAGCTGATTCTCTACTATCAGGATTTTGTGGCGGCACATCCGGACTGCTGGCGTGGATATCTGTGGCTCATCGACCAGCTTCTGGATGACTGCCGTTATACCGAGGCCCGCACCTGTTGGGAACGCCTTGCACAGGTGGATCACACCTACCGCACACCCCTCTACGAAGGAAAGATCCTCTGGGAATCCGGAGAGCGGGATGTTGCCATGCAGGTCTGGCAGAAAATGACGGAGGATTTCTCCCATGAATGGTGTGTCTGGCTCAGCATGGGTGATGTGATGGCAACAAGCGGAGCATACGGTGAAGCGAAGGCGTTCTACCGGAAAGCATTAGAGACCATGGCTCCGCCCCGGTATGTGGATGGGCTGGAAAGCATTGCCCAGATATGTGAGTTACAGGGTGATATTTCCGGTGCCATTGCCGCCTATGAGGAAGAACTGGAAGTCTTCGACAAAGAGTGGAATTTCACCACAGGGGAAACCGCAGATGTGGTGCGGCGGGAAATTGCACGGTTAAAGAAACTGCAGGGATGAGTTATCAAATTTCGGTTTGTCGTACAGTCTTACAATGATCTCGTAGGGGCGGCGACCCGCCGCCCGCACAGCAGAATATTTCGCATTCGCATTGGTTTTCGGCGAAATCGCAACATTTCTCTGCGCGGGCGACCAATAGTCGCCCCTACGTTATCCACGGCACACAGCACGACAAACATCAATTTACAGAGTAACAGGGCGGATGCAGCTGCATCCGCCCTGAAATTGTTATCCAGTCAACAAACAGGCCACATAGATCACGCCGCCAGCATAGTAGACACCGATACCTGCCTTCGTAAAGCTTCCGCTTAAAATATCGGCACTGTTGGAATCCGATGCCATCCACTTTGCTGCGATCGCTACAGCGTCACCGCTGCCGGACACATAAACCAGATGCTCCGAAGCTGCGCCATAGCCGTAACCATAGTCACCAAGCACACTGGTAAAGCCGCGACCATCGGGACGGGTATGGCTCCAGGAACTGCTGATCTCCTGCGCACGGATGTAAGCAATGCCGCTGAGCCGTCTGCTCAGGGACAGCTCCGGCAAACCGGCTTCTGTACGATAGGCATTGAGCTCGTCCACAATTGCATATTCCAATCCGCCAATACCATAGGAGGATGGGTCGTAGGGAGGTTCTGTCGGTGGCTCGGTGGGTGCTTCCGTAGGCGGTACTGTAGGTACTTCGGTGGGAACTACAGGTACAGTCGGCACAGGAAGGGTTTCCGGCGGCTGTGTGACAGGGGGTTCTACTGCCTTGGGCGGCTGGGTTGCCGCAGGCTCTTTCTTGGATGCAGACTGATTCTTGGAAGAACTGGAACTGCTGGACTTACTGGAACTGCTGCTCTTACTGGAGGAACTCTTGCTGGAGCTGCTCTTGGAAGAAGTTGTCTTCTTTGCCGTGGTTTCTTTCGGTTCTGCAGGCGCTTCGGTGGGTGCCGCTGTTGGTGGTGCGGACGGTTCTTCTGTCGGCGGTTCCGTCGGCGGTTCTGTGGGTGCATCGGTGGGATCCACCGGAATCTGCACCACGGTGTCCACCCGGAACGGGTCTTCCCGTGACTGCGCACATCCACTGAGAACCAGTCCGGCAACGAAAACACAAATCATCAATCTTTTCATTTTTTATCTCTCCTGCTTTACCAGTCCGCCTGCAACTCCTTGTGCATGGGCAGCGTAGCAAAAATTTCTGCTGTAATGGCGCGGTACTCGGCAATATCTGTGGTTTTTCGTAATTTTTTCCAGAGTTTTTCACTGCCCTCGAACAGCAGGCTCATGCAGTGCCAGTTTTCCTTCAGACGGAAGATCGCATTGCGGGCACTGCCGAAGGCTTCGATATATGTTTCGAGCAAGGCATCGTGAAATGCACGGATGGCGGCTGCGTCCACTTCAGGATGGAACATGGCGGGATTGCCTACCAGTCCGCGGCCGATCATCACAGCTTCTACCTGCGGGAACGCTTGCTCAAAGGCACGAACTTCCGACAGGGTGCGCAGATTACCGTTGTAGCACAGCGGATTTTTGCTGTTTTGAAGCGCATAGCGGAACATGTCCATATCCACGCCGCCCTTGTAAAACTGTTTCCGCACTCTGGGATGGATTGTAAGCTCCTTGATGGGATATTGATTCAGAATGTCGAGAATTTTGGGAAATTCCTCCGCTTCCATCATGCCAAGACGGGTTTTGACGGAGACCGGCAAAGGTGCGTTTTCAAAAACCTTATCCAGAAATTCATCCAACCTGACAGGGTCTGCCAGCATGCCTGCTCCCTTACCCTTGCTTACCACAGTACCCGAGGGACACCCTATATTGAGATTGACTTCGTCATAACCCCGCTGCAGACACTGGCCAGCCGCCCAGGTAAAATCCTCCGGCACCTTGGTCAGAATCTGGGGCACAGCGCGAAACGGCACACTGTCTGCCATAGGCAGGTCGCGGGATTCGCGATTGGTCAAGGTGCGGTGCATGGTAGGGGAAATGAAGGGCATGTAGTAGGCATCAAGCCCCGGGAAGAAGCTGTGGTGAACACGGCGGTAGGGTGCATCAGTGATGCCCTCCATAGGGGCAAAATAATAACGCATAGGAATGCTCCTGTCTTAGAATATGCTCATCTTTGGGAGACTGGCTGAACGCAGGCCGAGCCGGCAGAGATTTTCATGCTTCAGTCCCGCCGGTTATTCCGTACGCCGAAATGAAAGTTATCCCTTTCCCAGCTCCTTGTTCCGCTTGTAAGTAGCGGTGACGCAGTTTATGGCAGATGCACGGAAAGCGCCTTCTTCCAGTGCCTTCACACCGGCAATGGTACTGCCGCCGGGTGAGCAGACTGCATCCTTCAGTGCACCGGGGTGCTGTTTGGTCTGCAAGTACATCTGGGCGGAGCCAGCCATGGTCATGGCGGCATATTCATAGGCCTTCTGGCGTGGAATGCCACAGGCTACCGCACCATCAGCCAGTGCTTCCATGAAAACATACATATAGGCAGGACCGCTGCCGGACAGGGCGCTGGCAGCATCGATAAGGCTTTCGTCCAGCATATCCAGCAGTCCGCAGGGTGCCATATCAGCCAGCCAGTCTGACAGGACGTCCTCGCCTACCACTTCATTGGCGCAATACTGAATTACACCCATGCCGATAGCTGTGGGTGTATTGGGCATGATGCGGATAACCGGAAATCCACCGCCTGCCATTTCATCGATTTTTTCCATCGCCAGTCCAGCCGCCATGGTGATCAGCAGGGGCTTTTTCTCCTGCAGGATGGGGCGCAGCTTTTCCAGTACGCCTTTCATCATATGGGGTTTCACGCCAAGAAAAATACGTTCTGCATTTGCAGCAATATCTTCCGCACTGGTGTAGGGGAATCCCAGTGCTTTTGCTTTGCCGCTGCGGTCGGTAACAGCCAGATCGGCACCTTTTGATGCCAGCGCTTTGGCAATGGCACCGCCCATGTTGCCGCAGCCAATAAATCCGTATTTCATAGAATATTCTCCTTATCGGATGTGACCGTCTCCGGTGATCAGGTACTTATAGCTGGTCAGCTCACGCAGACCCATAGGACCGCGGGCGTGGAGTTTTTGGGTGGAAATGCCCATCTCGCAGCCGAGACCGAATTCGCCGCCATCGGTAAAGCGGGTAGAGGCGTTCAGATAAACCGCCGCGCTGTCTACGCCGGCGGCAAACTGGGCGAGAACAGCTTCATCCTGCGCCACAATGGCTTCACTGTGTCCGGTGGAATGGGCAGCGATATGCGCTACCGCCTCGCTGACATCATCGACGCATTTCACTGCCAGAATGTAGTCAAGGAACTCGGTGTCAAAATCAGTTTCTTTTGCAGCGACACCGGGAATAATACCCTGTGCCGTCTTATCCAGACGCAGTTCTACCTTACTGCCGATCCGTGCATGAACCTTCGGAAGGAATTGCGCAGCAATTTCTTTATGAACCAGCAGCACTTCCTCGGCGTTACAGACGCTGGGGCGGCTGGTTTTGGCATTCTCAATGATCGTCAGAGCTTTCTCCTGATCTGCACTCTTGTCCACATACACATGGCAGATGCCGGTACCGGTGGCGATGCAGGGAACGGTGGCGTTCTGTACACATGCGTTGATCAGACCGGCACCGCCCCGAGGAATCAGCAGATCAATGTAGCCGTTTGCGGTCATGAGCTGTGTGGCACTGGCGCGGGAGGTATCCTGCACCAGATTGATGGCATCTTCTGTGATGCCCACGGCCTTCAGACCGTCTTTCAGCGCATCAACGATCGCATTTGCAGAGCGGAAAGCTTCCTTGCCGCCGCGCAGGATGCAAACATTGCCGCTTTTCAGCGCCAGTGCTGTCGCATCGGAGGTGACATTAGGTCTGCTTTCGTAAATGATTGCAATGACACCCATGGGAACGGAAACCTTCCGGATGTTCAGTCCGTCTTCACGGGTGTATTCGTCCAGCTTGAGACCCACAGGATCGGGCAGCTTTGCCACATCCCGGATGCCCTTCGCCATGCCTGCGATACGGGAGGAGTTGAGCATCAGCCGGTCCAGCATCACGTCGGAAACTGTACCCTTTGCTTTTTCAAGATCCAGCGCATTGGCTTCCAGAATGCTTTCTTCGTTTTTCAGCAGCGCGTCAGCCATAGCCTCCAGCGCGGCATTTTTCTGCTCCGTTGTCAGGCAGGATACCTGCACCTTTGCGGCCTTTGCGGCTCTGAGCATATCATTCATGAGCTTACCTCCTTGAAAATGTGGTTCCGATGCTGCGGCCTTCCAGAATGGCATACAGATCATCGGGGCGTTTGCCGTTGGTAATAACCATATCGCAGCCGGATTCCAGACAAACTTGCGCCGCGTGGAGCTTGGTTGCCATACCGCCTGTGCCCTGATTACCTGCGCTGCCTCCGCCGAGGGCACGTATTTCTTCGGTGATTTCGGAAACAAAGGATAATAGCTTTGCGTCGGGATCCTTGTGCGGATCGGCGGTATACAGTCCGTCAATGTCAGAAAGCAGCACCAGCTTGTCTGCATCGATGCTCTTTGCCACGATGGCAGCCAGTGTATCGTTGTCACCGATGACGATCTCGTCGGTAGCGACGGTGTCGTTTTCGTTGATGATGGGCAGCGCTTCCAGTTCCAGAAGCCGGTTTAAAGTATTGCGGAAATTCTCGTGGCGGGTATGGTTTGCCACATCATCGCCGGTGATCAGAAGCTGTGCGACCGTATGATTGTACTCACTGAAAAGCTTGTCATATGTATACATCAGCTCGCATTGACCCACGGCGGCAGCTGCCTGCTTGGTGGGAATATCCGATGGGCGCATCCGAAGTCCCAGCTTGCCGACGCCCATGCCGATAGCACCGGAGGACACGAGGATCACTTCGTGTCCTGCGTTTTTGATATCGCTGATAACTTTGCACAGTTGCTCTACCAGACGGATGTTCAGATGTCCCGTGGGATGTGCAAGGGTACTTGTTCCGATTTTGATGACGATGCGCATGGCATCCACCTCCCGATTCAGCCTTTTGAAAGTAATTTGAAGCGATTATACCACGTATCGCGGACATTTGCAATCGTAACATGGAAAATAAACGTCGATTCGTTGACAGGTACCAAAATCCGCCCTATAATAAAAACAAATTTCGGGAGGTGGAACAGAATGAACATCATCGAAAAACTGTACCGCAGCAATCTTTTTATCCGAAACGATAACCCCAACGGTATTTTTTATTTCACTGCAGCAGATTTTTCCGGTTTGCAATCGCAGCCCTATGGTTTCAAATCCCAGATGGGACATGATCTGAAGGGATGGTTCTATTACTATGACAATCCCATTTCCGGCCGGCTGGTCGTCTTCGACCACGGCATGGGTAACGGCCACCGCGCCTATCTGCGGGAGATAGAATACCTGGCGAAGGCGGGATATCTTGTTTATTCCTATGACCATACCGGCTGTATGGAATCCGGCGGTAAAAGCTGCAATGGGTTTGCCCAGAGCCTGAAAGATCTGGATGACTGTATGTGTGCGCTGGAAAAAGAACCCGCGCTTGCTGACCGGAAGATTGCCGTCGTGGGTCACAGCTGGGGCGGCTTTTCCACCATGAATATTTCTGCCATGCATCCGCAGATCACCCACGTGGTTTCCATGTCCGGGTTTATCAGCGTCAGAAGGATGCTGGAGCAGACCTTCTCCGGCCTTTTGAAGGGTGTGCGCAAATCCCTTTATGCGCTGGAAAAGGAAGCAAACGGGGCTTATGCGGATGCAGATGCAATCGAAACACTTTCCAAGACCAGTGCCAAGGTGCTGCTGATCGCCAGCTCTGACGACAAGGTGGTGCATAAGCGCCATCACTTTGATGTGCTGCAGCAGGCGCTTTCCGAAAAGCAGAATATCCGTTTCCTTATCACGGACAATAAAGGACACAATCCCTCCTATACCATTGATGCGGTGCAGTATAAGGACGATTTCTTTGCCCGTTTCCAGAAGCTTGTAAAGAAAAAGAAGCTGGAAACCCCTGCGCAGCAGAAAGCGTTCATGGATTCATTCGACTGGCTTCGTATGACGCAGCAGGATGAAGCAGTCTGGGACGAGATTTTCCGGCATTTGCAGAGTTGACCGCATCTTTCAAAATCCGCACCAAGGCTCCCATCCGGGAGCCTTGCTTTGTTTGCGTTTTAAATTGATGTTTGTCGCACCATGTGCCGTGGATAACGTAGGGGCGACCATTGGTCGCCCGCGCAGAGAAATGTTGCGAATTCGCATTGGATTTCGGCGAATTTGTAACAGACAACCGCAGCGGGCGGCGGATCGCCGCCCCTACATTCATAATCGGAACGGAACGATAAACTGAAATTTGAATTTTTCCTTCGGTAAAAGAAGAAAGACAATTTTTACTTTCTTGTTGTCGAAATATAGTGGCAAAAACTATGAAAAATGCCGAAAAATGCAGAATTCCTTGACGAAGAATTGGTCAGATGTTATACTGTTAAAGATTGAGAATACTTTCCAATCTTGAAAGGAGCATGATTAACATGAGAATCAAAACGCTTTTGACATCTGCCCGCTTTGCCAAGCAGGGACAGCCCCTTGAGGTTGTTGCACTGCCCCACACCTGGAACGCCTTCGACGGTCAGGATGGCGGCAATGACTACTGGCGCGGCATCGGCACCTATGAGATTGACCTGCCCAATCCCACCAAGGGCAAGAAGCAGTACATCGAGATTCAGGGTGCCAACCATGTAGCGACTGTTTACTGCAATGGCAGAGAACTGGGCACCCACAAGGGCGGATTCTCTACCTTCCGTTATGATCTGACTCCTGCCATGAAGGCATCCGGTAATATTCTGACTGTTGTGGTCTCCAACGCAGTCAGTGACATTTATCCCCAGACTGCCGATTTTACGTTCTATGGCGGCCTGTACCGTGATGTCAATTTCATTGAAGTGGCACCTGCTCATTTCGATCTGCTGATGGACGGCACCGAGGCTGTGTTCGTCACGCCCCACTGCTCCGGCAAGACCCGCCTTGACCTGTTCCCGCTGAATGCTGACGGCTGCACCGTGGCAGTGGAACTGAAGGATGCCGGTGGCAATACCGTTGGTGCAGCAGCGGCTGATGCCGAGGCACACAATGTCATCATCATCGATGTGAAGAATCCCCACCTGTGGAACGGTATGGCTGATCCTTACTGCTACAGTGCCGTTGCCACCATCGCAAAGGACGGAGAAGTTGTGGATACTGTTACTGTTACCTACGGCTACCGCTCTTTCCGTGTGGATGCTGCAACCGGCTTCTATCTGAACGGCAAGAATATTCCTCTGCGCGGCGTTTCCCGCCACCAGGACAGACTGGATAAAGGCTGGGCAGTTGCCAAGGCTGACCACGAAGAGGATATTGCCCTGATCAAGGCGCTGGGTGCCAACACCATCCGTCTTGCCCATTATCAGCATGACCAGTATTTCTACGATCTGTGCGACAAGACCGGCTTCGCCCTGTGGGCGGAAATTCCTTTCATTTCCAAATTTATCCCTTCTGAGGAAGCCTACGAGAACACTATCTCCCAGATGACCGAGCTGGTTGCCCAGAATTACAACCATCCTTCGATCTTTTTCTGGGGCATCTCCAATGAGATCCTGATTGGTACTGACAACGAACCTCTGCGCAAGAACCTCCGGGATCTGAACCAGTTGGCCAAGTGCATGGATCCCAGCCGCCTGACCACCATTGCACAGGTTTCCAGCACGCCCATGGACTCTGAGCACAACTACATCACCGATGTGGTTTCCTACAACCACTACTTCGGCTGGTACGGCGGCGATGTGGCTCAGAACGGCCCCTGGTTCGATGCTTACCACAAGCTGAATCCTGATATTCCTCTGGGCGTGTCCGAGTACGGTGTTGAGAATATCACCAAGTGGCACTCCGCTACGCCCATGAACCATGACTACAGCGAGGAATATGCATCCTACTACCATCACGAGATGCTCAAGACCTTCGAGAACCGTCCCTACCTGTGGGCAACCCACGTCTGGAACTGCTTTGACTTTGCTGCCGATGCCCGTAACGAGGGCGGTGTGGTCGGCCGCAACAACAAGGGTCTGATCAGCTACGACCGCAAGCTGAAGAAGGATGCCTTCTTCCTGTACAAGGCATACTGGACTTCTGAGCCTATGATCCATGTGGCAGGCCGCCGCTGGATCGACCGTGCGCCCGAGGAGCGTAACATCACCGTCTATACAAACTGTGACGAGGTTACCCTGATCGTCAACGGCGCAGAAATGGCAACCGCCAAAGCTGTTGACCATGCTGTGGTCTTCGAGAATGTGGCGCTGCGTGACGGCGAGAATACCGTTACTGCAGTTTCCGGCGGCATTTCCGATACCATTACCCTGAACGGTGTTGCTGCACATAATGAGGCCTACACCCTGCCCGATATCGCTGCTGCCATGGCCGTGGGCAACTGGTTCGACGAAGTAGCCGATAACGAGGACACCGAGGAAATCATCGTTGTAGATGGCTGCTTCAGTGTGGAGGATACCTACGGCGAACTGCTCAGCAATGAAGAGTGCTTCAAGATCATCAAGGGTTGGCTGATGAAGCAGGGCAATCTGACCCTCGCTTCCATGCTGACCACCCTGCGGGATATGATGGGCTTTGCAAAGTTCAGTGAGACTGCTGCAGTCAGCGGCCTGATGGGCGATGTCAGCAAGAAGGATCTGGCACAGCTGAACCGTCTGCTGAGCCGTGTCAAGAAGTAATGTGGAGGGAATCAAAATGAAAGATTGCAACTGCGGTTACTGTATGGGCGGCGATATCCTCGCCGGCTTCGGCATCAAGATCTGCGACCTGCAGGTTTCTCAGCTGATTCTCTTTAAGGAGCAGAGTCATCCCGGCCGTGTGATCGTTGCGTACAAGGATCATGTCAGCGAGCTGGTGAACATTTCTGCTGAAGAGCGGAACCTGTTTTTTGAAGATATTGCCCACGCTGCAAAGGCCATCCACAAGGCATTTGCTCCCGATAAGGTCAACTACGGCGCTTATGGCGATGGCGGCTGCCACCTGCATTTCCATCTGGTACCCAAGTACAAAGATGAATTCGAGTGGGGCACCCCCTTTGCTATGAATCCCGGTAAGACTTACCTGACGGAGGCAGAATATGATGCTATGATCGAAAAGATCAAGGCTGCCCTGTAAGTTCATATCCTACTTTAAGGCTCCCGGATCCCGGGAGCCTTGTTTTTTGGTCAACATTCAAATTGATGTTTATCGCACTGTTGCGGTTTCAAATTGTCGCCCCTTTGGGGCGACAGCATCCTTCGGATGCAGGGGATGCGGATTGCCGCGTCGCATGGCTTAATGCCATGCTCCTCGCAATGACATCGTAATTTGGTAGT
>JAFYLN010000217.1 GCA_017537045.1 Oscillospiraceae bacterium | reverse complement strand
ATTACATAGTCAACCAATTTTGTCTTGTCCGGTAAAAGGGTTTCAACCCGGGTATAGCCAAGAATGTTGCCGTTTCCGTAATAAACACCATTGTTCATAGATGTCTGCTGACCGCTTTTTACACGGATGGATGTCTTGCGGCTTTCATCCTGGGCGAGGGTTGCCATGATGGTGAGTCGAAGCTCACCATCGCCGTCAAAGGTCTTAATTCCATCGTTGATAAAATAGACCTCTACACCATGCTCTTTCAGCATGCGGGTGTACTGCAAGGTATCTACGGTATTTCTGGCAAAACGGGACACCTCACGGGTCAGAATCATGTCAAACTTATGCTTCTTCGCATCTTCGATCATCCGCATGAATTCACCACGCTTTTCTGCAGATGTGCCGGTGATGCCCTCGTCAACATACATCTCCACCAGTTCCCACTCCGGGTGCAACTCCAGGAGTGGTTTGTACCAGTCTAACTGGTTCTCTAATGCGGAGAGCTGAGCTTCATGTTCTGTGGACACACGGGCATAGATACAGACCCGTAAGTGCCGCTTCAAGTAGTCCATAGAATATGGAATCATGATGCTTCCTCCTTTTCTTCCAAGATTGTAAACTTCGATAAGTCCACAACATCCGCATATTCATTCAGGATGCTGCGAAGCATCTGCGCAGGAATATGACCGTCTTTGTATAATTGCTCAATCAATTTCAAAGCGGCAAAATAATGCGCAGAAGTATATTCTGCGTCCATTTTATTCAAATTGATCCTCCTTTTCCAATGTGCCGCTTATCGGGAATGATCCCGCATTCGGGCCAGGCGCTGCTGTCGTTCTTTCAGTGCGATCACGATTTCCTGCATCATCTGGGACGTGTTGTAATGTCTGGGGAAATACGGTCTCAGATCTGCCACTTTGAAACTGATCTTTTCCTGCTGGTTTGCCTTGGGTTCACGCATGATGTTAAAAATCCGGTCCATGTTCAGCTGACCTGCTTGACTCAGTTGCTTCAGCTGTTGCGCCTGGGAAAGGGACGGCGTGCAATCTTCGCTTTCCATGGTTTCCAACAGGTCTGCCTGCTCGGTTTCGGTCAGGCAGGACAACTCCACCGCCGGGGTGAGGGCAATCTTACCTTCGTCCACCTTTTGCAGAATGCCGGAAATCAAGTTGGTCAAGCGGATATAGCGTCGCACAGTTTCTCTACTATCGCCGTTTACTTCACCTACCAGTTCATTGGTACGGAACTTCGACACAGCTTGTGTCGAAGTTAAATCTGTACGCTGTCCCTGTCTGCTGAGGGCATCCATCTTCAGCTTGTAGGCATAGGCTTTTTCGCTAGGCAGGATCTTCTCCCGGTGGAGGTTACTGTCCACCAATGCAATGGTTGCTTCGTCGCGATCCATTTCACGAATTAAGGCAGGAACCGTTTCGATTCCTGCCTTCTTACATGCGTGTAAGCGCCGGTGTCCAGATACTACCTCATATTCACCGTTGGAGAGAGGTCGGACCACCAGCGGAGTCAACAAGCCTTGGGTAAGGATGCTCCAAGTCAGTTGGTCCATTTCCTCGTTGTCGGTTACCTTGAAGGGGTGTCCATCAAAGGGTCTCAGTTTTTCGATTGGCAGATATTCTGCTCTTGTTTCTTTCATCGTTCGTAACTCCTTTCAATTCGTTTGTTGTGTTCCATGGCCTCCTGCTCTGCCTGCCGTTCCAAATTAAGAAGTTCCGTCACTTTGGAACTTCTCTTCTCAATGCGCCTTGCGCTTCGCAGTTGCTGCCGCAGGGGTTCTATCTTCTTGGTGATTTCTTTTGCTGTTTCCTTCAGCTTGGGCTTTTCTTCCTCCGGTGCCCTCCGGATACGGTTGCGGATGTGTTCTCGTTCGTCTACCAGTTCTGTAATCTGATCTTCAACCTTCTTTTGAAATGCAAAAAGCTCCTGGGCAGTGCCGATTTGGTACTGCGCCAGAAGCTTGATGTCTTCTGTGTATTCGTCCATCTTCCGGATCTCTGCTCTCAATTCCGGTGACAGAGGATAAACCGGAGGTCTTCCATATTCCTGTTTTACAATGCTGATCTCCAATAGTTCCAGCATCAGAAAGAACGGGAATGCCAATGCGCCCATCCAGGGAGCGCGGTAGATGGTGCGTTCCAGGTCATATAGCGGTGTTTGCCGTTTGCGGTAAATGGGTTGCTCTCTTCTGCTGAAATACACCTCGTCTTTGAAGCGGTTATCATAAACGGTACGGTTGAGTCTTTCTTTCGAATATCCAACCGAGGATAGCCGCACGGCTCGTTGCCATCCCGGTGCTTTCACTGAAGGTTCACCGGTATCCATATCTCTGGAGAAGGTATAGCCAAGTGTGGTAAGCCGCCATTCAAAATCTTGTCTGTCAAAGGAAAGGGAAAGACAGTATTCAATATCCTTTCGGAGCATATCTCTGTGGGTCAGTTTGCCGTCACGATGCGCCCAGTAGGCACCTTTCTCACCTCCGTAGAAGCTTGCATTTTCCAATACGGATTTGTTCCTTTCCTTGCAGATCGCGTCGGAGATCTCCCGCAGCTTGTAATGATCGGACACATGGTTCTCAAACTTTCTTCCAGTTTTAAAGGACACGGAGTTGATGACGAAGTGGTTATGCAGAGAATCTGTATTCAAATGGGTGGTGACAACGATCTGATACTCATCTCCCCACATCCGCTTTGCTGTCTCCATGCCAATTTGATGCGCCTCTTCCAGAGTTACCTCGCCGGGTTTGAAACTCTGAAATCCATGGTAGGCAACATTCCCACCCAGCTTACCAAACTGCTTCTTGGTGGCGATCATTGCCCCATAAGGGTCATGCTTAGGACAGTTGATGGTGCTGACATACATCTTCTTGTCCGTCTTTTCGTCGTT
>JAFYLN010000026.1 GCA_017537045.1 Oscillospiraceae bacterium | reverse complement strand
TGTATCGGAGTGCCTCGTTGACTTCATAAAATTGCTGGACTATAATAAAACAAAACTGATCTCGGATGGTGATGATATGAGTTGCATTAAGACCTATACTGGAGTCATGTTTGACCCGTTGAATCCTGATCCTGATTTGATCGACATCGTGGATATTGCCCATGCCCTCAACATGCTGTGCCGGGCCAACGGTCACTTCAGGAGCTTCTATTCCGTGGGGCAGCATAGCATCAACTGCATGAGAGAAGCCAAGGAACGAGGTTATTCCGAAAAGTTGCAGCTGGCCTGCCTGCTCCATGACGCCAGCGAGGCCTATTTGTCCGATGTGACCCGGCCGGTGAAGAAGGAACTTCCGAAGTATCTCGAAATCGAGAAACCCTTGCAGGATGTTATCTGGGCCAAGTATCTGGAAGAACCGCTGACACAGGAAGAGCACGACCATGTTTTTGAAATTGATGACGCCATCCTGTACCATGAATTCGTGGCATTGATGGATGCTCGTCTGAGCGATGAGGAACCTACACTCAGCTCAATGCCGGAGTTTACATTCACCGGATTCGAGCAGTGCGAAAAGGAGTTTCTGCGGCTTTACCGAAGACTGACTCACAAGGAGAAAGACTGCTTTGTGGTCGGCATCGACTGGATGAAGCCCTGTTGGCTGGCGGCTGAGATCCGAGGGAGCGAAGTCGCGGTCAGGAAGCTGACAGATATATCAGACATAAATAACTTCTATCTGAATGCAGATGCTGTGCTGATTGACATTCCCGTGGGCCTTCCTGAGAGTACCGAAGAAGATGCCAAACGCCCGGATCGGGAGGCGAGAGCGTATCTTGCCACAGGACGAAAATCGTCCATCTTTCCCGTGCCATGCCGTCAGGTATTGGGCATTGAGGCCTATGCAACAGCAAGCGCAGAAAATGAGCGCATCCTCGGCAGAAAGCTGACGGGCCAGTCCTATGGATTCACAAAGATGATCCGTCAGGTGGACCAGTTCCTGGAACAGAATTCTCCTTGGAAAAACAGGCTTGTTGAGAGCCATCCTGAGGTGGCCTTTCAAATGCTGAACAGGGGAGTGGGGCTTCGTTATTCCAAACACACACCAGAGGGTATTGCTGAGCGAACTGCAATTTTGCGGCAATATGGTATTGACGTCGCTCCTGTGTTGACTGGCTTCAAGCCAAAACAGCACGAGGATGTGCTGGATGCCTTGTGTCTTGCAGTTTCTGCTAAGATGGGAATCGAGAATGGTTTCAGAACGATTCCTGATGCTCCAGCTTGTGACAGTAGAAACCTCAAGATGCAAATGGTGTTTGGAATTCCGTAATCGTTCAAAAGGATAAACTTCATCCGTGTAGCGATAGTCCCCGTATGTGCAAAACCCGCCGTGAGGTGTGAAAACCTCAACGGCGGGTTAATTTTATCTGACTATGTCGTGGATTTTGTTACATGGCCAACGCATTTGCGTTGATCTTATCGATCACGGCCTTGATACCAAACCACAGGGAAAGATCTGTGAAGATTTCTACGATACTTCCGTTGTCAGTAAAGGGCGGCTCCTGCAGAACGCTCATGTCCTTCAGAAGACCGTTGTGAACGATGTATTCCACAATCTGATTGACGAAATAGATCTGATTGCTGTCCAGAGAAGTGTCATTCAGATACTCAGCAAAGGCCTCCTTGGCAGCGCGCATATCCATGCCAACGATTTCCCGGACGAACTCGCCCAGGGGTTTTCCCTGGTATTCGGTATCGTATTCGTCCTTCGTGCCGACTTCACTCCAGAGAATACTTTCCAGAACCTTCACATCCGCTTCCGTCATGGGTTCATTATTTTTCAGCTTGGAAATGACTTCATTCTCCAGATCCGATTCTTTCCATTCGGTGGTCAGGATCTCGTCGGTGAAATTCGTTGTATAAGTCGGGCCACCCACAGGGATGTACTTGATGAGGTCGCGCAGGCTTTCACGGATGTGTTCAAACTCATTGACGCCTGCATCCTCCACATAACTGGTGTGCAGGATCTTGTCGATCAAATCATTCTGCTTATTAATGGCAGGCACATTGGCAATTTCTGCAAGACTGCGGACTTTCTTCACCAGATCTGTTCTTGCTCTGGAGTACTTCTTGCCCACCAGATAAGCCAGTTCAATGCCATACATCAGCGCATCGAAACGGACTGCCTTGGCTTCATCCCCATCGGGAGTGATCAGCGGCGCCAGTTCCTCAGCCATCTGCAGGGTATTCTCGTACGTCAGAGTTACATAGTTCTCGGGATCAGAAAACAACTCCACATACCGCAGGTGCTGGCGAACAGCAAAATTCTCCCGGTTCAATTCCTGAACCTTCTGTACCATATCATCCACCAGACTCTGGCGGAATTCCACCAGTTCCGGGGTCTGGTATTCCAGATCCTGCAGTTTATAGGCGATCTGAGCCTTCAGGCTGAAAATTGCACCTTGCAGGGCAATCTGAACAGCAGTGGGCTTTCCGTTGGACATGCGGAAGAACTCAAAGTTACCACAGAAGTCAAAAATGTAAAACTGATCCTTGTCCTCACCATCTCGCAGGCCCTGGCACAGGCGGGTGCCTCGGCCAATCATCTGCCAGAACTTGGCCTTACTCATGACCTTCTTAAAGAATACCAGATTCAAACATTCCGGCACATCAATGCCAGTGTCCAGCATATCCACCGAAATAGCAATCTGGGGCAGCTTCTTAGGGTCGGAGAAATCGTCGATCAGGCTCTGGGCATAGTTGATGCGGTTATCAATAACCTCCGCAAAGCCCGGCAGGTGGGGATATTCCTTGTTGAAAACCTCACGGATCTTCTCGGCGTGGTTGTGGTTTTTGGCAAAAATAATGGTCTTGCCAAGCTTCTGACCATAGTCGATTTTAATACCCTGAGTCATCAGGATATGCAGCACCTGACGGATGGTATCTTCATTGAATACCCACTCGTTCAGTGCGGAAGAAATAATTTTATCCGGCAATTCACCGTCTTCATCGGTGAATTTATTCTCGTATTCTTCCTTTTCCTCGTCCGTCAGATCATCGTATACGATGCCACCCTCCAGGAATTTCAGTTTCGTTTCCACGCTCATGAAATCCACCAGAAAACCATCCCGGACAGCCTGCGCCAGCTCGTAGCCGTAGGTAGGCACGCCGTTTTCCAGCTCAAAGACCTCATAGGTGTTCTTGTCGATCTCGTCCTTGGGCGTGGCGGTCAGACCAACCAGAGGGGCATCGAAGTAGTTGAAGATATCCCGGTACTTATTATAGATAGACCGATGGGCTTCGTCGCAGATGACCAGATCGAAGTGGCCGCAGGTGAAGAGCTTACCGTGCTCGTCTTTAACGCTGTCGATGCAGTTCATCATGGTCTGGTAGGTGGAGAAGACGCAGTGGGCGGTGTAGTTATCCTTCTCCTCGCAGAGGTTGGTGACGGACAGGTCCGGCAGGAGATTGACGAAACTGCGCTTGGCCTGGGTGACCAGACTGTTGCGATCAGCCAGGAAGAGGATATTCTTCACCCAGCCGTTCTGCAGAAGGACATCGCAGAGGGCGATAACTGTACGGGTCTTGCCGGAGCCGGTGGCCATGACCAACAGGGCCTTGCGGCGGTTCTTCTGGGCGAAGGCATGGCAGACGGCTTTAATGGCGCCCTCCTGATAGTAGCGGCCGGCGATGTGGCGCTTGACCATGACATTCTTCAGGGAGGTGCGCATGGTGCGCAGGTTGAAAAGCTTCTCCAGATCCCGCTTGGAGTAGATGGTGGCGCACTTGCGCTCTGGGTACTGGCCGTCGACGATGCGGGTGTCGAAGCCGTTGGTGAGGAAGACCACGGGGCGACGGCCATATTTCTGTTCGAGGATCTGTGCGTAGAGGTTCGCCTGCTGGCGGCCGGTGGAGACGTCCACGCAGGTGCGCTTGGCCTCGATGACAGCCAGGGGACGGTGGGCATCGTCGTAGAGGACGTAGTCGGCAAAACCAACGCCGCTCTTGTTGGGCATACCGGGCAGTTCCACCTCGTTGATCCAGTCTTTGCCTTCGACCCAACCTGCGTCTTCGAGCATGGCGTCGATGTAGAACTTCCGGGTCTCATATTCGGAGATGTCCAGAGGTTTGGGGACATAGCTCGGCTGGTGCTCGGCGCGGCGGGCGGAGAGCTGTTCCTTGAGGGCCCTGTTTTCCTCGATGAGCTTCCTGATTTCGGAGTCATCGGGGGCAGGAGCCGGGGGTGCGATGCCGGTGGGGATCAGATCGGGATCGAACTTGGTCTCGGTGTACTCGTCGGCATAGCAGTAGGCCAGGAAGTCCAGGAAGACGTGGAGGTTTTCCAGACACAGGAGGGCCACGGCTCGGTCGGTCTTGACGGCCTTGTGGGCGGTGGCGTTGCCCTTGAGACGGATGAAGTCCATGCGCCGCCAGATGTCGGGGCCGACGATGGCACGGAATTCCTCCCGGTTCATGAGGCTCTGGAGGTTATCCTGGAAGGGCATGTCCAGCTCCTTGTCCACGGTGTACATCCACTTCACCGCGAACTCCATGGCGCGGCGGCAGTTGAAAATAGAAGCCGCCGGGTCAATATGTAAGACCCGCTCCGCCGCCACCGCCGCATCCGCAAAGGGCGCAAAGGCAGGGTCAGAGAGGAGGAATTTGAAGTTGGACATAATAGTCACCCCATTCAGTGCTTTTTATTTCCTTTTCGAACACCTTGAGCAAGCTGCTGTCTTACTTCTGGCATTCTCATTGCTTCTGCTAAAATGGTATTAGTCATGTTTGCACCCAACTGATTTTCCATTTCCTTTTGCATCAGCTCCAATTGATGCTTATGCTCTAACTCCATGCGTTCTTTCTGCATTGCAAACATTTCCCGTTCTTTTTCAATGTCGAGTTCGTGTTGTTTTTGGAGTTTTTGCAAATCAGCTTTTGCTTGTCTCCGAGATGCAAAATAACTGGCAAAACCCGAAATCACCGTGCACGCAACAGTTACGATGTACGGAGCCAGTTCAGAAAAGTCAATCTCCATATATACTTCACCTCACCCAAAATATTCCTGCATCAGGGACTTTTTCAGCACTTCCAGTTTATCAAGGCTGGATTGAATTGTCAATTTTAGTTTGTCGGTCTGTTCAACGAAGGCTGCAAATTGCTTTTGCACCTTAATTGGCGGCAAAATAACTTCTAAATTCAATAAGCGTTCCTTTGAAATGTTAGACATTGATTTTGCCGAACCAGTTGCTATTGCTTGTATGCACCCTCTAAAAAGGTCATGGTTGATTAGTTTCCAAAGAAATATCTTGTTGCACCTTTCCGTCGTGTTCAATCGAAAAATGAGGTCAGGCATCATTAAGTTACTTGGCGTATCATAAACATACGCACACATACCAACCAATTCGGGTGTGTTCTTCCTTGTAAACAACAAATCACCGACTCGGACAGCTACATCTTCAACAAACTGCGTTTCATCAAGCACAGCCTTGTTTTCTTCTGGACGGTAAAAACCATATGTAGCTGCACTGAGTTTGAGTATAGCAGGCCACTCGCCTTCACGAGCAACAGAATCACACACAAAGCTCTTTCCGTTATCAATGCTTTCTACGCAAACTGAAAGCGGCACCTTTTCCCAATGCATTTCATTGTTCACAGGGTCGCCAAACAGTTCGATAAATCGAGATTTGACCAACTGATCCAGTTTTGCAAGTTGTTCTTTCCGCAAGGCAATCAATTCACTGATTTTCTCAAATTTTTCAGATATTTCCACCTGGGTTTCGATGGGCGGTAAAGGAATCTCGATGTTAGAAACAATCTCTTTGGAAATCTCCTTAAAGGTTGCACCTCGACCAAGGGAGTTCAAATATTCCGTGTTACAGGTTAGAAACCAATACAAATATCGGGGATTGATGTGCTCAGAACAAATCAGGTTTTTGAAACCCTGATTGCAGTACATCTCACAACCGGCAATAGCTGTCGTTCCAATGGGAGCTTTGGAAGACAAGATAACTGTTCCAGGAGGGAATGGTTTTAGTCCAGTTTTGGCAACACCTAACTCCGTAATATGACGAACAGAATCATTGATAATATAGGTATCCTCTGTCAACTCGGCGGGTGTAATCCATTTAATATCACCATCCCAATACTCCGGGATGTTACTCTTGGGTGTACTACCAGATACAATAGTACAAAGATCTCCTAATCTCGCCATTACCTCACCTCCCTAAAAAAAGTAATAATTGCTACAACAAGCGATGCAAAACTAACCACACCCGAAAAAACGGCTAGCACATAATTCTTGTCCTTTTCTTCTTCTATTTCTTTTGCCGCTCCCCAAACCATCACCGAGTAAAGAAAAAACATAACGATGATTCCAAGCGCAATAAATAAAAAGCATATCTGGCCTACGTCATTACAGCCAGTTTTCACACATGATATGATTGCTACAACATCAGCAAATCCCAGCGAAACAGTTGCAAACATACCTACTCCGCCAATGGCCTTAAACAGCCAAAACAGCAGAAAGCTAAATGTTCCAACAGTGTATGTACCTTTCGTATCTTTTTCGCCTTTAATGACAGCGAATATGTTTTTTATCGCATCCATAAAGCCAATCTTTTTTCCCTTATTGTCATGTCGGCTTCTGTAACGATCATCTTCACCGTTATCTATTGGGTAATAGGGACTGCAAAAGTCTTCATTTAAGAGTTTTTGCACCGCAATATGACGCTTGGCACATGTTCTGTTTCTCAAATCATCCCCTCCAATTCTCTCAGACCCATCTGGATCTTCTCCTCCAAGGCACGGAGGTCCGCCAGGATCTCAGAAGTTGCGGGGTATTCCACGGCCACATACTCGGTCTTCTTGTACTTGTTGATGGACAGGTCATAGCCGTTTTCCACGATCTCCGCCTTGGGGACGAAGAAGGACTTCGCTGTACGAGGGTTGTTCTCCTCGTCGAAGGAGATTGCCACGTCGCTTCGCTCCTCGCAATGACCGTGGATGGAACGGAACCGCGCGATGATGTCGGGGATGTCATTATCCTTGATCTCCGTCCGCTTGTCATCCAGGCTGAAGCCATCGGCGGTCATATCGTAGAACCACACCTTGTCCGTGCCGCCGTGGCCCGTCTTCGTGAAGATCAGGATGCCCGTGGACACGCCTGCGTAGGGCTTGAACACGCCGCTGGGCATGGAGATGACAGCCTCCAGCCGGTGGTTCTCCACCAGCTCCCGGCGGATGTCCTTATGGGCCTTGGAAGAGCCGAACAGCACGCCGTCCGGGACGATGCACGCACACCGGCCGCCTACCTTCAACATCCGCAGGAACAGGGTCAGGAACAGCAGTTCCGTCTTCTTGGTCTTGCACACCTTCAGCAGATCGGCGGAAACAATATCCGGATCCAGACTGCCCTTGAAGGGGGGATTCGCCAGAATCAGGTTGAATTTCTCCTTGTCCGTGTTCTGGTCGCTCAGGCTGTCCCGGTACTCGATGGTGGGGCTGTCCACGCCGTGGGTCATCATATTCATGGCGCCGATGCGCAGCATGGTGCGGTCCATGTCATAGCCGAAGAACATATGGTTCAGAAAATGATCCTTCTTGACCTTATCGAAGAAAATCTCCTTCTTGTGCCGTTCCATCAGGTACTCCTCCGCCGCTACCAGGAATCCGGCAGTACCGCAGGCAGGGTCACAGATAGTAAAACCGGGCTTGGGCTCCATCAGCTCCACGATCATCTTGATGATATGACGGGGCGTGCGGAACTGGCCGTTCAGTCCAGATTGTGCGATTTTTGAGAGCAAATATTCATAGACATCGCCACGAATATCACTGTCCTTTACGCGAGACATCTGTTCATAGATTTGATCCAGACCGTCGACTACTTTGCTCAAGAGCAAGGGTGTGGGAAGCTTGAATATTGCGTCAGACATATATTTGGAGTATGCGCTGTCCTTGCCACTGCCCAGGCCCTTGATAAATGGGAATACCCACTCCTGCATGACGGTATACATTCTAGACGCTTCAAAATCCTTAAATACAGACCATTTCAGATGCTGTCCCTTAATCTTTCGCTCCCCAACTTCAATTTCTTCCGCAAAAATGCTCTTGAAGGGCAGGCCCAGCATGGCGCTTTCTTTAGCGCGAAGATTGTCAGTAGCATCTAGGTCATGGATAAACATCAGGTATGTGATCTGTTCGACCACATCCAACGGATTTACTAATCCACCTGCAGCAAAAATATCCCACAGGCCGTCTACTTTGTTTTTCAGTTCACCGGTAAGCATAGCGTATACCTCGTTTCAGCATTTTTTTTCTATTATACCGTCTGAGAGGGAAAAGGTCAAAAGCGTTTTTGGATAAATAAAAAACGCGGGAAACGACGCGATCATTTTTGGAGTTCAGGCTGTCGTTGAGTTTGTATCGAGTGTTATTGCCACAGATGGCAATAACTTCTGGTGTTAATATGGCTCTTTAAAGAAGAACAGCGTGATATTTCGTTCATTAGCTAGCTATTATTGATCCTCCCTGCATCAAAGTTACTATTATGCCAATCGTATCAAAATCTGGCGGAAAACCCGGTAATATCGCAATTGGTCGGTATCGATCTAAACAGTCGTTTTCTTTGATACAATTGTGCCATACGTTTCCGTAAGGTAACCACTCAATAACAACCCGTCCCAAATAAATCACGGCCAAGTCCCGTTTTGGATCTGGCCGTTGGTATTTCTGGAGTTATTCACTTTCAATCTGAAATTTCTCGTTATAGCGCTGCTGCACTTCGTCTGCCCAGGGCATCAGGGTTTCCAGGCGTTCGTGGGACGGAGACTTGCCAAAGTAGGGCAGCACGGACAGTGTATAGAACAGGTAATGGTAAGGATCAATTCCGTTGGCCTTTGCCGTTTCCACCAGAGAGTACACAATTGCACTGGATTCTGCGCCCTTGACGGTATCGTAAAACAGCCAGTTCTTTCGGCCCACCACAAAGGGGCGGATCGCATTCTCTGCCAGGTTGTTGGAGATGGGAACATCGCCATGGTCCAGGAAGGCCGTCAGCTGCCGCTTCTGGTTTCGGGAATACCGTGCGGTATTCTTTGCGGTATTTCGCTTTCTGGTCGGTGCACTTCTTCTCCAGGGTGAACAGCTTATTGCAATACTGGTAGCCCACGGCGGCTTTGCTGGTTTTCACCGTAGCGCCATCCGGCATGGCTTCCCGCCATTTCCGTCGGGCATGTGCCCAGCATCAGCAGTGGGTAACCTTGGCGACCTGGTTATATCCGGCGTAGCCATCCGTCACCAAACAGCCTGCAAAGCCCTTGAGAAAGCTCTCCGGGCGCTTGCCGCTCCGGTCAGGCTGGCGCCGGACCGGCATTTCGCTTCGCTCGCCGCTGGCGTAGAGCCACATCCGGGATTCCGAGGTAGCAGGCTTCCCGTCCTCTTTCAGCACCTGGACAACAGTCTCGTCGGCGTGGATCACCGGCTGGGCCAGAAGTTGCTGCTTCATGTGTTTGTACAGGGGCTTGAGCCAGGTCTGGGTGCACTGGATGACCCAGTTGGCCATGGTGGCACGGCTCAGCTGCACACCCTCCCGTGCCCAGATCTTTTCCTGTCTGGCCAGCGGCAGGCCGTCCACATATTTCTTCGTCATGACGTCAGCTACGGAGGAAGCGGACGCCAGGCTGTGCTTCATCAGCGGTGCGGGAGCGTGGACGGACTTCATATGAGCAAAGCCGGTATCCTTCTCGCACCGGTCACAGGCATAGGTAACAGTGTAATACTCCAGGATCTTTACCTGCCGGGGGATCACGAGCATTTCCCGGCGCACGAACTTTCTGCCAATGGGCTTGAATGTACCGCCGCACTTCTCACAGATCAGCTGGGATTCCGGCAGCTTCAGCAGGACCTCTTCCACAGGAAGATTCTTTGCCATCTCGTCTATGGTCTTCTTTTTCTTACGGGTGTGGGCATTGACGGTAAAGGTCTCCTCGGTGGGCTCCTCTGCCTTGTGGTCCTGATACTTTTCAGCTTCGTTAAACAGGCTCATCTGGTCCTCGGCCAGAACGTAGGCAGCCTTCTCGCTTGACTGACCGAACCGTGCTCTCTGGGCATTGGCAAAGACCTCGTTCATGTGGTCCAGCTTCTTTTTCAGCGCATCGATCTCGTCCTGCTGCTGTTGGATCCTGCTCTCCAGGGCGGCCACTTCCGCAGCAGTGTATGTAGTTTTTTCATTTGCTGCGGCCATGAATTTTCCTCCGAAAATAGATTTATCCTGCCATTATTATAGCATAACGGCAGGATAAAGTACAGTAATATTCTATTTTTACTTAAAACAGATCCTTGGGCTTTCCTTTGCGGATGGCAGTTTTCTGCTCGATCCGCAGTCCTTCCATGAGCCAGCGGAAGCTCTGGGGATCCAGCTGCCGAAGCTCCGTTTCTGACCGGGGCCATTGGAAGCGTCCGTTGGACAACCGCTTGTACAGCAGAACATATCCGTCACCAGACCAGTACAGGGCCTTGATGCGGTCGGTCCGGCGGCCGCAGAATAGAAACAGGCTTTCCTCGTCCAGATGCCCATCGAACTGCTGCGTGACCACCGCCGCCAGACCGTCAATTCCATACCTGAGGTCGGTATACCCGCAGGTCACATAAAAGTTGCGGACTTTGCTCAGATCGATCATAGTGACTGGAGGGAACGGAGCAAAGCAACAACCGCATCCATGTCCACACCGGCAGGCAGTTTCAATTCTGCTCCTCGGTACTGGATCTGAAGCAGATCCTCTGGCTCAGCGACCGGCTCCAACGGCACCAGTTGCGGCGATGCCGCCTCCACAATCTGCTGGCGCAGCTTACGCTGCCAGTAGTAGAAGCTTTTCTCCGGGATTCCCCGCTGCCGACAAAACTCCCTGTTACTCAATCCGCTGGCCGCACATTCCTGTACCGCCGTCTCCCACTGTTGTGCCCGATACGCATCCCGGACTGCTAATACGTCTGCCATTTGATAACATCCTCTCCCAATTGGTCGAAAACCTCACCGTGAGTTTTTCGTGATTTGGGATATTATCTCATGGAGCTGGGTGAGATGGTAGGTGGGTGATTATTGAGCGGTTACTATAAGTCGCTCATGGAGCCCTATATTTTACCGAATGCTTACAAATCATGCTTCCCAAAAAGAATCCGCGGAACAGCGATCGCTTATCCATGTAATTGCAACTAACAATGTAAGATATGTAAAGAAGGTTTCTCTCACAATTGTTTTTTCTTCAAATGCTTCAACTGATTCTTTTTGAAGTCTCTCGGCGATCCAAGAAAATCTTTCTCGGATTTTGTGAAATTATTGGAGTTAGCCTTTTCTTCCAACAACTCCATCGTACACACCAAGTCCGCAACCTGGAACAGCTTATAGTCTACCGGCCTCACCTTTCGAAAATCTACATGGGCATACAAAGTGCTAAATACAGATGTAAGAATTTTGGTCAATTCCATCTGTCCGTTATCGTAATATACAATGACCCTGTCATACTGTCTCCAAAACTCAGTACTAGAACGAACTGCATCTGCAATAGCTTTAGAAAGTTTTGCTGTCATTGTTATTACATCGGGGCACTCACTCTTTTTTACTTTCACACAAATATACTTGAAATCCAGTTTTCTGGTGAAGTGAAACAAGGAGTTGAAAAGTCTCGCTCGGTCTTCCATTCTGTCATCGCGGTATATAGATTCCCGACGAATCAGAGGACCTGTATGGATTGCATGATGCTCATATCCTAACATTCTCATGTGATCTTCAAGCGCATTTATATTAGCCGAAATATCAACGCTTTGATCGTGTAATACCATTGTCACAAGATAATACGGAGCATGATAATCATACGCACCAAAGTCTCCGGATTCATCTATAAAAACGCTTAAAATCTTTTCTGACATTCTATTATCGCCGCTTTCTCTATATTGGCAATCATAATATAAAAAAATGGCGGGGAAATTCCCCGCCGCTCGGTGGACCAGGGTCTTTCGACCAGCCCCAGTTGGTGATATTAATACCACTAACTTATTCTATGTATAGAATACCATAAGCATGCGGGTTTGTCAAATCCATTTTCCTAATTAATTCGGATCGTTACCCCACTCCATACGCAAATATCAGATTACCATACTGATAAAATGTTTAAATCCTTGTATAGTCTATTTGATCTCTCATAATCTCATCGAGTTGATACTTCAACTTATATATAAATGCGAATCTATCAGATGCTCGTTGGCACGCAGCCATGTATGCCCCTTGCTCTCTTGCATAAGATGAGGATTTTGTGTATCTTCTATACTCCTCATACTTTTCTTGGATAAGAAAAACATGCATATCCTCATCTGTCATACGCTTTACATCAGGCTCCGTCAGGAAAAAATATTTCATATGGTCAGCGTACTTTTTAGCATCTGTTTCGCCTATTTTCGCATATAAGCACTGTATCCTGTCGTACACATACCCCATATTATCGCAAACATCCCCCATCGTACGATAAACAAACTCTGACAATTCGTTCAAATCAAACAGGGGTAAATATAGCAAAAACTCGCGCAGAGTTTTAATTGGAGCATCTTCATCTGGTTTATCCATATATCGGCTCCACTCGTTATAAATTACTTTCTTTGCAAACTGTTGGGCATCGTTGCACATCGGCATACGCTTAGATGTACGACCACCATTTAAATTGCTCACAGCACTTTCCGTAGCGTCCTCTGCATATACAATATCCTCACATGCACGTATATCCTTAAGCTTTCCCTTTGTTACAACTATGTCTACTACATCCATGTCAAGAAACTTAGCTAGAACCAACAACCGGTTTATTCCCATCGCACTAGGATCTTTCAACCAATTACGAATCGTCTTCACATCTCTATCCGCCCATTGTGCAAGTGCATCCAGAGAAACTCTCTCACGTAGCAAGCCTTTCAGTTTGTTTCCTGTTGCAATCCAATCAACTTCAAAATATTCATCAATATTAATCATAAATTCGCCTCCACTGCATTAATTGTAGCAATATTACTAGAAAAAGTACAGGGAAATTATCTTTCCTTTTTTGATAGTATCCTCATTAGTTTATACTTCAAGATATTTTCACCTTATCGCCAAATGGAAAAAATATTTCCCTTTCGTCCTCCCACAGCCCTAACAACTGGTATTGCCCCAGCTTTTACGGTTCGACCTGCGCCTCAAACCACCCCTAGGCGACATCACACCATGGCGCATGCATTCCTTGAACATAACGAGCCCGCCGCCGCGGCCATTGCCATCGTCGAAGTGGAAGGACTTTACGGTGGTTGCAAAAGTCCGGATCAATACCTCTTTATGCAAATACGCACTATCTATGGCTGTTTTCCGTTATTGAAAAAGGAGTAGACACCTGTCTGCTCCTTTGTTCATTATTTACCTACCAGCCGCTTAGCTGTTGCCTCTACGGATTCCAGGAACGCCTGCTCCACTCGGGACAGCTCACCACTGTAAAGCCGCTTGTACTTCTGGTACTCCTCCTTGGCCTTCTGCTCCGCCAACGCATAGGACACCTTTCCAGCATTCAGTAGCACCTCGCTGTCCATCATCCGCAGGTAATCATCTAGACAGTCACCCCAGATACAGAACTAGTACCACGTGAAGACTTAACAAGGTAGCCACAGACGATGATGACATCCAAGCTGAAATACTCCTCGGGCTTGTCCGAATTTGCAATGTGCATTTTTTGCACATTGCTTTTTCATTCAATCCACCTCGATAAACACATTGCGGATCTGGTAGCTGATGACGAATCGATCTCTCCGAAAAATTTCTGCTCTCTGCACTTTACTTAGCTAAGCATTTGTAGCTATGACTTTTTCTCAACATCCCAGACCTCCAGCGCTGGAATGGAATACACTTAGCCCCAACGCCATTTCAATAAATTCCACAACAGCGCCGCCTTTTTAACATCTTTTATTGCGTTTTAACATTACAAATGTTAAATGCAAATATTTATGTTAAAAGCATCTGCAATGATTGCAATTTTATATATGGGAGGGAAAATATTCCCTCCCTCTTAATTCGCATTGTGGTTATCGGCTTTAGTAAGCAAAGCACCAGATATAGGGTAATGTCCGAAATAACGGACAAATTCTAATATATAATGGCATCATAAAGGTGGTGCCCGTTATGTCTAAGAAAAAAGCCCTGAGTTTCAGCCAGTTTAT
>JAFYLN010000216.1 GCA_017537045.1 Oscillospiraceae bacterium | reverse complement strand
CCCATGTTACCGCCGTGAAAGGGCGGTGTCTTAACCGCTTGACCAACGGGCCTGGTAGCGGCAATCTGACTTGAACAGATGACATACCGGGTATGAACCGGCTACTCTACCAACTGAGTTATGCCGCCAAAGATGGTCACCAGACTTCGCTTGCGCGAAATCAGCTTCGTTATTATATATGCCAGGAGAAAAAATGTCAAGCATTTTTTTGATTTTTTTCTAATTTTTCTGGCGATACTCTCCCGGAGGTGATTTTTATGAAAATCTGGAAACAGGCCGTTCTTTTTTATCTGGGCGGCTGCGCCTATATGGGGCTGGAGCTGCTCTGGCGTGGACGCACCCATGGCAGTATGTTCCTCGCCGGCGGCACCTGCTTTCTGCTGATCGGGCAATTAAACCATGTCCGTCCGCGGCTGCCGCTCCCCCTGCGGGCAGGGGTTGGTGCGGGAATTGTGACCATGGTAGAACTGGGCATCGGGCTGCTCTTCAACCGCAGTTATGAGGTATGGGACTACCGCAGCCGGCCAGGCAACTTTCTCGGTCAGATCTGTCCCCTGTACACGTTCCTGTGGATTCCCGTGTCGTGGATGGCGCTGTATCTGCACACATTGCTGCGCTGCCATGTGGAGAATCTCAGCCTCAGACGCTGCGCTTATCTTTAACTGCAATCAGGAAAGGCATAAAGAAGCCCTGCTTTTTTAGATACTGTTTCAGACTGGTGCCGTAGTCATCGGGACCATCGGAGGTGCGGAAGGTGTTGTAGCCCGTGAATCTCCCATCCTTATGCTGCACCGTCACAAAATGGGCGCCGATCCTGAACTTTTTGCGCCAGTAATAAAAAAGGATGCAGACATCCGCCTGTTTTGCCGCCTCATCGAAGCGTTCTTCCACAGACAGTGTTTCCACGCGGAAACCGTGCTTCTGGAAGAACAGGGCAGGTCCCTGAATGATGGTGCCGCCGTTGCCGTGGATCAGAGGCAGCTGCCGCTCATAATAGCGGATCAGGTCTTCGGGTTTTGCACTGTAGCCCATCAGGCGCAGGGCGTTGTAGGTAGCGATCCAGCCGCAGCCCGTGGCTGCGCTGGTGCGAAGGCCATAGCGCCACTGGTTTTTGGGGATCTTCGTCTGGTTGTAAATCAGATCATCCATGGTGCTCCTCCAGCGGATGTGCGGCGATAAATTTATCCATCAGCTGCCCTGCAACCAGCACCATGCGGGTGCAGGGACGTTTTTTGTAGTATTCCTCCGTTCTGGGGCTGGGTGTTGGATCGGTGGGGGGATTTTTCAGAATTTCCCGGCAGATGATGCTGCCGCAGCTTTCGCGGAATTCTGCTGCCAAGGCCTGCACCTGCGTGTAAAGCTGTTTTTTGCTGACATCATCACCGGGTGTATCATAGCCATAGAGGAAGCTCAGCACGAAAAACATACCGCTGACCGCGCCGCAGACCTCCCGCATTCTTCCCATGCCGCCGCCAAAAGCGGAGACCATGCGGGCTGCCGTCTTTTTCTCCAATCCCGTCATATCGCAAAAGGCCACCGCCACCGCCTGGGCACAATTGCAGCCGTTTAAGAAAAGCTCCGCCGCTTTCATTCCGTGATCCATTGTGATCGCTCCTTTTTAAATTGATGTTTATCGCACCATGTGCCGTGGATAACGTAGGGGCGGCGACCCATGAATTATTGTGCGATTGCCACCGGCAATCGACCTATTTTAATTCGCTGCGCTCTGCAACACGCCCGGCGGTACAATGTTGCGAACTCGCATTGGATTTCGGCGAATTCGTAACAGACAACCGCAGCGGGCGGCTGATAGCCGCCCCTACATTCACTATCGAAGCAATGCGATAAATTGAAATTTGCTTTATCTTATCACATCCGTGGTATGATCGCAACCGTTTCCACCTCTGACGGAAAAAAGTTCTTGACAAACAGACAGATGTGTAGTTAAATAAGTTCAACATAAGCAAACCTTTGAGGCGGAAGTAAAACTGCGCAGCGCATCCACAGAGAGTTCCGGCAGCTGAGAGCGGAGCGAAAAGCGGAGCAGCAAATGGGCCGCCGAGGGCAGAGGGAAAAGGGACTTCCCTTAGTATCTGCTGACGTATTGCCTGCGTTAAGGGCAGACGGTGTGTTGGCACCGTTGCAGAGGCGGCCGGAAAACCGGCAAACAAGGTGGTACCGCAGAAAATGTCATTTCTGTCCTTGTTCCCGTTGTGGGAGCAGGGGCATTTTTATTTTGGAGGTAATGATATGAAGCGAACAGAACGGCGATGGCGACACCATCATTGACAGATACCATATAATATAAAATGTACATCTTAAAAAGGAGATTACGGATATGAAAAAGTTTATTTGTGTTATGTTAACCGTTTTGATGATGGCTTCCCTGTTTTCAGGCTGCGGCGCACAGGCTGATGACGGTGTCATCAAGATTGCCATTGTGCAGCAGTTGGATCACTCCTCTCTGGACGAAATTCGTCTTGCCGCCCAGGCTGAGATTGACCGGATTGCTGCCGAAGACGGTGTAAAGGTCGAATATAAGCATTTCAACGGTCAGAACGACACTTCCATCCTGTCCCAGATCGGTACCCAGGTGGTCGCTGACGGTTATGACCTGATCCTGCCCATTGCAACACTGGCTGCACAGTATTCTGTCACTGCCGCAGAGGGTAAGAATATCCCCATCGTCTACGCTGCCGTTTCCGATCCTGAGGGCGCAGGCCTGACCGGAATGGGCAATGTCACCGGCGTTTCCGATGCCCTGAATACCGAACAGATCATGAAGATGATGTTTGCCGCTGACCCCGGCATCCAGACCGTCGGTCTGCTGTACTCCCTGTCCGAGCCCAACTCCGAAATGCCCATCAAGGAAGCCAAGGCATATCTGGATGCCAAGGGTATTCCCTACATTGAAAAGACCGGCAACACCGCTGATGAAGTCATCACCGCCGCTACCGCACTGGTGGGTCGGGTCGACGCTGTCTTTACCCCCACCGATAATGCCGTTATGAATGTGGCTCCCTCCGTTGCCGAGATCCTCCTGAATGCAGGCATTGCACACTACACCGGCGCGGACTCCTTTGTACAGGCCGGTTCCTTTGTCACCTGCGGCGTCAACTATTCCGAACTGGGTACTTACGCAGCCACTATGGCTATGGACATCGTTCTGGGCGGCGCAGTACCTGAATTCCACGTCATGGACGGCGGCATCATCACCGTCAATACCGACACCGCCGCCGCACTGGGTATTGACTACACCGTGTTCAACTCTATGGCAAATACCGTTATGGCTGTCACAACAATTGTTGACTAAATTGATGTTTATCGCGCTGTGTGCCGTGGATAACGTAGGGGCGACCATTGGTCGCCCGCGCAGAGAAATGCTGCGAATTCGCCAAAAACCAATGCGAATACGTAATGCTGTGCCGCCGGGCGGCGGATCGCCGCCCCTACATTCATAACTGGAACAGCACGATAAACTGAAATTTGAAATTCTATTTTAGGAGCATTCATCATGATTTCCATGGCAATTGTGACCGGTGCGCTGGAGCTTGGCTTCATTTATGCGCTGGTGGCACTGGCACTGTTTCTCAGTTTCCGTATTTTGAATATTGCCGACATGACCACAGACGGTGCCTTCACCCTTGGCTGCGCCGTGTCCGCCACAGTGGCTCTGGCAGGCCATCCCTTCCTCGCCCTGCCCGCAGCCATGTTCGCCGGTGCCTGCGCCGGCATCATCACTGCGCTGCTGCAGACCAAATGGGGTGTTCCCTCCATTCTTGCCGGCATCATCACCAACACGGGTCTGTATACCGTGAATCTGGCGGTCATGGGTTTTTCCTCCAACGTGAACATGCTCAAGGCCACCACCATTTTCTCCTCCTTGCCCGGCATGAAGCTGATCCCCGCCGCGCTCATCACGGTTTTCGTAGCCGCCCTGCTGGTGGTGTTCCTGAACACCCGGCTGGGTCTTTCCATCCGCGCCACCGGTGACAATCCGGACATGGTTCGTGCTTCCTCCATCAATACAGGGCTGACCATCACCATCGGCCTTGCCCTTTCCAACTCCATTACCGCCCTGTCCGGTGCAGTACTGGCCCAGTATCAGAAGACCGCCGACATCAACCTCGGCACGGGCATGGTCATCATCGGCCTTGCCTCCCTGATCATCGGTGAGACCGTTTTCCGGAGCCGGAAGATCTGGGTCAAGGCGCTGGGCGCTGTGGTCGGCTGCATCATCTACCGCTTCATCATTGCCATCGCCCTGCGGCTGGACCTGCCCAGCGAATGCCTGAAGCTGGTGTCTGCCGTGATCGTGGCCATCGCCATTGCGCTTCCCACCATCAAGAAGAAAAAGGGAGGTAACTGAGATGCTGAAGCTGGAAAATATCTGCCTGACCTTCAACGCCGGTACCGTCAACGAGAAAAAGGCGCTGACGAACCTGTCCCTGCATCTTGCCAAGGGCGACTTCGTCACCATCCTCGGCTCCAACGGCGCAGGCAAATCCACCTTGTTCAACACCATCGCAGGTACTTACACCCCTGACAGCGGCAAGGTGTACCTGGACGGCAAGGATATTACGGCGCTGCCCGACTATAAGCGCAGTAAGGAAATTGGACGTCTGTTTCAGGATCCCCTGAAGGGCACCGCACCCAATATGACCATCGAAGAGAATCTGGCGCTGGCATACCTGCGGGCAAACCACACCAAATCTCCCTTTTCCATGGTCTCCAAGGCAGACCGTGCCGAGTTTAAAGAGCGGCTGGCCATGCTGAATCTGGGTCTGGAGAACCGGATCAACCAGCCAGTAGGCCTTCTGTCCGGCGGCCAGCGTCAGGCGCTGACCCTGCTGATGGCAACCCTCGTGACCCCAAAGATCCTGCTGCTGGATGAGCATACCGCAGCACTTGATCCCGGTACAGCCGAGATCGTACTGGAACTGACGAAAAAGATCGTGGCAGAGCATAACATCACCTGTCTGATGATCACCCACAATCTGGCCTCATCCCTCGCCCTCGGCAACCGCACCATCATGATGGCCGATGGCCGCATCGTGCTGGATATCGGCGGAGAAGAACGTCAGGGTCTGACGGTCGACGACCTGCTGGTGCGCTTCCGCACCCAGGGTCTGGACAACGACCGGATTCTGCTCAGTTAAATTGATGTTTGTCGTGTTGTGTGCCGTAGATAATGTAGGGGCGACCATTGGTCGCCCGCGCAGAGAAATGTTGCGAATTCGCCGAAAACCAATGCGAATACGTTAAATTCTACCGCACGGGCGGCTAATAGCCGCCCCTACATTCAAAATCGGAACAGAACGATAAACTGAAATTTGAACCTCAAAATGAACACCCGCCGGTGTACCGGCGGGTGAATTTTATTCTTCGGTTTCTTTTTTTGCAATCTGGTTGACATACAGCTTTGCCGGATCATGTGGTCTTTTCATCTGCCAGAGCAGAACCGCCACTGCTGCAATACAGCTGACTGCTGCCAGCAGCTGACTGACACGGAAAGGCCCCCAGTACAGGCTGTCGGTGCGCAAGCCTTCGATAAACGCACGGCCAAGGCCGTACCACGCCGCATAACCCAAGGCAATCTGGCCGTCATACTGCCGTTTTTTTGAAAGCTGGTGCAGCAGCAGGAAACCCGCCGCATTCCAGACGGATTCATAGAAAAAGGTGGGGTGATAGTAAGCAACCTGTCCGGTATAGCTGTTCATTAAACCCATCCGCAGGAATGATTCCGTTTCTGCGCCGAAAGCCTCGCGGTTGAAGAAATTGCCCCAGCGGCCAATGGATTGGCCGATCAGAAAGCCCAGCGCCACCAGATCCAGCATCATGGGCAGCTTGATCTTTTTGATCTTACAAAAAACCGTCAGACCCAAGGCAGCACCGAGGACACCGCCATAAATGGCAAGGCCGCCCTCCCAGATGTACAGAACGCTGATGGGATCGTCAGCGTAATGCTCCCACGAGAAAATGCAATAGTATGCGCGGGCACAGGCAATGGCAAACGGCGTGATCCACAAAACGCCGTCCAGCAGGTCATCTTCCGTAATACCGAACTGCTTGCTGCGGCGGCTGGCATAGTAGACCGCCAGTATGAGCCCCGCCGCAATAATGATACCGTAATAATAGATATTCACCGGGCCGATCTCAAGACTGCGGGGGGGATTCATAGTCAGTCCCAGAGACGGAAATGAAATTTCACTATACATTTAAGCTTCCTCCTCTAATGGGTTGATCACCGACAGGCTGCACCGTTCGGGGCGCACCACGCGGCACAGAAATTCCTGAATTTCCTGTTTTTCGATGCGCTCGTACACATCGGGGAAGTTAAAATAGTCATAGTCCGACAGCGCATAGGCACACAGGCGGAAGCAGGTAGAGTCAAAGCTGTCCAGATCCCGGACGCGGCGGCCAAAGGCGCTGCGCTTCATCCGGGTGAATGCTTCCTCTGTCACACCCTCGCAGGCAATTTTCTGCGCCTGCTTCAGAACGGCTTCCCGGATTGCATCCGCATCGTCACTGTCTCCGGAGCAAAGCAGCATGGCCATGCCATCAATGGTTTCAAAGCCGCCGCCAAAGGAAGAATCGATAAGCCCCGCTTCATACAGCCGCAGGTACAGCTCCGAGGATTCGCCGAACAGGGCTTCCGCCGCCAGATCGCCCACCATTTCCTGACGGATGGCGGCCTCACCGCTGCCGGGATGCTCGCACTTGAAGCCCAGATTGAACATGGGCATGGCGACTTCCATATTTTCTGTCTGCTGTGCTGTTGTGCGCTCCATGGATTCATTCCAGCCCCGCAGTTTTCTACCCACAGGGCGGGGAGAACTTCCCAGAATTTCTGTTGCAATTTCGGCTACACGGTCAGGCTCCACATCGCCCACCACGCAAAGAATCATATTACCAGGGGTGTAAAATGCCCGGTGGCAATCATAAAGCAGCTCCGGTGTGATCTGGCGGATGCTTTCACTGCTTCCGAGAATGGGTAGGCGGATGGGATGCTCTTTGTAAAGCCCTTCTGAGAGCAGTTCAAAAACGCGGCTGTCGGGATTATCCAGATGCATGCCGATCTCCTGGTCGATGATGCCGATCTCTTTTTGCACACTTTCCTGCGTAAAGTAGGGCGTAGACACAAATTCCAGCAGCAGTTTCAGCGCAGGCTCAAAATTTTCCGTGCAGGTAATATAGTAGGCGGTCATGTCGTAGCTGGTAAAGGCGTTGGTTCCCGCGCCGAGGGCGGCCAGCTCTGCCGACACATCCCGTCCATCCGGAAGGTCAAACATCTTATGCTCCAAAAAGTGGGCAATGCCAGCAGGGGCATGAATGGCACGGCCTTCCAGTTCAAAATCCGTATGAATGGAGCCGAAATCCGACACAAAATAGGCAAGTTTTCTCGTAAAACCGGGACGGGGTACCACCAGAACAGTCAAGCCGTTGGAAAGCGTCTGCCGGTACAGCGTTTCACCCAACCGTGGATATTCTCTTGCGGTCATGCCTGTACCCCCTTAAGGAAATAGGTTGTGTGCAGCTTCACCGTTTTTGCCGCTGCGATCACGTCTTCCATGGTCACAGCCAGAATTTCCTCCATGTACTGCTGTGGGCTTCGGAACATACCGCTGAGCCGGTGGGTGGAATAATAGCTTTCGATGGAGCCGGGGGAATCGTGAATGCCCCGCAGGGAGGACAGCAGGGCTTCCTTGGCGGCATTCAGTTCCTCCTGCGTGATCTCGCCGCGGCAACAGGCCGCAAGCTGAGAGAGCACTTCCTGCCTGACCTGTGCCTCTTTTTCCCGGTCGATACCGGCAGAAACGGTCATTATACCTTTCGAGCCGTAATAGCCGGAGCCGATGGCATAGCAAAGGCTCAACCTCTCCCGCACCTGCATGAAGAGCTTGGAGGTCATTCCCGCGCCGAACACGGTGTTCAGCACCTGCATGGCCGCAAACGAAGGGCTTTCGCTGGTAATGTCCGTTACAAAGCCCATGCACAGCACACTCTGCGCAGCATCCATTTCCTCAGAAACCTCACTGCCGCCGGCATCGCAAAATGCACACTGTGGTGCAAGGGGAACATAGGCTCTTTCGATCTGAGAGAGCATTTTTTCGACCAGCGCGGCAACAGCTCTGCCTTCGGTGCTGCCCACATAGAACAGCTCAATGGCAGAACTGCGCAGAATCTGCCGGTAATGGTCATAAAGGGTTTTTGCATCAATTTCTGCCACCGCTTCCGGATCCCCTAAACGGGGAACACCGAAAGAATCGGCACAGCACATATTGCGAAGAAGCCGCCCCATGGCATAGGCGCGCTTGTCATTGAGTTCAGATTCGATGGTTGCGATCAGATTCTTCTTTTCACCTGCAACAAAGCTGCGGTCGAAGCCGCCGTCCTCCATCACAGGCTGCAGCAGAAGTTCACCGAGGAATTCCATCATAGGCTGAAGAATCCGGTCACCTGTCATCGCAAAGCGGTCTTCCAGAAAGGCACAATAAAGACCTGTTGCCTGATAGTCACCCACACGGCGCACCATGGTGCCCACGGAAGCACCATAAAGCGCATCCAGTTTGTTGGTGATCGCGCGAAGATCGGGGCAGCTTTCACAGCCCCGCAGCAGCACCGTGGGAATCAGGGCATTCATGGCAGCCTCTTCCCTGCATTGGGGGCGGATGATCTGGAAACTCAGACAGCCCTGCTTAAACCGGGTATCTGAAAAGCACCGCAGCGTTACACCGGGAAAGATTTCATAGGTTTTGATCATGTTCTTACTCCTGAGGGGAACGGAAAATTGATGTTTATCGTGCCATGTAGCGTGGATAACGTAGGGGCGACCATTGGTCGCCCGTGCAGGGGAATGTTTTGTATTCGCATTGGGTTTCGGCGAATTCGTAACAGACAACCGCAGCGGGCGGCTGATAGCCGCCCCTACATTCATAACTGTAACAGAGCGATAAACTAAAATTTGTATTCCCGCAAAAACGAAATTACCAGTATTATATACTACTTTTTCCGAAATAGATAGTCCGACATAAAAATTTAAGACTTTTCCGGTTGTTATTTTATCCGTTTTGCGCTACAATGGAGAAAATACCGGCATAACACACAGGAGGAACAGCCATGGCATGGCTTGAAATTACCCTTGATACCGATTCTGAGAAGATCGAGTCCGTTGCCGTCCGGCTGACTGCACAGGGTTTTGCGGAGCTGGTCATTGAAGACCAGGCGGAATTTGAATCTTTTCTGGACGAAAACCGGGCTTACTGGGATTATATCGACGAAGACCTGCAGGAAAAGCTGCAGGGACTTTCCCATATCAAATTATACCTGGAAGACACGGACACTGCCTCCCTCACCCGGCTGGAAGCCGCCGCCGCGCAACTTGGCCTGCCCATGGATGTGAAAGCCATGGCCGAGACCAACTGGGAAGAAAGCTGGAAGGACAATTATCCCGCTGTAGAAGTGGGCAAGAATCTGATCGTGCTGCCCTACTGGGCAGCGCAGGAAACAGGCGGCCGCATCCCCGTTATTCTGGATCCCGGCCTGACCTTCGGCACCGGTGCCCACGCCTCGACCCAGATGGTCATGGAATTTATGGAAGACTGCGTCCGGCCCGGTTTTCGCTGCTTAGACCTTGGCAGCGGCAGCGGCATTCTCTCCATTGCCGCCCTGCGCCTTGGCGCGGCAGCGGCAACAGGCGTGGATATCGACCCCAAGGCAGAGGATATCGCCCGCGAGAACGCCGCCTACAACGGCTTTTGTGCACCGGAATTTGCCGCACTGACCGGAAACGTCACTGAAGATACGGCTTTGATGGAAAATCTGCAAGCGCAGTCCTACGATCTGGTGCTGGTAAACATCGTTGCCGATGTGATCATCGGCCTCGCTCCGGTGCTCCCTGCATTCCTGAAAGACACCAGCATTCTGCTCTGCTCCGGTATTCTGGATGTGCGGCTGCAGGATGTGGTGCACG
This sequence comes from Oscillospiraceae bacterium, assembly GCA_017537045.1. The sequence goes on along the minus strand of JAFYLN010000216.1, from coordinate 35,708 downwards.
CACTGGAAAAAGCAGGTCTTGAAATTACCGAAGTAAAAGCAAAGGAAGACTGGCGCGGCATCCGCGCCAAAAGGAGATATCTATGAGTTTAACTTACCGCACCAAACGCCGCCTGTACCGTGCCGGCCTTATTGGCACAATCGTACTGCTGGCAGCGATTCTGGTGGGCTTCTGCTGGGTCATCTGGCTGGAGCGCTATGTTGTTTACACCGGAGAAGGCGCAACACTGAACTTTGAACTGTCCGCCAGTCCGGGCGCAGGCCAGATCGCCATGCCGCCCTCTGCAGGTGAGACTGTACCGATTTACGTCAACGAAGGTCTGGATGCCATCGATCTGAACCGGGATCTGACCCAGCTCAAGGGCTACTACATCGACGGTGACACGCTGCAAAGCGATGTGCAGGGTGCCCGCGATATTGTGGCAAAACTTCCTTCCAATACTGCGGTCATGGTGGAGCTGAAAAGTATCTGGGGGCAGTTCAACTATACCTCCAAAATCTCCAACGTGACCATTTCCAACCGCGTGGATACCATTGCAGTGGATAAGCTGATCACCGACATCACCAGCCGCAATCTTTATGCCGTTGCTGTGATTCCTGCATTCCGGGACCGTTATTTCTTCCTCATCAACAATAGCAACACCTCCATGGGTCTTGCCGTTCCGCGGAAGGGCTACCTCTGGCAGGATGATGAGAGCTGCTACTGGTTCGACCCCACAGACCCCGATACCATCTCCCGTCTGCAGAGCATTGTGGATGAGCTGAAATCACTGGGCTTCGACGAGGTAGTCTTCTCGGAGTTCCGCATTCCCAATACAGACAACATCAATTTTAAAGACGACCGCACAGAGGCCATTAAAAAGGCGGCACAAACACTGGTCACCTCCTGCGCTACCGATAATTTCGCCGTCTCTTTCCTTGTCTCCGACTCCAACTTCCCCGTACCCGAAGGCCGCAGCCGGTTGTTTATGGAAAATGTAGGCCCCAAAAACGTGGGTGCGGTGGTTGCAAAGCTGAATTTTGTAAATCCCGAGGCCAGACTGGTGTTCCTGTCTACCACCAACGACACCCGCTACGATGATTTCGGTGTTCTGCGTCCCATCACCATGGCATCGTCCAATTGACCGGCGATTGCCTTTCCTTAACAAAACGCATGCAAACAGCCGCCGGTTTTCACCGGCGGCTGTCCGTTTATTTCTTTGACTTTTGAGCCTTGGGAAGCTTCTTCAGCACCAGAGCGCTGCGCTGGGGCAGGTAGATCTGGAAGCCGATGCGGCCGTCGGGCTGCTTGGTTGCGGTATAGGTCTGATGCCAGATGCGTCCGGCACCGCCGTAGCAATGGTCATCGGTGGACATGATCACCTGATAATCGCCCGCTTCTGCCATGGGGATCAGATAGCCGTCATAGCTGCGGGAGGGATCGAAGTTGAAAATGAAGGTGGCACCACCCTTCTTATAGGCCATCACATTGTCGCCGTTGTGAACCAGCAGCTGCTTGTCATGACCGGAGATGACCTTGTGCTTCTTGGCCATGGCCACCATATCCTTATCGAACTGGTTCAGCAGGCCGTACTTCAGGCAGCCATTCTCCACCAGGCTCCACTGGCGGCGGCAGTAGTGGTAGCTCCAGCCATTGCCCTCCCGGGGGAAGTCCATCCATTCGGGATGGCCGAACTCATTGCCCATAAAGGTCAGGTAGCCTTCGCCACCAAGGCTCATGGTCAGGAGTCTCAGCATCTTGTGCAGAGCCATGGCGCGGTCCATGGTCAGGGAGTAGTAGGATTTCTCCATGCCGGTGTACATTTCCGCATCGGCAAGGCGCATCATCAGGGTCTTGTCGCCAACCAGTGCCTGGTCGTGGGATTCCACATAGCCGATGACCTTTTCATTGGGACGGCGGTTTGCCAGCTCATAATAGATCTGGTTGAAGTCCCACCACTCGTCGGAGGTCTCCTTCAGCAGCCGGATCCACATATCGGGCAGACCCATGGCAAGACGGTAGTCAAAGCCCATGCCGCCGTCTTCGATGGGCAGGCAAATGCCGGGCATGGCAGACATATCCTCCGCGATCAGAATTGCATCGGGATTGACTTCCTTGACCAGCTGGGATGCCAGCTGCAGATAAGTAACCGCGTCGGTGTCAGTGTTCATGGAGAAATACTTCTCGGGGCCGGTGAAGGCAACGCCCAGACCGTGATCCAAGTACAGCATGGAGGTGACACCGTCGAAACGGAAGCCGTCGAAGTGGTACTCATCCATCCAGAATTTCAGGTTGGTCAGCAGGAAGTGGATGACCTCGGTCTTGCCGTAGTTGAAACACTTGGTGCCCCATGCGCTGTGGTCGCCCTTAGCACCGTCATGGAAGTACTGGTACACAGTGCCGTCGAACATATTCAAACCCTCGCGGGAATTGGGGGCGCAGTGGGAATGAACCACGTCCAGCAGCACGGCAATACCCATCTTATGGGCGGTATTGATCAGGCACTTCAGTTCTTCGGGGGTACCGAATCTGGAAGAGGCGGCGAAGAAATTGCACACCTGATAGCCAAAGGAACCGTAGTAGGGGTGCTCCATGACCGCCATAATCTGGATGGTGTTGTAGCCCAGATCCTTGATGCGGGGCAGCGTATATTTTTCAAACTCTGCGTAGGAGGAAACCTTGCCCTCCTCCTGTGCCATGCCGATGTGGCACTCATAGATGAACAGGTCCTTGGCAGGCTTGAACTTGCTGTCGCTCCAGACGAACTTCTCTTCAGGAGCGTGGATCACGGCAGACCAGCTGATGGTCTCAGGATCCTGAACCACATACTTGGCATAGGAGGGAATCCGGTCTAAGTCCTGACCGTTATGCACCACGATACAGCCAATGCGCTGACCATGCTTCAGAGCATCCTTACCGGGCAGGAAAATCTCCCAAACGCCATTATCCAGTTTTTTCATAGGATGACGTCTGCGATCCCAGAAATTAAAATCGCCGGTCAGATACATCGCCTCGGCAGCGGGAGCCCACTCACGGTAGTACCAGCCATCGTCGGTTCTATGGAAGCCGTAGAACATATGGCCGTTGGCAAATTCCCGCAGGGTCTCGCCGTCCTTCAGGATGCGCTTTCTGGTATTTTCCAGATTGCGCATACGCTGCTCCAGATCGCCCTTGAAGGGTTCCAGACTCCGGTCGTACTCGGTGATCTTCAGATTCATGATGTATATCATCCTTTCAAAAATGTCGGGTAAATCGATACGTTGACCCTTTTATTTTACTCTGATTTTTTCCATTCGTCAAGAGCAAGCCATAAGGCAACAAAAGTGGGATTTTGTGTACTTTACTTTTCAGAAAATATACATTATGATAATAAAAATACCAATAAGGAGGTTTTCTTATGAACAAATTCTTTCCCGAAATCAAGAAGAATTTCGGCTTCGGCTGCATGCGCCTGCCCCTGAAGGATGAACAGATCGACGAGGCCGCCTTCTGCGCCATGATCGATAAGTTTATCGCAGCCGGTTTCAATTATTTCGATACCGCCCGTCCCTATCACGGCGGCATGAGCGAGAAGATGATCAAAACCTGTCTGGCTCAGCGTCATGACCGCAGCGAATTCCTGCTGGCAAACAAGCTCTCCGGCTCCTGCTTTGAAACCGAACAGCAGATCCGTCCTCTGATCGACGACCAGCTGGCCACCTGCGGTGTAGAATATTTTGACTTCTACCTGATGCATGCCATGAGCGCTGCCCGCCACCAGAAGTGTCTGGATACCCATGCCTATGACATCGCACAGGAATATAAGCGCGCCGGCAAACTGCGCCATGTGGGCATGTCCTTCCACGACAGCGCCGAGGTGCTGGACAAGATCCTGACCGACCGCCCCGAACTGGAGTTCGTGCAGCTGCAGTTCAACTACCTGGATTACAATGATCCCAAGGTACAGAGCCGCCTGTGCTACGAGGTCTGCCGCAAACATAATAAGCCCGTTCTGGTCATGGAGCCTGTCAAGGGCGGCACGCTGGTGAATCTCCCTGCGGAGGCACTGGAGCTTCTGCCCGATGGCAGCCCTGCCAGTTATGCCATCCGCTATGCCGCCGGTTTCGATGGCATCGTCATGGTTCTGTCCGGCATGAGCAACATGGAGCAACTGGAGGATAACATCTCCTACATGGCCGATTTCAAGCCTTTGAGCGAAAAAGAGCATGAAGCCATCGACAAGGTGCGCACGCTCTATCAGGCGCAGCATAAGATCCCCTGCACCGCCTGCCGTTACTGTGTGGACGGCTGCCCCGCCGGCATCCCCATCCCCGAGATTTTCGCCCTGCAGAATGCCAAGCTGGGCGGCGAAGCATACGACGCAGCCGCTTACGGTGCTTTCAGCGCCAATGCCACCGACTGTGTGGAATGCGGCCAGTGTGAAACGAGCTGCCCCCAGAGCCTGCAGATCCGTGATTTGCTGAAGGAAGTCCACAAGGTATTCGGCTGATTACCAGAAAGGATGTACAACTATGGAAATTCGGAAAGAGCTTCAGGTAGAGGACGGAAAGCGCCGGGAGTATATTTTCTTCAAGGTGCGCTATAACGGTTTCCGGGATGTGAGCACCACTGTCACAACGGAGGTTCGCGACCGGGAAGAGATGGCCGAGTGTGAATGCGTCCTGTGCCTGCCGGACAACTACTCTGCCACCGGAGAAGAGACACCGTTGATTCTCTCCTTCCACGGTGCTGGAAAAAATGTCTGCGCAGAAACTGATCAGGTCGGCGGTCTTGCCTATGTGCAGAAGCTGATCGATGCCGGTTATGCCGCGCTGGATGTTTCCGGTTCCCTGCTCTCCGGTTTGAGCTGCGGCTGCCCGGAACATATCTTCGCAGCCTACAAAGCATACCGCTATGCCATCAAACATTATAATCTTTCCGAAAAAGTGCTGGTGGCCGGTGCCTCCATGGGCGGACAGACGGGAATGAATTTTGCCAACACCTTTCCCTCCCTTGTGCTGGCGGTGGGCATGTTCTATCCCCGGCTGCATATGGACGGTGTAATGGTGGGTGACCACTACTGCATCGGCACATGGGACAAGACCACCTCAAAAACCGGTGCGCTTCCTGTCCATGACAGCATCATCAATGTGTTCCGTTTCCCGGATAATCAGTGGCACGAAGAGAATACCCTCGGCTTCAATCCCCACCGCACCCGCAGTTTTATAAATGCCGATGGTCAGCGGGTCATCATCCCGCCCTGCCCCATCAAAATCTGGCAAGGCACGGCTGACGTGGTGGTGGATCCGGTATATGTGGAGGAATATGTCCGCGCCGTCCGCCGCTCCGGCTCCTATATCGAATTTCATCTTATGGAGGGCATCCCCCATGCCTTCACACCGGAAATGTGCACCGAGCTGCTGTATTGGTTTAACCGGTTTATCTGAAAAAATACCGGAGAAGTCCAGAAGGACTTCTCCGGTTTCGTCTATCTCATGGCTGTCATTGCGAGGAGCGCGTAGCGCGACGTGGCAATCCGTTCTCTTTGGGCATCAGCAGGGGAATACGGATTCCCACGGTCGCTGCGCTCCCTCGGAATGACAGCTTCTTTTGCATTATCCGCGGAAATTGTAGCCGCTTGCATACTGGGCAAGGGCTGCTTCATCTTCATAAACTGTGCCATTTTCGATCAATTTGACCAGCTTTCCCGTTTCATCGGAGATGCACTCTATTTCATACTCCGCACTTTTGTTATAGAAGTAAGTGCAATAACCTTCCTCGTCATAGGCCTGTTCTATGGTGTAGTCCGGGGACTGATTCCGGTTGTACTTCTGCGCGCCGTTTTCAAAGTATTCCGACTCAAAATGCGTTTCTGTCGCGGGATCATAGCTATAAGTTCTCTTGACGTTTCCGTTTTCAAAAGACTCCTGCTCATAGTATTCACCGGTGTTCACATTGCCGCCGGTGGTTATGCCGGTCTTGGCATCATAATCATAGTAGCCGCCATCCGGATATCTGCCGATCGAGCGGCTCTCTTCGCCATTGTCATCACAGAAGGTTTCATATTCCGTGCCATCCGGCTTGATGGTTTTGGTATAAATCCTCGTTCCCTGGACCACTGTCTGGTTCTGTACATCCACATATCCGTTGTTCGGATAATGGTTTTCCTGCCAGTCGCCATTGGCAAATTGCCAATAGTCATGGCTCAATGTCCCATCGGGGTAGTAATAGCTGTCCGACACTGCGCCGTCCATCCACTCGTAAATTTCCCGCCTGACTATGCCAAAGACACTGCCCTCGCGGTAGTAGGTGATCTTATCGCCCACATTGTATTTGGTGATAACATAATCCTCTTCATTGAACTCCGCTTCCCAAGGGTAGGTTTCTCGGGCCGGTTCGTCAGAATTCTCCGGTGTTTCGGATGTGGGAAGATTCGTCGGCTGATAGGCGTTCTGCATTGTCTGGGCAGGCTTTGTGGGTATATTGCTGTTTTCCTCACTGCCGCCGCAGGCGCACAGACTAAGGCATAGGGCAAGGACAGACAAGATGACAACGATCTTTTTCATGGCGGATACTCCCTTTTGTGTAAGTATTTCCATTATACAATCGTAAAAAGCAAAATGCAAGACGGCTCAAATTTCAGTTTATCGCTCCGTTCCGATTATGAATGTAGGGGCGGCGATCCGCCGCCCGACGGCACAATGTTACGAATTCGCCGAAATCCAATGCGAATTCGCAGCATTTCTCTGCGCGGGCGACCAATGGTCGCCCCTACGTTATCCACGGCACATGGTGCGACAAACATCAATTTCCCCATTCAAAAAATTTTTCTAAATAAGAATAATTCTTATTGACAAATATAAAAAGATATGCTATGATCCTTTTGTAAATAAGAATCACTGGCAAATATACGAAAGGTGGTGCCTATGGAACCTAACACCAAGCACTTCAGAAAGCGTAATGCGATCCTGACCTGCCTGATGAACACAGACACGCACCCCTCGGCGGAGATGGTGCACCAGATGCTTCAAAAAAACCATCCCGATATCTCTCAGGCAACCGTTTACCGCAATCTGGCACTTTTTAAAAAGCAGGGTCAGATTATCAGTGTGGGCACCGTAAACGGCACCGAGCGCTTCGATGCCAACACCGTCCCCCATGTTCACTTCATCTGTACCCGCTGCGATGCCGTTCTGGATATGCACCAGATTCCCGTTCCCACCCAGTTGGGTGCCGGCTGCACCGGCTGCCAGGTGGAATCCTGCCAGCTGACCTTTACCGGCCTGTGCAGCAACTGCCAGACTTAAAAGGAGTTTCCATTATGAAGAAATATGCCTGCAATAACTGTGTCTTCACCATTACCTGCGAAGAGCTCCCCGCCGACTTCATCTGCCCCATCTGCGGCTCCGGAGCCGAAGAATTCGTAGAAGTTACGGAATGATTCATTCCTGAACGAATATATTTTAAAATCACAACTTTAAATTTTGGAGGATTATATTATGAAGAAGTTTGTATGCCCCGTCTGTGGTTATGTTCACGAAGCAAATGAGATGCCCGCTGATTTCAAGTGCCCCCTGTGCAAAGTTCCCGGTTCCAAGTTCAAGGTCATGGAAGAGGGCAAGCTGGCTGCTGAGCATGAGTACGGCGTTTACGCAAAGACCGTCAAGAACAACCCCGACATCAGCGAAGAGGACAAGAAGTACATCTTCGAGCAGCTGATGGCCAACTTCAACGGCGAGTGCGCCGAGGTCGGCATGTACCTGTGCATGGCTCGCATCGCTCACCGCGAGGGCTATCCCGAGATCGGCCTGTACTGGGAAAAGGCAGCCTACGAAGAGGCTGAGCACGCTGCAAAGTTTGCCGAGCTGCTGGGCGAGGATCTGGAGCCCAACATGAAGGCTTCCACCAAGGCAAATCTGGCATGGCGCGTGGACTGCGAGTACGGCGCAACCTCCGGCAAGTTTGATCTGGCCAAGGTCGCAAAGGCCAACGGTCTGGATGCCATCCACGACACCGTCCACGAAATGGCCCGCGACGAGGCCCGCCACGGCAAGGCTCTGAAGGGCCTGCTGGAGCGCTACTTCAAGTAAGAAAACGCCTTAAAATCAAACCTTTTGGAGAGGGAACGAGGAAACTTGTTCCCTCTCTTTTCGTGCCTGTGTCTTTTGCGTGTCCTGCTGCCGTTTTCGGCTAACCAAAAGTAGGGGAAATGTGTTTTGCGAAAATGTGTCCTTAATTTAGTTGTTTTCGGTCATACTGACGAGCTTGTAGAAGCTCGTTCTTTTTGTGCCTGTCTGCTCCATAGCTGTCTTTGCTGTGATTTCTCCTGCTTTCCAAGAGGTGTAAACGCTATCCCAATTCGCAGGAAAGACGAGAGACGGTCTGCCAAGTTTCTTGCCGTTCTGCTTTGCGGCTTCAATGCCCTCCGCCTGTCTTTTACGAATGTTTTCGCGTTCCTGCTCCGCGATAGTTCCCAAGACTTCAATCAGAATGTTGTTTACCATTTCAAACACCCATTCCTGTCCCTCGGGCAAGTCCATCATTGTTGTAGGTAAATCAATAACTTTCAGCCGAATGCCGTTCTCTTTGAAGTATTGCAGTTCGTTGTGAATGTCGTATTTGTTACGGCTTAATCTATCAAGGGATTTCACAACGAGCGTATCTCCACGGCGGAGCATTGCGTTTTTAAGTGCTTGATAACCTTTTCTGTCTAAATCCTTGCCGCTTTCCTTGTCTGTGATAATGTCTCGGTCTGTTGCACCAAGAGCCACAAAAGCGGTTATCTGTCTGTCTAAATTCTGTTCCTTGCTTGATACTCTTGCGTAGTAGTAAGTTCTGCTGTTCATTTTCGCGCCCTCCCTGTTCTCTATGTTCGTATTATAGCATAAGTGTTCGTAAATGTCAATAACTTTACGAATATATTCACAAAAGAATTTTTGTATTTTACAAACACTTATTAAGCGTTATTTTGTTGTGTTTGTAAAGGTATACTTTTGCAAACACCAAGAGAGGGAAAAGAATAGCGCGGAGCACGCGCCCCGCGCTTATATCTATCTGCGTCAGTTGGTTTCCGTGATTTTTTTGTAAGGGTATTGCCAATAATGAATGATATACTCATCATCAACAGAATAACCAACGGTCATAGCTTGATTGGAAAGTTCTTCACAAACAAAATAATACACGCCCTGTTCGCTTGAGTATCTAATTGCTTCAATTGGCGCAGCAACCATAAGCCCAGGCTGTCCTTCTACCTCTCTATTGATTGTGTAATACATAAAGTCCCACAGATATTCACTGTGTTCTATCCCTGTACCATCAATATACTTCATTGTACCATCTTCAAGAAAATACATTTCTATCGGATAATCACTCGGGTAGTCAGCGGCATCAAAAGCATTTACCCATTTCCCACCACACAAAATCTCTATCAACTCTGCTTTTCTGATGTCGGCGAGACTTTCTGTCGGATTTGTGGTTTCCTCTGGTTCTGTATTCTCGGGTTCGGTATTTTCGGGTTCGGTGACATCGGGATTTGTAACCTCGGGTTCGTTGTTGTCGTTTTGCACCTGCTGTTCCTGTGCGCTGCTATCGTCCGTATTCGGCGTTTCTCCGCCGCCACAAGCTGCAAGAGAAAGACACATAACCGCCGCCAAGAGCAGCGCAAGTAATTTCTTCATTGTCTTATTCCTCCGTTGGTGTATTCTGTGCTTCCACAACGACGCGCACCGCGTTTACTTCGGCTTCGCGTGCGTGAATATGGAAAGAAACTGTGCTGCGGCTGCGCCGCATAATATCAGCAACTTTTTTAAGGCTTCCGTGTTTTTGATACAGTTCCCACATCAAGTCTTTTTCAACTTGTGTTACTCGCGTTGCCATTACTTATTCCCCGCTTTGGCTGCTTCCGCCTCCAACATCTTCTTTGCTTCCTCGGGGGTCATAGCTTTCTTACCGCGAGTAGAAGTCTTTGCGTTGCTCTGTGTCAGCAAGCGGTTGTCGGTGTCTGCCATAGCTTTTTCGTAAGAGTGCTTGATACGGTCAAGAGCTTTCACAGGCTCTGCACCATACTTTTGCAGCTTCTCGTTTTCCTCTGCAATTTTCTTAAAGAAGTTGTCGGGAATGATGATAATGTCTCTGTCAAGGTCAATCGTAACGCGCATTTGGTTATCCTCCGTAAATTAAAAAATGTGCGGCTCGCGTCGAAAAAACGCGAAATCGCACACTCAATTATATATATATATATATTCTGTCAATAGTTTCCGCGAAATTTATTAAAATAAATCCAATTAAGGCTTATTTGCCAAAAGCAAGGCTTAATTTGTTGGAATAAGCATAATTACGCCTTATCCGCCACAAATAAGATAAAATAAGGCGTAATAAGGTTTAACAGGACGGAGACGGTGAAATTAAAATGCAATTTAGCGGGAGTTTTGCTCACGCATAAGGCGCGCCGCCCGCTCAAAAATATTTTTTCCCGAAATAGGGGGCGGGGGTATATTTCCGCCAATAGTCCAGAGCCAGCCCATCGGCGGGCTTATTTTATTTTCTAAAAAAATTTTGATATAATATAAGTGTAAGAAAAAGAAATTCTTATAAATCAGCACGAAAGGAGGGAATTTAATGAGCAATCGTCAAAGAGACGCTATGTTTTCTTATTTTATCCAAGGTCTTGATAGCAAAATGCAAGCTACATTGAATATGATGTATTTTAACAGTTGCCGTATTGATGAAGCAAACCACCGCCGCGAAATGGAACAGATGAAAAAGGAGATTGTGGAAGAAGTGCTTTCCCGCATTTCCATTCTGTTCGAGACAGGCGAAGCTATCAAGCAGATAGACGGTCTAAAAAAGGCTATCGACCAACTAACACAGTAATTACATAGGCGGGAGGGGCTTCCCCTCCCTGCCGTTCCAATAGATAGGAGAAAACGGAGAATGCCAAAAACAGTTCCAAACCAACGGCTTGTAGCTATTCACAGAGAGCGCGTCGCGTCTGACTTCCTCGGGATAAAGAATAGCAGTTGGCAAGCTGCGGCGCGCGACCTCGGGGCGCAAGCACTTATGTTATATCTATACTTTGCGTCCAACGCTAACGGCTTTATGCTTGCGCTCTCACCCGCTGCCGTAAGGCAAGCCACAGGAATGCCACCATCTACATACCGCGACCAGTTCCCCAAACTTTTGGATAGGGGTTATCTTGTGCAGCGCGGGAACAGTAATACCTATGATTTCTATGAAACACCACAGCGCGCCACGCACACAGAAAAGGATAACACGGCTGACGGCTATGACTTTACGGCTGACGCTTTTGGAACGCCGCAAGCCGTAAATGATGAAGCGGCGGAGGATATAGAAATAAATATAAATAAAACAAATAAGATAGATAATTGTGGCGTGGAGAAACAAGTTTCTCCAACGCCAACAGAAAAGTATGAGTTTTAAGGAGATACTATGCAAGAGAAAGAAATGCTTAACTGCCTTTTGGCAGTATGGGAAAATATGACGGAGGATAAGGACAGGGAGGCATACAAGGAAATGCTTGTGCTTTTGGATAATATGCGCTATTTCCTCCGCCACGACCTCCAAATTGAATACGAGTTGCCGCCGCTTGAAGTAAAAGCGGGAGCATTCACATTTTGACAGCCGACAGAACGAGCGGGAAGCCTTTGTGCCTCCCGCTCCTTTTTTATGGATAGATACCCGCCAGCCACCGCCGCGAGCCGTGTATGACCGTCTATAATCGTCCTGCTGCCGTTTTACACACCGTTCAAATTCCGCACAAGAATATCAATTCCTGTTTGTGAAACGGCGAGATAATACCGCTCTGTGACCTTGCCGCTGGCGTGTCCCATTTGATTACAGAGAATGTGCGTCGGTGTGTTTGCCTCCGCGAGCCGTGTGCCGTATGTGTGTCGGAGGTAGTGATATTTGAAGTCTATCTTTAATGAGCTTTTAATCGTGCGGCTATGATACTTCATAGAGTTTACTGTCTGTATCTTTCCGTTTGGTAAGCTGTTCACAAGTTCAAGGGAGGAAATTATACTACCGTCCACATCGTAGATATGAGAGCAGTTTTGTTCCCGCTGCGCCCTCATAATAACCGCGTGTGCCCTTGTTTCCGCCGCCAATGCTATGAAGTATTCTTTTAGACTTTGGCTCATATAGATTACTCTGCGCGCGTTCCGCGTCTTTAGTGGCACAAGTAATATCAAGCCCTCTTGATACTGCATTTGTCTGTCAATGGTTATCGTGCCGCGCTCAATGTCCACATTCTCCCATTTCAGCCCATAACATTCATTGATACGCAAGCCGCAGCATTTTCCCAAGAGATAAGCGGTCTCCGCGTTTGAGCCTTTGAAATATGCGTCAAGTCGGTCTGTTTCCTCGCGGCTGAATGCCACAATGTCCGTTTCCTCGTCAATCTTCATTTTCGGCATTGAGATACGCACATCTTTATTGACGCACAATTTGTTGTAGGTATCTACATCAAGGTAGTTTCGGGAGTAGGCTTGACCGAAGATTAGATAAAACATCTTCAAAAAGCCCTCTACATAGCGGTATGCGCGCCCCTCCACATAATAGAGTTGTGTTAGATAGTCGTTGACCTCCGCCACCGAAATATCATCAATGAAACGCGAGCCGAATTTTTCTTCCAAGTGATTGCGCCACAAGCTGTCCTGTTTGCGTATCGTGGTGTATGCTCTGCCGCCGCGTCCCTGTTCGCAGTATTCCGCGTAAACCTCTCCAAAGGTCATACGGCGTTTGGGCTTTTGCTGTTGCTCTGCGTCAAACCGCAATTCTGCGATTGCCTTTGCTTGCAGCGCGGCGCGCTGCGTGGTAAAAGGCTTTCCGTTTTCGTCCTTTGAGCCTTTGCGGTTTACCCGCTTCCCATCTACCGTCCGCGTGAAACGATAGCCCCAATTCCCATTGGGCAGTTGATAGATACCTAAATTCTGTGTTTGTGCCATTGTTTTTTCCTCCTTATGTGTTCGGAGGACACAGGCTCGCAAACATTTCCGTTGACTTTTGGTGGTGTGTCCTGTATCATAAAGGCAGAAAAAGCCTTGTAAATCAACGCTTTTCCCCCGCAATCGCGAGCGCAGCGAAGCGATTGATGAAGATGGCTCGCGACGAGGCACGCCACGGCCGTGGTCTGGAAGGCCTGCTGAAGCGTTACTTCTGATCAGCAACATACACATAACGTATCAAGAGGAAGGGCGGGAGGCAATCTCCCGCCCATTTTAAATGAGGTGCTCTTATGGAAAATGAACTCAAACGCAGCCTGAACAGTGTCGTTCGGGCGGAAAAGGAATGTGACATCTACTGCCCCATCTGCCACAAGCTTCTGCATGTGCAGGAGGGAGATGTGATTCCCCGCTGCTGTGGGAAAGTCATGCAGGTTTTGGATTAAGTATTGCCTCTTGCCAAACAGCTTTCTTGACTGCACAAATCAGGATGTAGTATAATATAGCCCATAACTATTTCACACTGTTGCAGAGGTGTTTCATTTGAAAGATATGTTATTTGTGAGCAGTTGGCCGGATATGAAGCGCGCCTGGTCCGGAACCCCTATGGGACTGTATACTGCACTGTCCAAAAGATTACACGTTTCTTTACTGGAAGGCTGTGCAAACACAGGCAGGATAGAAAACATTCTCAATGGTCTGTCTATGGGCTTGGTGCGCCTGCGCTCCATTTCCCGTGTGATTGACCAAGCTCCTGTCTGCAGCGGCACACCGCTTTTCACTTTTGGCGAATACACATCCTCCCGCACGAAAGATACATACTGCTATCAGGATCTTTCGGTGGATTACCTGCTGCGCCTGCGGAAAAATAACCACCCTGCCGCCTCTTACGCATTCAAGAAAGTCATTCCCACCTTCATCGCGGAGCAGAAAAACAAACGGGCAAAGGAATTTTACAAAAATTGCGCCGCTGTTTTCACCATGTCCAAATGGCTGCACGACGATCTGATCAACAACACCGGTCTTCCCGCCGACAAGGTTCATCATGTGGGCGGCGGCAGTAATATTGACGTTTCCAAGATCGATTACAGCAAAAAAGAGGGGAATAAATTCCTGTTCGTCGGAAAAGACTGGGCTCGAAAAAACGGTGAATTGGTTGTTGAAGCATTCAAAAAGTTGTCCGCTGCACACCCCGAATGTAATCCGCAGTTATATATTGCAGGTCCGGAAGAAAAACCTGCCTGCTGCAATGATTATGAGAACATCGTCTTCTTGGGACGGCTGTCATATGACCAGTTGGTGCACTACTACAATCTGTGCGATTACTATGTAATGCCCTCTAACTTTGAGGCGTATGGCCTCGTGTTTGCGGAAGCTTTATGCTTCGGCCTGCCTTGCATTGGCAAGAATATCTGCGCCATGCCGGAATTTATTCAGCACGGGAAAAACGGTTCTCTGATCAATGATAACGATCCCGACGAACTGTCCGCAGCCATGGGTAAACTGCTTCTGGAGGGTCGGGAGATGGCACAAGCCGTGCAGGCAAATAAAGAATATTATCTCAGCAAATACGCCTGGGACGCTGTTGCAGACAGAATCATCCGCGTGCTGCAGCACGACGGTTATCTCGATAAAACCGTATAACCCTACCGCAATTGGGGACTAAAAAGCCGTGTAATGCGACTTCAAAATGCAAAAAGCAAGCAGGGAAGTCGTATGATTTCCCTGCTTGTTCACATACTATACGCTGTACAACACACGACTACGAAAGGAGAAAAAACATGAAAATCCGTTTCTGTGCCGCGTTGCTGCTTGCAGCTTTCTGCGCCACCCTGTTTGCCGGCTGCACTGCCGCAAACGCCCTGAACCAGTCTCCGGCTGCGCCGGAGATCACCATCGCAACAAACCCCTTGCCCCGCAGTGCCGCCCCCGTTCCCACCGATGCGCCTGCTTCTGCGGACGTTCCGGTGCCGACACCCGCGGCTACCCCTGCCGCCACGGGTTCGACCCGTCCCGGCCCCGAATATATCTCCAGGGAGACGGTCAAATCCATCGCCCTGGCCCATGCGGGGCTGTCCGAAACCGACGTCACCCGCCTGCGGGTGGAATTTGACTACGATGACGGCAGAGCCGAATACGAAGTGGATTTCCACCACGGCAGCTATGAATACGACTATGAGATCGATGCCGTTTCCGGCAAAATTCTCTCATGGGATGAAGACTTTGACGACTGAGTAAATTTCAGTTTTCCGTTCCGTCCCGATTATGAATGTAGGGGCGGCGATCCGCCGCCCGGCGGCACAATGTTACGAATTCGCCGAAATCCAATGCAAATTCGCAGCATTTCTCTGCGCGGGCGACCAATGGTCGCCCCTACGTTATCCACGCTACATGGCACGATAAACATCAATTTATATATTTCCTGCGAAGCAGCAACTGCCGCCCCTTCGGGCGGCAGTTGTTGGTTATTCAGGTTTTCTTCGGGACAATATGCTTCAGATAGTAGTCATAGGTGCAGGAGGGCTTGTCGCACACCACAACATCCTGTGTCACCTCGCCGATAAAAAGCGTATGGTCACCCAGATCGACCTGCTCGGTTACCGTGACAGACAGATACATATTTGCGTATTCCGCCAGATAGGCCATGCCGTTTTTGGAACGGGAGAGTCCGGGAAAGGTAGAAAATTTGTCTGTTTTTCTGGATGAGGTCATTCCAAAATTTCTGAAAAGCGCAAAGGGTGCATCCTCTGTGATGGCACAGAAATTGAACCGGCCGGTACGCAGCAGAACCTCATGGGTCAGATTGCGTTTGACGATGCACACCGCAATCCGCGTTGGCTGTCCGGAAACCTGTATGGCCGCGTTTACCAGACAGCCATAATCCCTTCCGTTTTCACAGGTTGTCAGCAAATACATACCATAAGAAAAGTTATTGATACCGCTTGCCATGTGGTAACTCCTTTGTGTGTTGTCTCATTCCTTGAACAGGTCTGTGGAAAGGTAACGGTCTCCCGTATCGGGCAAAAGGACAACGATATTTTTGCCTGCGTTCTCTTCCTTTTTTGCAAGCTCCAGCGCCGCATGAAGAGCCGCGCCGGAGGAGATGCCCACCAGGATGCCCTCGGTCTTGCCCATCATGCGGGCGGCAGCATAGGCTTCTCCTGTTGTGACGGGAATAATGCAGTCATAAACCGTCGTATCCAGCACAGCCGGCACAAAGTTGGCACCGATGCCTTGCAGACCATGAGAACCGGCCTTGCCGCCGGAGAGCAGGGGGGAGTCATAAGGCTCCACAGCCACCACCTGCACGGCAGGATTCTTCTCCTTCAGAAATCTTCCCACACCGGTGATGGTACCGCCAGTGCCCACGCCGGCCACAAAAATATCCACATTTCCGTCGGTATCCGCCCAGATTTCCGGGCCGGTGGTTTCAAAATGCGCCTTTGCGTTGGCGGGATTGCCGAATTGGTCGGGAATAAAGCTGCCGGGGATCTCACGGGTCAGCTCCTCCGCCTTGGCAATGGCACCGCTCATACCCTGTGCGCCGGGTGTCAGCACAAGCTCCGCGCCGTAGGCACCCATGAGCATGCACCGCTCGGCACTCATGGAGTCGGGCATGACGATGATGGTGCGGTAGCCCCGCGCCGCTGCCACACAGGCAAGGCCGATGCCCGTATTGCCGGAGGTGGGCTCGATGATGGTACTGCCTTTTTGCAGCAGGCCTTTCTCCTCCGCATCCAGAATCATGGAAAGCGCCACCCGGTCCTTTGCAGAGCCTGCGGGATTGAAATATTCCAGCTTTGCCAGAACCCGGGCGTGAAGTTTTTCATTTTTTTCGATATGCGCCAACGCAAGCAGAGGCGTACAGCCAATGAGCTGATCGGCAGACGTGTAAATACGGGACATCGGAATACCTCCTTTGGGAATTGATGTTTATCGTACAATCTTCCGGTGTGAATGTAGGGGCAGGCATTGCCCGCCCGCGCAATCGCACAATAATTCATGGATCGCCGCCCTTACATGCACAATCGAAACAGCACAATAAACTAAAATTTGTTTCTATTATATGCCGTAGTGGGGGCGCTGTCAATGCGATTGACTTTGCGCATAGCTTATGGTATAAAAATGCAAAAGGGGGAATGGATATGAATACCATTGAAGCGCAGATCGAAAGTGTTGTTGACAGCATCCTGTCCGACTATTCTCAGAGACGGGACGTGGATAAGATCGACCTGCGCCGCCATCCGGATAAAGCTGTGATCACCGACATGATCCAGAAACTGCTGCGGATCGTTTATCCCGGCTACTATCGGGATAAGTCCTACCGTATTTACAATGTAAAGCATAACCTGTCCATGCTGATCGAGGATGTGATGTTCAACCTTAACCGCCAGATGCTGCTAGTGCTTCAGGAAGCCGGCACGGAAGATGCAGAAGAAAAGGCGCAGGAGCTGTGCCTTGCCTTCTTCCGCCAGATTCCGGAGCTTCGTGCCGTCATCCAGACCGACGTGCAGGCCGCCTTTGATGGTGATCCCGCCGCTACCAGCAAGGACGAGGTCATTTTCTGCTATCCCGGCCTCTTTGCAATCACAGTTTACCGCCTTGCCCACATTCTATACACCCTGAATGTGCCGCTGCTGCCCCGCATCATGACGGAGCATGCCCACAGCATCACCGGCATCGACATCCACCCCGGTGCCACCATCGGCCGGTATTTCTTTATCGACCACGGCACCGGCATCGTTATCGGTGAGACCACCATCATCGGTGAGCATGTGAAGGTCTATCAGGGTGTCACCCTCGGCGGCCTGACCACCCGCGGCGGCCAGAGCCTGCGTGGCAAGAAGCGCCATCCCACCATTGAAGATAATGTGACCATTTATGCAGGTGCATCGGTTCTGGGCGGCGAGACCGTCATCGGACGGGATTCTGTCATCGGCTCCAACGCCTTCATCACCCGCTCCATCGCACCCTGTACCACGGTCAGTATCAAAAGTCAGGAATTGCAGTTTAAATCCCGTAACTGTGAAGGCTGCCCCAAAGCAAACTCCGATCCTTTCTGGGAAAAATGAATTGATGTTTATCGCACCATGTGCCGTGGATAACGTAGGGCGACCATTGGTCACCCCTACGTTCCCAGGGTATACGATAAACTGAAATTTGAAACACAATCTGCCTTCCGGAACCCCGGAAGGCAGATTTCTTACTGCGCCGGTTTTGCCATAGCTACGCGGCGCAGCAATTCCACGAAGATATTCCCCCAAGTTTTTCTTTCCACAGCAGCTTCTGCCACCAGCGGGATCTGTGACAGCACCAGTTCCCCTGCTTTGATGGTCATGGTACCAAGCCGCTGCCCCTGGCAGACCGGCGCAGTAACACTTTCCTCCAATTTGATCTGCGTGGTTATGGAAGAAAGCTGCCCTTTTTCCACCAGCAGCGCCGCCGCATCGGCAGGCACTGCGCGGATGGCAGCCGAGCTTCCCAGTACCACGGGAACGGATGCCCCCTCTTGCAAAGCCGGCGTGTACAGTGCATAATTGGCAAAGCCATAATCCAGCATGGATTTGCAGGCAGCAAAGCGCTCCTGACTGGTGCTTGCTCCCATGACCACCGCGATCAGCTCCATGCCGTCACGCTCTGCTGAGGAGGAAAGGCAATAGCCCGCACCGCTGGTAAAGCCGGTTTTCAGTCCGGTACAGCCGGAATAAAACCGCACCATTTTATTGGTGTTTGCAAGGCCGAAGGCACCGTTTCGGACCGTGTCCATCCAGATAGTGGTGAACTTTTTGATATCAGGATGGTTCTTCAGAAGCTGACGGCTCATAATGGCAATATCATGGGCTGAGGTTTTGTGATTTGCCGCATCGGGCGCATCATCAAGCCCCGTGCAATTGACAAAATTCGTATCGTTCATACCCAGTTCCTTTGCCCGTTTGTTCATCTGCTCCACAAAGGCTGCTTCGCTGCCCATCAGATGTTCCGCCATGGCGCAGGCACAATCGTTGGCGGAAGACACGGCAATGGATTTGAGCATGTCCGTCACCGTCATCGTCTCGCCAACCTTTAAATAGATCTGGCTTCCGCCCTTGGCTGCCGCGGTTTCCGATGCGGTGACAGTATCATCCCAGCCGATCTTACCGCTGTCGATGGCCTCCATGATCAGCAGCATGGTCATGACCTTGGTCACCGATGCGGGCGCAAGGGCTTCATGGGAATTGGATTCATAGAGCACCGTCCCCGTGGCCACATCCATCAGCACTGCACTTTTTCCTGCCACCTCCAGCGCTGCCGCATCAGCCTTCACCGGAAAAATACCCACCAGCAAACAGCATATCACCAATATCCATCCTACGCGTCTCATGGTCATCCCCCTCACCTTTGGTGGTACAACCTATGCTGAACCCGCAGGAAATATACCGGCCATGTAAATTGATGTTTATCGCGCTGTGTGCCGTGGATAACGTAGGGGCGGCGACCCATGAATTATTGTGCGATTGCCACCGGCAATCGACCTATTTTAATTCGCTGCGCTCTGCAACACGCCCGGCGGTACAATGTTGCGAATTCGCCAAAAACCAATGCGAATACGTTAAATTCTACCGCACGGGCGGCTGATAGCCGCCCCTACATTCAAAATCGGAACAGAACGATAAACTGAAATTTAAATTCCCTCTGCGAAAATCAGGCGCCCCGGCTGGGGCGCCCTCTTTCATATCGCGATTTTTCGCTTAGCAGCAGCCGCAGGAATTGTCGCAGCCGCAGCGGTCATTATTGTAGTAGCTGCCGTTGCCGCAGCCGCCGCAGTTGCAGAAGATCAGCAGCAGAATAATGATCCACCACCAGTTGTTGCCACCAAAGCAGCCGCACATACCGTTATTGTTGCACATAAGATTACCTCCAAGAATTTTGTTGAGCTTTGCTGCCCACATTCCATGTTATGACAGGAGGCAAAAAAGGTGCGGCAGTCGAAACCGGCTGCCGCAAATATTCTTAAAGCGTTCTCAAGGCATCCACCAGCGCGGTCTTGCCGGCGGTTTTTTCATCCTTCATCTTGATGATCTTGGCAGGGCATCCGGCAACGACGGCATTGGCAGGTACATCGCTTACCACGATGGCACCGGCGGCAACAACGGCATTCTCACCGATGCGGCAGCCCTCAATGACCACAGCGTTGGCACCAATCATAACATTATCTTCTACGATCACAGGCGTTGCGGATGCGGGTTCAATCACACCGGCCAGCACCGCACCGGCACCCACATGGCAGTTTTTTCCCACAGTAGCGCGGCCGCCCAGCACAGCACCCATGTCGATCATGGTGCCCTCGCCCACAACTGCGCCGATGTTCAGAATGGCACCCATCATAATGACCGCATTCTTGCCAATCTGAACCTGCTCGCGGATGATGGCACCGGGCTCGATGCGGGCGGGGATATTCTTCATATCCAGCATGGGGATGGCAGAATTGCGGCAATTGTTTTCGATTTCGATATGCTCAAATTCGTTGGCTTCCAGCACGGGTGCCACATCTTTCCAGTCACCAAAGACGATTTTCTGTCCCTCGGCCGCGCAGAAAACATGGCAGCCGGGAAACGCCACAGGCTCTTTCTCCCAGACGTAAACCTTCACGGGTGTCTTCTTTTCAGAAGTGCGGATATATTCGATAATTTCCTGTGCGTTCATAAAGTCTTCTCCTTTATGGATTTTCACTCATAATATCATCTTTTGCGCCGAAACACAAGAGCATAAATTGACACTTGACACCAATTAGAGTATAATGTTGAAAAATTGATGTTTATCGCGCTGTTGCGGTTTCAAATTGTCGCCCCTTTGGGGCGACAGCATCCTTCGGATGCAGGGGATGCGGATTGCCGCGCCGCATGGATTAAGGCCATGCTCCTCGCAATGACATCGTAATTTGGTAGTTAGTAGCAGCAAAATCGGCGCAGAAACCATCGAAAACCACTGTCATTCCGAGGAGGCCTGAAGGGCCGACGTGGGAATCTCCCGGTACGATGTTTGTTTCTGCATTGCTTATCGATGCATAGAAGCAGGAGATTGCCACGTCGCGCTTCGCGCTCCTCGCAATGACATCTTCTTTCTTACTGCATTCAGCAGAACGACAAACTGAAATTTGAACGGAGGAACCATATGATGGACATTATCAAAGACCGCCGTGCACTGCACGCCATCCCCGAGCTGGAACTGACCCTGCCCAAAACCGCCGCCTATCTGAAAAATGTGCTGGAGCCGCTTCGCTGCACCCTGTCCTATCCCATGGGTGACGCGATCTGCGCCTTCTTTGATTTTGGCAGGGAGGATGCCATTGCCTTCCGTGCCGATATGGACGCGCTGCCGATTCCGGAAGAAACAGGGCTGCCCTTTGCCTCCCGGCATCCCGGTGTGATGCATGCCTGCGGCCATGACGGCCATATGGCAACCCTGCTGGAGCTTGCCCGCCGTCTGGACAAGAAAGAGGCGCTTCCTCACAATGTACTGCTGATCTTCCAGCCCGGTGAGGAATCTCCCGGCGGTGCCAAGCCTTTGTGCGAGACCGGTATTCTGGAAAAGCACAATGTCAAGGCCGTTTTCGGGCTGCACCTGTGGCCGGGAATTGAAAAAGGTGTGATGCACACCCGCGAAAGGGAACTCATGAGCCGCGGCAGCGAGCTGAATGTAGATGTTTACGGAAAATCCTCCCATATCGGCAACGCCGCAGCAGGTATTGATGCAACCGCGGCCGCTGTGGAATTCTACCGCCAGATGCGTGCAGCAGAAGCAGCGCTGCCCGATGATATTTTCAGATTGCTGAATTTCGGCAAATTCGAAAGCGGCACCGTGCGCAACGCCCTGTCCGCCCACGCCCATATGGAAGGCTCCCTGCGGGCATTTCAGGAGGATGTTTTTGACGGTCTGCGCAATAAGCTCTATGCCATCAAGGATGATGTAGAGGCAAAATTCGGCTGCAGAATCGAGATCTGGATGAGTGAAGGTTACCCTGCCGTCATGAACGATCCAGAAATGGTGGCACAGGTGCAGAAGATTGCACCTGTCAGGCTGTTGGAGAAGCCCTCCATGACCAGCGAAGACTTCGCCGAATACCAACTGCGGGTTCCCGGTGTGTTCTTCTTCCTCGGCACCGGCGACACGGCGGCACTTCATGCCACCACCTTTAATTTTGACGAGGAAATCCTTTTGAAAGGTGCCGGTTTCTTTGAGAAACTGGCGGAGAATTTCCAATGATCCCTCTTAATTCCAATCTGGGCGCACTTAAGCGCAGCCCCATCCGCCTGTTCACCAATCTGGCGCGGCAGACCCCCGGCTGCGCCATGTTGACCATCGGCGAACCGGATTTCGACACCCCCGAAAACATTCGGGAAGCGGCTGTTACAGCCATCCGCGCCGGCCACACCCACTATGCACCCAACCAGGGCACGCCAGACCTGCGCACTGCCGTTGCCGAATTTGAAACCGGACGGGGCAATCCCACCACGCCGGAACAGGTACTCATCACCATCGGTGCCTGCCATGCCCTGTTTACGGCACTGCTGGGTATTTTAAATCCCGGGGAAGAGCTCATTGTCCCCACCCCGGGCTTCGTGCTGTATGAAACCATTGCTGCCATTGCAGGCGCAAAAGCAGTGCCGCTGGATATTTCCAAAACCGGCTTCCAGATCGACGGTGATGCCCTGAGCGCCGCCATCACGGATAAAACCAAGGCCATCATCATCAACTCCCCCTGCAATCCCACAGGCACGGTGTTCCGTGAAAAAAGTCTGGAAACCGTTAAAAGCTGCGTGCTGGGAAAACCCATCTTCGTGGTGTGTGACGGGGTTTACAACCAGCTTGTCTACGGAAGCTGCCCCGATATCAGCTTGGATCCGGAGCTGAAAGACCAGTTGATCCTGTGCCAGAGCTTTTCTAAGCCCTATGCCATGACTGGCTGGCGTGTGGGATATCTGACCTGCCCGGACTATGTGATGGACCGGCTGCTGCTGCTGAGCGCGGCGGAAATCACTGCTGTTCCCACATTTTTGCAGGATGCAGCCATCACCGCCCTTGGGACGGAGCCTGCGCCCATGGTCGAAATTTACCGCAAACGCCGGGAATATGTCTGCAAACGGCTGGATGAAATGGGACTTTCCTATCCCGCTCCCGAGGGAGCGTTCTACGTATTCCCCGACATTTCCAAATTTGGTCTGAGCAGTGAAGAATTCTGCATCCGCATGATCAGGGAGGGCGGCGTTGCCGCCGTACCCGGAAGCTGCTTCGGTGCGGAAGGCTATATCCGCCTGAGCTATTGCTACGCAGACGAAGAACTGAAAACCGGTCTTGACCGCATGGCTGCCTTTATTCTGGGGCTTCAGCCCTGACAAGATGGGCATCAATGCGCCCCGTGGGTGTGGTGCCAAAAAACTTGCCGTAGGCACGGGTAAAGGAGGAATAGCTGTGGAAGCCGCAGGCATAGCAGCTTTCCATTGCCCGCATGCCGGAATCCATCAGTTCCCGGGCTTTCAGCAGCCGCCGCTGGGTCAGATAGGCATGGATGGTGGTGCCGGTTTCTTTCTGGAACAGGCGCATCATATAGAACTTGCTGATAAAAAACCGCTCTGCCAGCGCATCAATGTCGATTTCCTCCGAAAGATTCCCGTCCAGATACTCCATAATTTCCACTACCCGCCGGTTCTGCGGCACGCTGGGGCGTGGCAGATTGGCGGCAGGATCTTCCATGCTTCTTCCAAGCTCCACCAGCAGGTGGAGCAGCTCTGCCTGGCTTAAAACAGAACGTCCAAATGCATCATTGCTTAATTCCCGTTCCAATCTGGCAGCCAGTGCGAAAACTGCCTTGCGGCGCTGCTCTTTCAGGCGCAGCACATGACCCTTTTCGCCGGAAAAGAGGGACAGCAGATCGCAGTCGGAAGCCGACATTTTCTGCAGATATTCCGGTGACACATAAATGATGATCCGCTCATAGGCCGCATCATCGGAAAGCTCCGGCTTGTGGACACTGCGGCTGCCGATGAGTACAATATCGCCTGCGCTGAGCAGATACCGTTTTCCGTCTACGATGTAACTGCCCTGACCGGACAGAAGCAGCAGCATTTTACAGAATTCGTGGTAGTGGAAATCTACCTTTTCGCCCCGTTCGGAGCGCAGATGGAACAGCCGGAAATTTTCCAGCAGATATCCCCGCTTCTCATACTCTGCCATATTGCAGCCTCCTGTGGTCATTTTCTGCATACAGTATACCACAGCGCTCTTATACTTTGCAATAGATGCGCTCTTGCAAAAGAGCATTATCTGCACACTTTTTAGCACAAATAAGGAAGATTACTCATTTTCTGCATGATATAATGTGCTCAAGATCACCGGAAAGGCAAAAAGCTATGAAAACTCTGATTTATGGCGGACATGTGATCGACCCCGCCAACCGTGTAAACGGCAAATTGAATATTCTGATCGAAAACGGCAAAATCGCATGGGTGGGCACCTCGGTTCCCGAAGCAGACCGTACCATTGATGCTTCCGGCAAGACCGTCACTCCCGGCTTCATCGACATTCACATGCACGAAGACCCGGTGGAAAACGGCAGGATCGAAAGCTGCATCTTTGATATGATGCTGCGCATGGGTGTCACCACCGCTGTGGGCGGCAACTGCGGTATCAATGTGTATGACCCTGTGGAATATCTGGCTCTGGTGGACCGGGACGGTGCGCCCGTCAACGTCGCCATGTTTGCCGGTCATGAATACTTCCGCAAAGCCGCCGGGGCTGAAGATATTTATGCACTTGCAACGGAAGAAGAAAAGCAAACCATGGAGCAGAATCTGCGCCGCGCCCTGAAAGGCGGCTGCGTGGGCGTTTCTTTCGGCCTGCGCTATGTTCCCGGTGCGAATCAGGACGAGTTCTTTCGTGCCGCAGCCTGCTGCCGCGACGAAAAGAAGCTGATCGCATCCCACGTCCGGGACGATGCGGACGGTGTATTCTCTGCCATTGAAGAATTTGCCGCGGCCGGTGTGGAATACGGTCTTCCTGTCCAGATTTCCCACATTGGCTCCATGGGCGGCTTCGGCCAGATGGAGCAGGTGCTGGCTATGATCGATGCCTACCGGCTGAACGGCCTTGATATCGCCATGGACTGCTACCCCTATTTTGCTTTCTCCACCCGCATCGGCACCCCCACCTATGACCCCGGCTGGCTGGACCGCTACCACTGCGGTTACGACGTGCTGGAATTCTGTGAGGGAAAATATAAAGGCCAGCGGGCAACCAGGGAGACCTTTGAGGAGATGCGCCGCGATTTCCCCCAGTGCATCACCGTCTGCTATGTGATGAAGGAAGAGGACATCCGCCTTGCTTTCTCCCATCCCAATGTGATGGTGGGCAGTGATGGTCTCATGTCCAAAGGCCAGGGTCATCCCCGTGCTGCCGGCTCCTTCCCCAAGTTCCTTGCCACCTTCTGCCGCGAAGGCAGCATGAATCTTTACGATGCCGTGGCAAAGATCACCGCCTTGCCCGCCTCCCGGCTGCATCTTGAAAACAAAGGCCGCCTGAATGTGGGCGCGGATGCGGATATCACCATCTTCGACTTTGACAAAATCCGCGACGGCGCTACCTTTGCCGAACCGGCACTGGCACCGGAGGGTATCGATTACGTCCTTATCGGCGGCGAAATCGCCGCAAAAAATTGCCGCATTGTGAAAAACAACTGCGGAAAAGCTGTTAGAAAATAAATAAAGACTACTGATCGGAAGTATTTCAAATGGATGTTTCTCGTTTCGATGTTTGGTAGGGGAGGGTCTTGACCCTCCCACAACATAACGAACTGCAGCCGGCCTAAACAGATGCTGACAGCAACCGACTGCCACTGTCATTCCGAGGAGGCCAGAAAGGCCGACGTGGGAATCTCCCGGTACGATGTTTGTTTTTGCACTGCTTATCGATGCATGGAGGCAGGAGATTGCCACGTCGCTTCGCTCCTCGCAATGACTTCTTCTTTCTTGCTGCATTCAACGGCACGACAAACTGAAATTTGAATCTGCCATCAAAGGTCTTAAAATTTGGAGGTAACATTTATGGAATACGGCTTCTTATCACTGATCCCGCCGCTGCTGACCATTGCACTGGCGCTGATCACCAAAAACGTTTTTCTGTCCCTGTTCATCGGCATTATGACCGGCTCTTTCGTGCTCAACGGCTTTGCACCGCTGGCCAGCATCAACGCAGGCCTGTACAGCATCGTTGACTCCATGAGCCAGGGCAACACCATCATCATCGCATCCTGCCTGATCGTCGGTGCTGTGATCCACCTGATGGAGCGTGCCGGCGGCATTGACGGCTTCGTCAACGTGGTCGTCAAGAACAAGGGTCTGATCAAGTCCAAGCGCGGTGCAAACCTGTTCACCTGGATTCTGGGTCTGGCAATCTTCACTTCCGGCTCCTTAAGCTGCATGGTTACCGGCGCGGTCTCCCGCCCCGTCAACGATGCCCTGAAAGTGCCCCATGAAAAGTCCGCATTTCTGGTACATACCACTTCCACCCCCTGGTGCGTGCTGTTCCCCTTCTCCGGCTGGCTGGCATCCATGGCAGGCTACCTGATCTCCGGCGGCGTGTCCGAAGCAGAATCCGTGTCCATGCTTTTCACTTCCATCCCCTTCAACTTCTACTGCATTTTGGCCATCGTCCTGACCTTCCTTGTCAGCGTTACCCAGAAGGACTTTGGTCCCATGGCGGCTGCTGAAAAGCGCGCTGCCGAGACCGGCCTGCTGGACGATGCCCGCCATGCCGCAAAGGCAGAGGTTGAGGTTCAGACCTCCGGTGTCAAGGCAAGAGCCTGCAACCTGCTGGCTCCCATCGGCGTGCTGATTGTGGTCATGTTTGCCACCCTGCTGATCACCGGTAATGGCAACATCATGGACGGCGCCGGTATGCAGGCTCTGCTGTGGTCTGTGGTTGCTTCCCTGCTGACCATCATCATCATGACCGTGGTGCAGAAGGTCTTCACCATGCAGGAAGCGATTGATGAGATGTTCAAGGGCATGAGCCACATGCTGCCCATTGTTTTTATCCTGCTATTCGGCTTCACCATGGGTACTGTGGTCAAGAGTCTGGACACCGGCACCTACCTGTCCAGCCTGTTCCAGCAGTTCCTGACCCCCGCACTGCTGCCCGCCCTGACTTTCCTGATCGCCGTACTGCTGTCCTTTGCCACCGGTACCTCCATGGGCACCATGGCCATCATGGCAGTTCTTGCACTGCCCATGGCATTCGATATGGGTATCAGCATTCCTCTGGTTGCCGGTGCCATGTTCGGCGGCTCCATCTTCGGCGACCATGCATCCCCCATTTCCGACACCACCATCATGACCTGTGCCACCACCGGCTGTGACATCATCGACCATGTCAAGACCCAGTTCCCCTACTGCGCCGGTATGGCGGTCGTCAGCTTCGTCATGTACATCATCTTTGGCTTCGTCATGTAAGACCTGTTCCCTCAAGCAGCTCCCGCACCCGCGGGAGCTGCTTTTGCATGATAAATTGATGTTTGGCATACCATGTAGCGTGGATAATGTAGGGGCGGCGACCCGCCGCCCGGCAGTACAATGTTGCGAATTCGCCGAAAATCAATGCGAATACGTTAAATTCTACCGCACGGGCGGCTAATAGCCGCCCCTACATGCACAATCGAAACAGAATGATAAACTGAAATTTGAAGCACAAAAACGCCCTTCGGATAAAACCGAAGGGCGTAATTTTTTGGGGGGCTTAGTACATACCGCCGCCCTGTGCTGCAGCTGCTGCCATAGCAGCGTCTGCTGCGGGATCGGGCTTGTCGACCACCAGAGATTCGGTGGTCAGGACACAGCCTGCAATGGAGGCTGCATTTTCCAGAGAGGAACGGGTAACCTTGGTGGGATCGACGATGCCGGAAGAGATCATATCGCAGTACTCCTCGGTGTAGGCATTGTAGCCGTAACCCACCTTGCCGCAGCTGCGGATCTTCTCGTAGACCACGGAGCCGTCCACGCCGGCATTCTCGGCAATCTGGCGGATGGGAGCCTGCAGAGCGGATGCGATGATACGGGCGCCGGTTTTCTCGTCGCCGTGCAGCGTTGCAATCAGCGCTTCAACGGCTGCCACAGCATTGACCTGTGCCGTGCCGCCGCCGGCCACAATGCCCTCCTCAACGGCAGCGCGGGCTGCGTTCAGAGCATCCTCCACTCTCAGCTTCTGCTCCTTCATGGCAACCTCGGTCTGTGCACCGACCTTGATGACAGCCACACCGCCGGCCAGCTTTGCCAGACGCTCCTGCAGCTTCTCACGGTCGTAGTCGGAGGTGGTGGTGGCAATGGCGCTGCGGATCATGTGGGCGCGGGAAGCAATGGCTTCGGGGGTGCCGTCACCATCGACGATGGTGGTGGTGTCCTTGTTGACCACGATCTGGCGGCAGTGGCCCAGATCGGTCAGCTGGGTGTCAGCCAGTTCCATGTTCAGCTGGCTGGAAATAACGGTGCCGCCTGTCAGGACAGCGATGTCCTGCAGCATTTCCTTGCGGCGGTCGCCGAAGCCGGGTGCCTTGACGCAGACGATGTTGAAGCGGCCCTGCAGGCGGTTCAGCAGCAGCGTTGCCAGAGCGTCGCCCTCGACGTCCTCGGCAATGATCATCATTTTGCGGCCTGCCTTGACGATGGGCTCCAGAATGGGCAGAATCTCCTGAATGGAGGCGATCTTCTTGTCGGTGATCAGGATATAAGCATCGTCCAGAACGGCTTCCATCTTGTCGGTATCGGTGACCATGTAGGGGGAGATGTAGCCCCGGTCGAACTGCATGCCCTCCACAACTTCCAGACCGGTCTCGGCAGTCTTGGACTCTTCGATGGTGATGACACCCTCGGTGCCCACCTTTTCCATGGCCTCGGCGATCAGGTTGCCGATTGCTTCGTCACCGGAGGAAACAGCGCCAACACGGGCAATCGCTGCAGAATCTTCCACGGGAACGGAATTGGCCTTGATGGCCTCCACGGCAGCGGCAACGGCCTTGTCGATGCCCTTGCGCATGACCATGGGGTTTGCACCGGCACTCAGGTTCTTCAGACCCTCCCGGGTGATGGCCTGTGCCAGAACAGTAGCGGTGGTGGTGCCGTCGCCGGCAACATCGTTGGTCTTGGTGGCGACCTCGCGGATGAGCTGTGCGCCCATGTTCTCGAAAGCATCCTCCAGCTCCACTTCTTTGGCGATGGTCACGCCGTCGTTGGTGATCAGGGGTGCGCCATACTTCTTGCCCAGAACAACATTTCTGCCCTTGGGACCCAGGGTGACCTTGACGGTATTGGCCAGCTGGTCAATACCGGACTGCAGCTTCTTGCGGGCGTCTTCGCCATAAACGATCATTTTTGCCATAATTCAATTTCCTCCCATTATTCGGTGACAAGCGCCAGAACATCGTCGAGCTTGACGAACTTGTAATCGACCTTGTCCAGCGTGATGTCCGTGCCGACATGCTTGCTGACAACGACCTTATCGCCGGCCTTGACGGTCATCACAACGTCCTTGGTGCCGGGGCCAACGGAAATGACCTCATAAATTGCGGGCTTTTCCTTGTTGGAAGTTGCCAGAATGATGCCGGAGACGGTGGTCTCAGCGCTTTCCTGCTGCTTAAGCAGGATGTTATCTGCCATGGGCTTCAGTTTCATCAGTGATTCCTCCATACGAAAATGTATTTAGACCGCAGGATGCCCTGCTTTTATCTATTTCCTTAGCACTCATTCTTTCTGAGTGCTAAGTAATCATACCGCATTTGGAAAAGAAATGCAAGAGGCAAATGCGGCAATTTGCGTAAATAATTTGTGAACCCGCTTTCAATGCCATGCAAATTTCAGTTTATCGTTCTGTTCCGATTTTGAATGTAGGGGCGGCTATTAGCCGCCCGTGCGGTAGAATTTAACGTATTCGCATTGGTTTTCGGCGAATTCGCAACATTGTACCGCCGGGCGGCGGGTCGCCGCCCCTACATGATCCACGGCACACAGCACGATAAACATCAATTTCCAATAAAGTTTCTTCGGAATTTGTTCACAAAATCGTCTATTATTTTATTTACAGATGTGCTATAATGTGTAAAATTGGTTTGGTATTGCCATTTATGAACCAAAGGAGATCTTTATGGGACTTTTTACGAAATTATTCGGCACCAGATCCGAGCGGGAGGTTAAGCAGCTCCGTCCTACCGTGGACAAGATCCTGAGCCTTGAAAATGAATATAGAACTCTTTCCGAGGAGGCACTGAAAGCCAAGACACAGGAATTCAAAGACCGTGTGGAAAACGGCGAAACTCTGGACGACATTCTGCCCGAGGCTTTTGCTGCCATCCGGGAAGCTGCCGACCGCGTTTTGGGTATGCGCCCCTATCCCGTCCAGCTCATCGGCGGCATTGTGCTCCATCAGGGACGCATTGCCGAAATGCGAACCGGCGAGGGCAAAACACTGGTTGCCATTCTGCCCTGCTATCTGAACGCACTGACCGGCAAGGGTGTTCATGTTGTTACCGTCAATGAATATCTGGCCAAGCGCGACTCCGAGTGGATGGGCAAGGTCTACCGCTATATGGGGCTTTCCGTCGGCTTGATTATTCCCGGAATGACGGCCGCAGAGCGCCGTGTGTCCTATGCTGCCGACATTACCTACTGCACCAACAACGAACTTGGCTTCGACTATCTGCGTGACAACATGGCACTTTATAAAAGCGAGCTGGTGCAGCGCGGCCATCATTTCGCCATTGTGGACGAGGTGGACTCCATCCTCATAGACGAAGCCAGAACCCCGCTGATCATTTCCGGCAAGGGCGAGGATTCCTCCAAGCTCTACGAAATGGCCGACCATTTCGTTTCTACCCTGCGCAAGCAGGTCTTTGCCAAGACGGAGGACAAGGAAGTGCAGGATGATTTTGACTGCGACTATTTCGTGGACGAAAAAAGCCGCACCGTTTCCCTGACCGCCTCCGGCATTGCCAAGGCTGAACGCTACTTCGGTGTGGAAAATCTGGCTGATGCGGAAAACACCACCTTAAACCACCACATCAATCAGGCCATGAAAGCGCGTGGTCTGATGAAAAAGGATATTGACTATGTCATTAAGGATGGCCAGATTATCATCGTCGACGAATTTACCGGCCGCCTGATGTACGGCCGCCGCTACAACGAGGGTCTGCATCAGGCCATTGAAGCCAAGGAAAAGGTCACCGTTGCCGGCGAAAGCAAGACCCTCGCCTCCATCACCTTCCAGAATTTCTTCCGCCTGTATCACAAGCTTTCCGGTATGACCGGTACCGGCATGACCGAGGAGCAGGAATTTGCCGCCATCTACCGTCTGGACGTGGTGGAGATCCCCACCAACAAGCCCGTTGCCCGCATCGACCGTTCCGATGTGGTTTATAAGACGGAAGCCGGCAAATTCCGCGCCATCATCCGCCAGGTCAAGGAATGCTACGCCAAGGGTCAGCCTGTTCTGGTTGGCACGATCTCTATTGAAAAGAGCGAGATCCTCAGCAAGCTCCTCAAGCGCGAGGGTATTCCCCATAATGTGCTGAACGCAAAGTATCACGAGCAGGAAGCCCAGATCGTGGCGCAGGCCGGCCATTTCGGTGCAGTCACCATCGCCACCAATATGGCAGGCCGCGGTACGGATATTGTTCTTGGCGGTAATGCGGAGTACATGGCCAAAAACGAACTGCGCAAGGCAGGCATCGATGAAAAGCTGATCGCCGAGGCCGATTCCTATGCAGAGACCGGCAATGAGGAGATTCTGGCCGTCCGCGCCCGCTACAGCGAGCTTCTTGCCCATTTCCGGGATCAGATCAAGGACTCTGCGCAGAAAGTGCGCGAAGCCGGGGGTCTGTTTATCATCGGCACCGAGCGTCATGAATCACGGCGAATCGACAACCAGCTCCGCGGCCGCAGCGGCCGTCAGGGCGACCCCGGCGAAAGCCGCTTCTTCCTGAGCCTGCAGGATGATCTGATGCGGCTGTTCTCCTCCGACCGCATCATGGGTATGATGGATACCCTCGGTCTGGACGAAGATACGCCCATTGACGCAAAGATCCTCTCGGGTGCCGTGGAAAATGCCCAGAAGAATGTGGAAAGCCGTAACTTCCGCGCCCGTAAGAATGTTCTGGAGTACGACGATGTGATGAACACCCAGCGCGAGGTCATTTATGCCCAGCGCCAGAAGGTGCTGGACGGCGAAGACCTGCGGGAGAACATGCTGCACAACCTCCATGCGCTGGTGGAAAGCGGTGTCTCGACGGCGCTGGCGCAGACCGGCGGCATCGTGGATGATAGCAGCGGCCGCGCTGTCCTTGCCCAGTTCCAGGGTATCTATTTCCCCCGGGGCGCCTGGACGATCCCCGAAAAAGCAACCGCAGAGGAAGTGACCGCGCAGATCTACGATCTGGCACTGAAAACCTACGAAGCAAAAGAGGCCGCCTTCACGCCCAAGCTCATGCGGGAGCTGGAGCGGGTGGTCATGCTGCGGGTGGTAGACGAATACTGGATGGAGAACATCGATGCCATGGACGAGCTGAAGCAGGGCATCGGCCTGCGGGCTTACGGCCAGCATGATCCCGTCATTGCCTACAAGGAAGAGGGCTATGAGATGTTCCAGGCCATGATCCAGGCCATCCGGGATGAGACCGTCCGCCGGATGTTCCTTGTTCAGGTCAGAACCAATCAGGAGGTCAAGCGCGAGCGCGTGGCCAAGGAAACCGGCACCACCGCCGCATCCCAGACACAGGTCAAAAAGCAGCCCGTGCGCAAGGCAGCCGCTAAAGTCGGCCCCAACGATCCCTGCCCCTGCGGCAGCGGCAAGAAGTATAAGAAGTGCTGCATGCACAAGGACAAGACCTCCGGTATGGAGCAATAAAATAGAAGGTGTCATTGCGAACCAGCCCGCAGGCTGGTGTGGCAATCCCCCGGATCTTCCGGGATGTACAAAGTAATAGGGGATTCCCACGCCAGTGTGCGCACTGGCTCGGAATGACACGAATATTCGGGAGAATTACCATGATTATCACAAACAGACTTGGAACATTAGAATATTTAACTGCCGAGGGCATCACCGCGCCCCACTGTTTTACCACCCGCTCCGGCGGTGTCAGTACCGGTGCGCTGGAGAGCATGAATCTTGCCATCAAGCTGGATGAGACCGACGAAAACGTAAGGCGGAATTTCGAAATTCTGGGCGGCGCACTTGGCTTCGGCATTCATGATCTGGTGCTGACCCGCCAGACCCATTCGGATATCGTCCGCGTCGTCGGGCGCAATGACTGCAACGGCTGCTTCCACCGGAATTATCCTGAGTGCGATGCGCTGGTGACCAATGCCCCCGGTGTGGCGCTGACGGTCTTCACCGCCGACTGTACACCGCTGCTGTTTCACGATCCCGTCACCGGTGCCGTCGGTGCTGCCCACGCTGGCTGGCGGGGTACGGCTGCCGCCATCGGTTCCAAAACCGTGGATGCTATGTGCAGGGAATTTGGCTGCCAGCCGGAGAATATCCGCGCTGCCATCGGCCCCAACATCGGCTTCTGCCACTTCGAAACCGATGCCGATGTTCCGGAAGCCCTGCTGACCGCCTTTGGTGAAGAGGTGCGTCCCTTCATCCGCAAGGCCGGCCAAAAATATTATGTAAACTTAAAAGAGATCAATGCACTGATCCTGCGCCGTGCCGGTGTCCGCCACATCGAGATCAGCGAAGACTGCACCATGTGCCAGCCTGACCGCTTCTGGTCCCACCGCATCACCAGGGGAATTCGCGGTTCCCAAGGTGCTGTGATCGTCTGCAAGGAGGAGAAATAAATGAAAAAAGCTCTGCTTTTGCTGCTTTGCGCCGCCATGGTTCTGAGCCTGTTCTCCGGCTGTGCCGCCGAGGACACACCCTACGAACCCACCGGCGATGCCCTCGCACCGGAGGATGCAGACGTAAATGCCACCATCCCGGACGAATCGGACGTAGAGCAGACGTTCTCTCTGGTCTATTATCCGAAGCGCTCCATGAATCCTACCATCGCCACGGATTACACCAACCGCATGCTGTTTTCCCTGATCTATCAGGGTCTGTTCTTTGTGGACAGCAACAATCAGGCAGTTCCGATCCTGTGCAAAAATTACAAATTCTCCACAGACTCCCGCACCTTTACCTTTTTCCTGATGGATGATGCCAAGTTCTCCGATGGCACCCCTGTGACCGTGGAGGATGTGCTTGCCACCTATGCAGCCGCTCTGAAAAGCACCTATTATTCCGGCCGGTTCGTCCACGTCAAGGAGATTCTGATCTCCGATGAGGGCGGTATCAGCTTTAAGCTCAGCAACCCCATTGCCGACCTGCCCCTGCTGCTGGATGTACCCATCGTCAAGGCCAGCCAGGTCGAATCCGAGCATCCGCTGGGCTCCGGCCCCTATATTTTCGAAAACAGCCTGACCGGTGCCCAGCTGCGCCGCAACCGGGCATGGTGGTGCGCCGATACTGCTCAGAATCTGGTGGTCTCCGCCGACTCCATCCCACTGATTGAGGCTGAATCCACCACTCATATCCGTGACCAGTTTGAGTTTGCCGACGTGGGTGTCGTGTGTACCGATCCTTTCTCCGACTCTTACGCCGACTACCGCTGTGACCGCGAGCTGTGGGACTGTGACAACGGCCTGTTTGTGTATCTGGCCTGCAATGTGGCCTACAGTGAGACCTTTGCCAACGATCTCCTGCGCGCCAACCTGACCTACGCCATCAACCGCGAGGCACTGGCTGCCGACCACTACAACGGCTTTGCAAAAACCACCACCATCGCCTGTGACCCCAGTTCGCCTTACTACTCGCCATCCCTTGCCCAAAAATACACATACGATCCCGTCCGCTTCATTGAAGCGCTGGGCAAGATCAAAATGCCGAAGGAGCCTGTGGAACTGCTGGTCAACAAAGACGACAGTATTCGCTTGCGTCTGGCACGCGATATTGCCCAGATGCTGACCGAATGCGGTCTGGAAACGGTTACCGTAGAAGTGGAGACCAACAAATATCAAAGCAATATCCGCGTTGGTAAGTATGACCTGTACCTCGGCCAGACCCGCCTGTCTGCCAATATGGATCTGACTCCCTTCTTCCACCCCTATGGCAACATCAGCCGCAACGGCGTTGCTGACGGAGATATCTACGCCCTGTGTCTGGATGCGTTGGAAAACAGCGGTAACTACTATAACCTGCACAAAGCTGTGGCTGATGACGGCAGCATTGTCCCCCTCCTCTTCGGCAACTATGCCGTGTACGCGACCCGCGGCCTCGTAACCAACCTGTCCCCCTCCCGCGACTGTGTCTTCTTCTATACCCTTGGCAGAACCGATTCTGATGCGCTGATTCCCATTCAGTACGGAAACGGCTGATGCAGCAACTAAGCATTTTGTATTAAACTGATTCGGAAAAACTGTCGTTTTTTACGAAATTTACTGTTTACAATTATTGTATCTTATTGTATAATGAATGTGTATGGGACTTACGGGTTTCATGCAAAAAAGTCTATTATACTGCCAAAGGCAGTAATTTGAAATGGAGGATATTCCCATGTCTGTTAAAGTTGCTATCAATGGTTTTGGTCGTATCGGCCGTCTGGCTTTCCGTCAGATGTTCGGCGCTGAAGGTTTCGAAGTTGTTGCGATCAACGACCTGACCTCCCCCAAGATGCTGGCTCACCTGCTGAAGTATGACTCCACCCAGGGCGCATACGCAGCTCCCTTCGGCACCCAT
>JAFYLN010000215.1 GCA_017537045.1 Oscillospiraceae bacterium | reverse complement strand
GAGAAGATGGAAGAGGGCAAGACCCTGCTGACCGTCACCGAAAACGGCTTCGGTAAGCGCACCGAGCTGCCCGAGTACCTGCGTACCGGCCCCGAGGGCGAAAAGATCCCCCAGAGCCGTGGCGGTAAGGGTCTGAAGAACTACAACATCACTGCCAAGACCGGCAAGGTGGCCGGCTGCCGTGTGGTCAGCGAGACCGACGATATTATGCTGATCGAAAACGGCGGTGTGATCATCCGTGTGCCGGCATCCGGCATCAACGTCTATAAGCGGGATGTCCAGGGCGTTATCATCATGCGCATCGAGGAGGGCAACAAGCTGGTGTCCCTGGAGCGTGTGGAAGCCATGGCGGAAGAGGAGACCCAGGCGTGAAGACGGTGACCCTGTATACCGACGGTGCCTGCTCCGGCAACCCCGGCCCCGGCGGCTGGGGCGCCATCCTGGAATTTAAGGGGACGGAGAAGGAACTGTCCGGCGGGGAAAGCGCTACCACCAACAACCGGATGGAGCTGACCGCCGTGATCGAGGGATTGAAAGCCTTGAAAGAACCCTGTGTGGTGGAGCTGTATTCCGATTCCAAGTACGTCATTGACGGCCTGCAGAAAGGCTGGGCGGTGAGCTGGCGGAAAAACGGCTGGCGCAAGGCGGATAAAAAGCCGGCGCTGAACCCGGATCTGTGGGAGCAGCTGCTGGAGCTGACCCAAACCCATACCATGCGCTACCACTGGGTCAAAGGCCACGCCGACAACCCCAAAAATAACCGCTGCGACGAATTGGCAGTGGAACAGTCCAAAAAGTTTTGACCGTTTTCCGTAAATGGATGTCATTCTGAGCGGAGCGTAGCGGAGTCGAAGAATCTACGCATGATCGATAATGCCAAGATCCTTCGACTCGCCTTCGGCTCGCTCAGGATGACAAGGATATTCGATAGCAAAAGCAAAGGATGAAACGATATGTATCTGTCTATCGGTAATGATATGGCGGTTCGGTCCTCGGCTGTGGTGGGGATCTTCGATATGGATAACACCACCACCTCCAAGCGGACCCGCAGTTTTTTGGAAAAGGCCCAAAAAGAGGGCATGATCGTGCCCTGTGACGACCTGCCCAAATCCTTTGTGGTGACGGTGGAATACGGCATGGTGCGGGTCTATGAATCCACCCTGTCCGCCTCCACCCTGGAAAAACGATTCAAATAAGAAAAACCCCTCCCAAAAGCGTGATGTCCTTAACGGATAATTACGCAAATCGGGTAGGACGACAAAATACAATGACCCAGTTGAGAGAATTACTCAACTGGGTTTTGTATATTTAAGTACACGAATGCCATTTTTCTATAGGATGGCATAAAAGATGGAGATTTAGACAAAACAAGGCCCGTTTATATATTTATGCAGGTTCTAAGATTTTACAAACCATCGCACCAGCAGCAACAGGTCGTTCCTCGTAATCAAGTATGCAGCCAATGTTTCGTACAAACAAATGATACTCACCGGCTGGTACATTCTCAAATACACCCGATGAAGATCCGTTCTCGATTTCAAGGACATATTCCTCTCCGCCAATGGGCATCAATCCAGCTTCTAATCGGATAAGTGGACTTGCATAGGTGATACTGTACTCAATGGTTGCACCATCGGTTTTAACTTCTATGTACTGCTCAGAAACGACACCGACTCCCGGTTCCAAATCAGCAAAAGGAATCGATGCAATCTGTGTGGAGATAACCGGATTGGCTGGTGGATCTTCCGGTTGTTCCTTATGGTAGATTACCAGCACATCATTAAGGGATTCATATTCTGTGTACCCGTTTTTCTCCAACAGCTTCACAAGATTATCAAATCCATTGTCTTTGCCGCCTGTTGCGAATTTCTTGAAATCACTACTTGCGGACAATTTTAGAACAACATACTCCGTTTCCAGCATATGCTCTTGGGAGCAGTAGCGAACATCATAGAGAACCTCCCTCTGTGAAAGATGGGTGGTATAGAATGTTGTCGCCGTAACCGAAGCGCCGTCCGGGATCGTGTCTAGAGTATCGCGGATATTCTGATAATAGTCGTAATACTGAATTGCTTGAGTCGGATAATTCATAGCTTTTGGCACAACCACAATACCAAAGCATACAGCACTTACAATGGTAGCTGCAACCAAGGCAAATAGGCGCTGCCAGTTGATCTTCAAGTCTGCCAGATTTACCACTGTCAGATACACTAGGAACGCATTGGAGCCAAAGGTGTACTGGAAGAAAATATCATGCTGATACTGATAGTCAGACATAAGGTTGACCAGAATATAGGGAATCAGCAGAATGTACCGCTCATACCGTCTTGTCAGCAGCGGCAGTCCCAACAACGGCAGAAGTGTCATCGCAATGAAATACAGTTTTTCTGTATCGACACTTTCGTAGACGGCCTTCATGGGATTCAGAATTACAGATTTAATGACCGTAATCAGTGAGGACGAGCCATCGTACATAAAATTGCTGTATCGGTAGGTCATAACACCGTCACCGCTTTTTGCAAGATACCCGGTGACAAGGAAGAACCAACCGAGAGAAATAGCGAGTAACGCAATACCTGTAATGAAATTCTGCACATCCAGCTTTTTGAATCGCAG
>JAFYLN010000214.1 GCA_017537045.1 Oscillospiraceae bacterium | reverse complement strand
GTTGAGACACGACAATATGCAGCTATTTTCATTTGTTGGTTGCTCCTTTCTGTTAACCAACCCATATCTGCTTATATTATACCATATAAAGCAAGAAAGGGGAACGAAAACATTCCCCTTTCCGGATGTAGGTTGGTCAACTAACTGCTATTGTGTTCTCTCTATATAAAGCAAGAAGTTTTTCAATCAGAATCTTCCGAAATTGCTTTTCAAACTCCTTTGGGGTGTTCGGGTTTACAAAAGTAAAGGTTAGTTGCACCTCTTGTTTCGCCATCGGACGGCCCCCTTCCATAGAACATTCTATTAGGGGTGGGGGCCTGCAATGCCTGCAGCATCGTCAAACCAGTATGCCCGGAACATGGTTCCATCGTTCAGGAGGAAGCGGCCCTGTGCATCTTCGGGAATCAGATCTGCAGCGTCGGTGTTGTCCAGGATGATCATGGACAGTACGTTATCTGCTCTGCCGCAGATTCGACAATTGATGTTGTTCTTGATCTGTCCGTTCAGAATGGTGGAATCGGGTCGCTGCGTTGCCAGAATCAGGTGGATACCAAAGGCGCGTCCCTGTCGGGCAATAATGGAGAGCTTACCTTCGATCTTGATGATGATTTCTTTCTGATCTTTCGTCAGACCGGTTTTGTCCAGCATCTCAGCCAGTTCGTCGCAGGCGAAGATGTACCGTTTCAGATTGTCTCCGGTGGCTGCGTTGTGATGGTCTATGTTGGGAAGGCCTGATGCGCTCAGAAGTTGCTTTCTGTGTTCCAGTTCATCGACCAGTTCCGTAAGCAGTTCCAGTGTGCTCTGTTCTTCAAAGCACATCCTGCACTCCTTATGCCAGATCGGAGGGAAATCCACACCGCCTTTGAAGTCAGCGATGCAAACAGTGGCGCCTTTCTTATTTGCCTGCATGAGCAGCAGTTTCAGCAGTACACTCTTGCCACTGCCGGTGGCGCCGCCCAGAAGAATGTGGGGAACTCTCGCCAAATCTACGGTGACCGGACCAGTGAAACTTTCCCCCAGATTCAGTATGAAGGACTGCTGAGAGAGGTACTTGTCCTTCCACTGGATCATATCAGGCAGATCACTGACTGCGGGCACTGCATAGATGAGGACTCTGCTCTTACCAGACCCATTTTTCATTTTGACAACGGTGATGTCCAGTGACGTTTCAATGGCGGCCTGCTTGTCCTTCCAGACCTTCAGAGGGATGCCCTGGGAGGTAAATTCCCAGATGGATATTTTGGGATTCTGCTTATCTTTCCGTTTGGACTTCAGTTCCGGCACAGCGTCCGCATGATTTACCAGGCCGATGCTCTTCAGCTGATCCTGTACGGATCGCTTTCCGATGGGAAACAGAATGAGTATGGTGACGGCGATGCCTGCGATAATCAGATAGGTGACAAAGATATTCTTGGCTGCAAACTCTGCAATAGGAGAGATATACGCGATCTTCTTGGTAGACGCTGCGATGTCTACCTGGGTGTTCCAGATCAGGACTGCTCCCAGGATATAGAGGATCAGGAAAAACAGTTTCACGGGCACGTCGGAGGCGGAGTCCAGTCTGGGGAGGACCCTCCCCAGACTGATTTCAGTGTTGGTTTTCTTAAGGGTTTTCGTTACTTTCATAGGGTACCTCGCGGATGAGTCCGTCTCTGCGGAACTCGGTAACAGTGGTAATGCGTCTTAAAAATGCGTTCCATGTCTCCAGCTTGCTGCGCTGAATCTCGGTGTACTGCTGCTCCAGCGGGATGTTGGAGGTGATGTACACAGTAGTATAACAGGCTACCCGATCATAGTAACGAGCGGGGAGCATAACAGGATAGATATCCAGATAGTTCAGCATGGCAGTGATGGGAATCTGGGAATGGAATTCTTCAAATACGAGAACAGGATGACCGGTATAGGCATCAAACTGGGTTACACCCCTGGGTGCATAGTTGGTGATCCGGCAGATATCTTCCATGGGATGCTTATCGAAAATACTTCTGGTCTTGCCGGTACCGCTGTCACCATAAAGGTAATGTACTTCCACATTTCGAAGAATCTTCCGAAACGGAGCATAGCAAATATCCTGCCGAAGCTGATCAATATCCCGTCCCTTAAAAGCATAACTGGGATCCAGAGCAATGATTTCTGCATTGGTCAAACCGTCTTTCACATGCTGGATCACAGCGGCATTCTTGGGACTCTTTTCATCTGCCTCACTGGGCATCGTACCAAATTCCCGGAACGAACCTTCTACACTGGTATCTGCCTTATCGGTGCCTTCCCACTTTCCTTCTTTACGGATGTATTCTCGATTCTGAAGGCAGCTTCCTTTTGCCGGTTCAATATGGGCAGTAGGAAACCGATTCTTGACCGTACTGAACCGAATAGGAGAGGTGGAGTACAAGAAGATATGGATATGATAAGTTCCGGTAGACGAAATCTCAGCAGCCAGGCAGAAGTAATCCGGATGAAACAGATTCAGCAGTTCGATGATCTTTTCTCTGGTAAACCCGTGTTCCTGCGGGTTGTTGATTACGAGCGTCCATTTTCTGCATTGCGTGTTGTTTTCATAGGACATGTTTATTTCTCCTTTTGCTACTGCTACTTC
>JAFYLN010000213.1 GCA_017537045.1 Oscillospiraceae bacterium | reverse complement strand
GAGCCCTGGTTTGATTCTATGGAAGGACTACTTGCTCACATGCTGTTCTCCATCCCAGCTGTGAAGGGTGTTGAATTTGGAACGGGTTTTGCCATTGCCGATCTGAAAGGCAGTGAAGCCAACGACCAGCTTCGGATGGAAGACGGAACCGTGGTATCCACCACCAATCACAGCGGCGGCATCAACGGAGGTATTTCAAGCGGTATGCCCATCCTTTTCCGCACTGCCATCAAGCCCACACCCACTATTTTCAAGCCCCAGGATACCGTGAATTTCCGGTCCATGACTGACACGGTACTGGAACCAAAAGGAAGACATGACCCCGCTATTGTCCACCGGGCAAGGGTCGTTCAGGACGCGGCTACAGCCATCGTACTGTGTGATGCCCTGGCTCTGCGGTACGGTACAGACTGGCTGAGATAAATACGAATCAGAAAGGAGCAAACAACCATGAAACAATATGGATGCATCGGCAAGAAGCTGACCCACAGTTTTTCGAAGGAAATTCATGCAAAACTTGCCGACTATAACTATGAACTCATTGAACTGACTGAGGAAGAAATTGCTCCTTTCTTTGACAACAAAGATTTTACAGCCATCAATGTGACCATCCCCTACAAGCAGACGGTGATCCCCTATCTGGATTCCATCAGTCCGATTGCCCAGCGGATCGGTGCTGTAAACACCATCGTCAACAAAGACGGTAAACTCTACGGTTACAATACCGATTACTACGGCATGAAAGCCCTGGTGGAACGGGTCGGAATAGACTTGAATGGCAGAAAGGTTCTGATTCTTGGAACCGGCGGCACCAGTAAGACTGCCCAGGTGTTGGCTGCCGATCTGGGTGCAGCAGAGGTCCTGACTGTCAGCAGAAAAAAGACGGAAGCGTATATTACCTACGATGAAGCCGTTAGCGACCACTGCGATGCTCAGGTGATCATCAATACTACGCCCTCAGGCATGTATCCCAACTGTGAAGGCAGGCCCATTGACATCTCCTACTTCCCCCGTCTGAAAGGTCTCATCGACGCAGTCTACAATCCCCTTCGGACCAATCTGGTGCTTGATGCCCAGGAAAGAGGCATCAAGTCAGAAGGCGGTCTTTACATGTTGGTGATGCAGGCAGTGGTTGCCGTGGAACATTTTCTGGATATTGCTATCCCAAAAGAAACGGCCGACCGGGTATTTGCTTCCATCTATGCTTCCAAAGAAAACATTGTACTGACAGGTATGCCCGGAAGCGGCAAAAGTACCGTAGGCAAGCTTCTGGAACTGGACGGATTCTCTTTTGTTGATACAGATGCTGAAATTGAAAGAAAATGCGGCTGTTCTATCCGCAACCTTATTGAAGAAAAGGGAGAACCTTATTTCCGGGATCTGGAAACGGAAGTGATCCGGGAGGTATCTTCTAACAGCTGCCGCATTATTTCCACCGGCGGAGGAGCCATTCTCCGGAAGGAAAATGTTCGCTGTCTGAAACGAAACGGCAGGCTATATTTTCTGAATGCTGAGCTATCACGGCTCCAGGCCACCAATAGCCGCCCTCTGTCGGATACAGAGGAAAAGCTGAAACGGCTGTATACGGAAAGAATGCCCATCTATCAGAAATCAGCGGATGTGGTTGTGCCGGATCTGGCAAGTCCTCGGGAAGAAGCAAACTTTATTACAATGAAACGTAAGGATCTGATTTTATGAAAATCCTGGTGATCAACGGATCGAATCTCAATATGCTGGGAATCCGGGAACCTGCCCATTACGGACGGGAAACCTATACCGATCTTTTGGAAAAGATTCAGAAGCACTGCGTCCGCAAAGGTATCGAAGTTACATTCTTTCAGTCGAATCACGAAGGCTACCTGGTGGATGAAATCCAGAAGGCCTATGGGGTGATGGACGGAATTGTCATCAATCCAGGGGCCTATACCCACACCAGCATCGCCCTTCTGGACGCGGTGAAGGCCGTAGGCATTCCCACGGTGGAAGTTCATATCTCCAAAGTGGAAGAGCGGGAAGATTTTCGGCAGATAAGCTATATTCGTCTGGCCTGTGTAAAAACCATCACCGGACATGGAACAGACGGCTATTTGGAAGCCATCGATTTCTTGATTGAGGAAAAGTAATATGATCGCAACATTCAAACCATGCCGTCTTGCCGGAACCGTAGAGGCACCTCCCTCCAAAAGTATGGCGCACCGATATCTGATTGGCGCAGCCCTCTCCGGGGAAGTTTGTACGCTCTCCGGTGTTGACTACAGCGAGGATATTCTGGCAAGCATTGACTGTCTGAAAGCCCTGGGAGCGAACATCACAACAGATGCAAACTGTGTTACCGTCGACCCCGGCAGCTTTATGCAAGCAGAGCATCCTGTTCTGGAGTGTAGGGAAAGCGGCAGTACCCTGCGTTTTTTCCTGCCTCTGGCTCTGTGTCTTGGAAAGACGGTTACCCTCCGGGGCAGTCAGAGACTTCTGGAAAGGCCCTTGGGAATCTATGAAGAACTTTGCCGGGAACGGGGATTTTCATTCCAGAATGCCGGTGATGCTGTCACCGTTTGCGGAAAACTGCAAAGCGGAACTTACACCCTCAGAGGCGACATCAGCAGCCAGTTTATCACCGGAATGATTTTTGCACTGTTGTATCTGGGTGGAACTTCTTCCATCCGGATCCTCCCCCCTTTTGAAAGCAAATCCTATGTGGATCTGACCATTTCCGCATTGCGCTCCTTTGGTGCAAATCTGGAATTTACAGATGCCTATACCATTGCCATCAGACAATCCAAGCTGACTGCCTGGTCCGGACGAATCGAAGGCGATTATTCCAATGCTGCCTTTTTAGATGCTTTCAACCAGATTGGTTCCCTGGTCAGCATAGAGAATCTGAAACCTGACAGTCTGCAGGGTGACCGGATTTACAAAGACTATTTCCTGCAGCTCTCGGATGGTGCCCCTACTCTGGATATTTCAGATTGTCCCGACCTGGGACCTATCCTGTTCGCCCTGGCAGCTCTGAAAAACGGTGCTGTCTTTACCGGGACAGACCGGCTGAAAGCCAAGGAAAGTGACCGTGGCATGGCCATGCACGATGAACTGGAAAAATTGGGCGGCGGACTGATCTTTGGTGAAAACACCATAACTGTTCCACCGCAGAGCTTACAATATCAAAGCATCTTCCTCAGCGGTCATAATGATCATCGAATTGTGATGGCACTGTCTGTGATTCTTTCGCAAATTGGCGGATCCATAGATGGTGCACAGGCTATCCGTAAAAGCTATCCCGGATTCTTCCGGGATCTTCAGAATCTTGGTGCGGAGGTAACGGAAAATGGAGAATTATAGGACGCTGGAAGAAGTAAGAAAGATCTTTGAAGGCGACCGATTCGCAACAGAAAACGGTGCTGTGATTGAAGAA
The DNA here is from genome assembly GCA_017537045.1 of Oscillospiraceae bacterium. The sequence continues at coordinate 494 of JAFYLN010000213.1, read as the reverse complement.
ATCGGTCATCATAGTGCTACATGTAGTCTGGTTATTACCAATTCCCACCGCAATGCCATGGGCGCTGTCATGGGTGGAACCTACTTTATGCTGGCAGATTTTGCTTTTGCTGTTGCAGCCAACTGGGAGAAGATGGAATGCGTATCCTTGCGCTCCGACATCTCTTTTCTAGGCGCTGCCAAAGGTGAGAAGCTCATTGCAAAAGCAGTTTGCGTCAAAGATGGACGAACTACGGTGTGCTATCGTGTAGACGTGACCGATGAATATGGAAATCTGACTGCTACCGTGACAGCAACAGGATACCATGTCACTACAGACAGAAAAATAACCACGCCATAATATTCCACCATATATTCGCTTAATGGCATGGAAAATCCCCGGTTATGTAACCGGGGATTTTATTATGCAATTCTCTTTTATCTGCAGATAATGCCTTTGAATACTTGTCCCACGGGATTCTGGGGAATCTTCTGATAGGGTTCCCCCTTCAGAAG
>JAFYLN010000212.1 GCA_017537045.1 Oscillospiraceae bacterium | reverse complement strand
TGACAGGAACAGTGCCGCACCTGGCATGGGTAAGGCAAAAGATGATTATCTTCTGACCACCAAGCTGTTCTGTGGTCACTGCGGTGAACCTATGACGGGCTACAGCGGTACTGGAAAGCTGGGTAAGTCTTATCACTACTATTGCTGCAATGGTGTCAAGCTCAAGAGATGTGATAAGAAAATTGGAATGCCTACAGTTTTTTGGACAGTCCTTTTCGGACAGTCAGAAACTGTAGGCATTCTTTTGTTATTCAGTTGTTTCACTCTGGTGGGATTTGTAGTATTCCTCCTCCGCCTGATTTGGCGTCTGGTATCCAAGCCGCTGATGGGGTCTGTAATCATTGTAAAAATCGATATACTTTGCAACGGCAACCTTGAATTCTGCCTCGGTTTTATAGAAATGCTTGCGAAAATCCTCCTTTTTGATGGATGCAAAGAAGGACTCGATCACAGCATTATCATGTGGACTTCCCGGTGCCGAGAAGGACTGCGTGACCCCATATTCCCTCAGCTTCTTACGGAAATTGAAGGCAGTATACTGAGTGCCCTGGTCGCTGTGAAAAAGCAGACATTTCGGACATGACCTCGATTGATATGCATTTTCAAACGCCTCAGTAACGAGGTTTTCATCGATATACTCAGATACAGCATAAGAGATGACCTTACGGGCATACAAGTCGATCACAACACATAGATACAAAAAGTCATGCCCTACCCTGGCGTAAGTAATGTCGCTCACCCATACCATGTTGGGAGCTTCCGTCAGGAAGTTTCGCTGGAGTCGATTGGGATAATACTGATACTGACGGTCGTTGGCTGAATTCAGCCGAGGGCCGTTTTTCTTTACATACAAACCAAGCTCCTTCATCAGCCTGCCAATGCGCCGCTCACTGACAACATAGCCTTTCTCTTTCAACTTAACTCGCATCCGCCTGACACCAAATAACTCGTTGCTGGTCTGGAAGATCTCCGTAATCAGCGGTTTGAGAATCTCGTCCTGCATCTCCACCTGGGTCTTCTCCGGTGCCCTGAGCTCGTGATGATAGACCGTGGACCGGTTCACACCCAGAACACGGCACAGCGCATGCATGCTATACTGATCCTTCAAGCGATGGATCGCATCGAGTCTGGTGCCCAGCGACGAATTGGCAGAGCAACCGCAATCTCTGAAAATCTGGTTCTCAATCCGTAACCGCTCCAGCTCCTTGCGCATCAGATACTGCTCCCTTGGGATCTGACCATCTGCATCAGGCGAATACTGCTTGGCCCATAAAAGGAGTGTGCTGCGGGAAACACCGTATTCAGCACATATCCCCTTTGCCGTACTGCCGCCTTCGTACTTCCCTACCATGATTTGTTTTTGTTCTTCTGAATATCGTTTTGACATATATGAATAACCTCCTTTGGTAAATTCAAACATGATTGTAACACCTCATTTGCAGGATAACAGGTTATCTATATTGAAAAATACAGGATTTCTGATAAAATATGAGCTATATACTAACTTCCACATTCCTAATGACGGACAGTAAAACTATTTAGTTAATGAGGTGATGTCATGCTAAACTCAACCGACCGAATGGAATATATCTGTGGGTATTTGTCTGCATATGAGAACAAAATAAAAATGGCAAACAAGCAAGGACTCTTTGATGCAGCAAAAATGTTTGAATTGTTTGCCGCAAATATCTGTACCCTTTGGTTTGGGCAACCGTTTAAAAATTTGAATACAGACACATCAACATATCCGTATGTGGATCTAATCTCAGATGATGAACAACTGTTTGTACAAGTAACAACAACTCTAGATTTGGTAACCAAGGTTAGAACTACACTGGAAAAGCTTCGCGATTCGAAAGATTCTCGTGTCTCCAATGTAAGAACCGTGATTTTCTTTGCCTTGCACAACCAAAGTGTCGATCGTATCCCTGAATATACTGGCGCGAATCTCATTGGCAACATTCCTTTCTCCAGGAAGGATAATCTAATAACCACACAAGATATTCTGTCAAAGGCTCAGAATGACGTCTCTTTTCTATCGAAACTATATGATCTTTTCAAAGCAGATGAATATGTTACATCGGGAAACGAGGAACGCCTCAGAGCAGCCCTTAAAACTACTTCAACTGTAGGTCTAAAGAACATTAATTGTCATTTAGCAGGAGGTTATCAGATCGATAGAACAACGCTAGTTGAGAAGGTTAGATCTGATAATCACCGATTCATTTCAATCCAAGGTGCAGCAGGTTCTGGCAAATCCGCTTTTTGTAAAATGCTGTTGAATAGTGAGGAACTGGTACTTTACGCACGATCCGAGCGTTTTATCGAAGAGACTAACCTCAATGACATCTGGGCTATTGATATTGAACAAGTATTGACATACCTTAACGGCAGAAAGATGACGTTCTTCATCGATGCCCTTGAGTTTATAGCTGACTGCAGGCAGACAAAATTCGAATTATTGCAACAGCTATATACCTTAGCTCAGAAGCACGATAACATATATGTTGTTACCTCCTGTCGTTCCAGCGAAAAAGGTGCCTTCATCAAGTTGGAAACAAACCTCGGCATCCATAGCTACACGATAGAGGATCTGTCTGATGCTGAACTGTCCCCGATCGCTGATCGCTATCCAGTTATCAAAAAAATGCTTGAGAACAAAGCCTATCAATCTCTTCTGCGCATTCCTTTCTACATCAATTTTTTATTGGAACGAGATATTAACCCCAATAACGAGATATTAACCCCAATGATGTGAATGATGAGATTGCTTTCAGAGAGTATATCTGGGAAAACATTATCTGCCTTAAAGATAAGGTCAATGCCTATGGGCTTAAGTACAACGAAATAGTATCGACAATTAATGGTATTGTATTTGAACGAGCAAAAGAAAACCTATTGGGCGTTCGAGAAGATAAATATGATAGTCAAATCATAAAAGCTTTGATATCAGAAGGTGTCCTTATAAGCCAAAAGAAATCTGTTCGTCTGAAGCATGATACTTTTGAAGATATTTGCTTTGAACAATTTTTTGATGAGAAATTCATAGCTTGTAAAGGTGATTATCCTCTTTTCTATGATTGGATTGATGTTTTCGGAAAATGTGTATACAGACGTTATCAAATTTGGATATCGAACAAATTGTTTGGTTCTACTGATCGGTCCAAATTCTTGTACCATCTGATTTTCGCAGATTCTATTCCGCAGAATTGGAAGAAGCAAACCGAAATTGGTATCACAAAGTCTAAGTATTGCACCGATTTCTTCAGAGAACAGGGGGCTGAACTGGTTGCTGGCGGACAAATATGGGACTTTGTCCATACAACAAATCTGTTTGCTTTTGATGCACATATTATGTTCTCAGAGACGCAAACTCCACTGCTCTCTTTCTACCCAATCGGAAACGGACGTGCTGAACTGATCCGACTGATTCATGAATATGAATTACATATGATGCCAGAAACGGACAGAACTGCAATTACCAAACTTTTTTGGATTATTCAAAACAAAGTAACAACGAGGATGTGGCACCATTGGCATGCAATATCGCCGCCCATTATGTTGATCAGTTCCTGGATGAATGTCTTGCAAGAGATTACTACCTTTTTATTAAGCTGGCCGAACCGAACCTTACGGTAATCTACAGAATGCCAAATGCATGCTACGATTGGCTTAAATTCTTCCTTGATAAAATGTCTATGTATTACACGGAAAATGATCGTGCCAAGGAACGCATTGCAAGCGATACTATTCAATGGTCGATGAAGAATGTATACCCTCAAATGATGCTCTCTTTTAGCAAAGAGCTTTGCTCCCTCTTCGAAACCTATTGGACTCATGATAATAAAAACTCAGAATCATTCTTCTACGGTCACTTAAGTGATGATTACTTGTTTGGTTTAAATAGAACAGCGGAGCACTATGAGAGTGAATTTCGGAATGTTTTCAGTAATCCGTTTCTCATTAACCTCTTCCGGCTTAAGTTTTGGGAAGGATTCGATTGGGCTATTTCTTTTGTGAATCGTTTGATATCGAAATTTGCGGAAAATAAACCTGACTGTATCACCAGTATTGAAATCTATTTTGCTGAATCAAAGCAAACTCGTACTTACTGGGGCCACCCAAATATGTGGTTAATCAGCATCGACGAGTACAAAATGCCTACTTTGATTAGTGATATTATTTATCTACTTAATCGTATGATCATAAATAATATATCTGCCCATCTACACGATGACAATTTAGGAAAGACCTTTGCAAAATGGATTAAGGATAAGCTTTATTCTGACGCAAACAACATTGCATTCTTGACCATTATTGAAAATGTTGGCATGCATTTCCAACGTGAGCTCCCTGGATATGCTCTCGATTTGGCATCCAGCCTTTATCTGCTCAAATATGATATTCCTCGATATACATCGCTTGTGCCTGATCCGACAAGAAATTTACTTGAGAAACAGATGATGCGTACTATGGGTATTCCTAGCCTGGATCATCGATACAAAAGAGATGAGGCTTGTAAATGCCTTCTGCGCGATTATGTAATTGATCTTCAACTCCATACCGACACACTTCTTAGACAACGCTGTCACGACATGTTGGACTATCTATATGCAAAAGTAGAATCCGATCAATTGGGTGGTGATCAGTTACTTCAAGTTCAAAGGATGGACGCCAGAGACGCCGTATGCGAAATTCTCGATGAGAAGCACATTGTATTCTCTCCACGCATCTCCGGAGAAGCTGCAAGGTATGTGGAAGAGAAAGCAGAAACCGGTGATAATAGCAGTTCCTTAGTTAATAGACTTCATGATTGCTTCAAAAATGTGATGAATGATAACATCAATTCATCTGATGTTATGGCACTTGTTGACGAAACGCTATTAGCTATGGAGCAAGATACAACTCGCTTAGTATGCGAAAATCCGTTGATGATGCTTGTTGCGATTGTGCTTAAGAAACTGGTAATAACAGCGGCAACAAGGACTCAGCTCTGTAATCTGTGGATCGATGGAATAAGACGTATCCTTTCTAATGGAACTTTTGCCGTCGAAACAAGCTTGAATAAAGTTCTGTTTGAACAAATTAATACCGAGATATACGCCAATACAAAGGACAGCTTGAAACTCCTAATTTTGGATCTCTTGCTATACAGAGGGCACAATGGTCTTATTTCCGAAATTGCAAATCTAGCCAAAGAGTTTCTCGCGAATAACGAGAAGATCGCACGTTCTATACTCAATACAATTGTGATGCTGGCCAAAGACGAAATGGATCATCAAAAGTATAATGCCGATTATTTAGACAAAAAACCGAATCATTCCAACATCGAATTCATTCCTAATGTAACCCGGAAATTGTCTGAAGTAGATCGCTTGATAATCGAAGAAGGAAATGGTCAGGCTTATATCAGTCAACGTGATGCCATAATAGCGAAGTATCTGTATGCTGAATCTGAATTAGAGATTGAGCAGTTTGATATGACCAATTACGATATTTCAATAATGAGCCGAATTTCTAGCTGTGGATTAAAGCTAAGTAATGTGTTCTTCAGAGAGCTAATTAAAAAAATAATGCTATACTTAGTTGAATGCTGGCACCTCAATTATCAAAACCGTCGAAGATACGATAGGCATGATGTTTTGGACTCCTTTTCGGAATTCGAACTGGCTGAAATGTTCAGAAAAGAAGTAGTATATTCCAGCCATAATGCTACATGTGCAATCGACATTCTCTTTGATAAAATGGACTTTTCTTTATTTACGGAAGATACCATTTCTTTCTATCTGAAAATATTCGGCCATTTTCTTCCTGTTTATCTTGATGCTTGGCAGAATCCCACTCAAAGAAACGCCTACAAGTCGACCATAAAGTACTTAGAAGGGAAAGTTAACAAGATACAGGTAGATCGAGTTAGAATCGAATTGTACAAGTCGCTTTTCCTTTGTGATCCAGGTTCTTTCATGATAGACTTTAGCAAATGTCTCACAGAATACTCGTATGGCGACATTTCTTTCTTGAACGAGCAGTTCTCAAAATATGGAAAGTATCACCTGAAGGAAATGCTTTGTACGATACATCAGCTACGTATAGATAAGCTACTCCCCCATATTTTGCTTTCAGTCAGCAGCTGCTTTACTGAACTTAGAACAGACTCCAGCCGTTTTCCCAGAATCATTAAAGACGGGCAAACAATTGTGCAATCAATCATTTATAAAGCATTCATTGTACACAGTGCAGCAATTAAGCAAGACTACGAGTTAACCGCAGCCTACGAAAATATACTAGAAACGTTGGTTGGATTAAATTACGAGGATGCAGCTGTTCTCTTGGATGAGTTCCGTTTGCATTGAAAATACGGTAGTCCTTTATCTACAAAAAGAGCAACCATAACTATTATACTCCATTAATAATTTTTCGTTCTCTGCCTTTGCAAATACAATTCCTGCATCGTGTAATTAGTATAGATTACACGATGCAGGAGGTAACAAAATGAACATAGTCATCTACGCCCGGTTCTCCAGTCACTCTCAGACGGAGCAATCAATTGAGGGCCAACTGAAGGTTTGTTATGAGTATGCCAACGCCCACCAGTACACCGTTATCGGCGAATACATCGACCGGGCGCAAAGCGGTACATCGGACAACCGAACCGATTTTCAGCGGATGATTCAGGACAGCGAGAAGCACGCATTCCAGGGTGTGCTTGTCTATCAGCTGGACCGCTTCGCCCGAAATCGTTACGACAGTGCCATCTATAAATCCCGGCTCAAGAAGAACGGTGTGCGTGTCCTCTCCGCCCGGGAAAATATTACGGAGGATGCATCCGGCATCTTGATCGAAGGTGTCTTGGAAAGCATGGCGGAATACTACTCTGCGGAGCTTTCCCAAAAGATCAACCGAGGCAGAAAGATCAATGCATCCAAGTGCCTGTCCAACGGCAGCAATCCCGGTCTTGGGTATAAGGTCGACAAGGATCGCCGGTTCTATGTCGATGAAGATGAAGCGAAAATCGTCCGCGAGATCTTCCGTCGATACGCAAACGGAGAGCGGGCGGTGGATATTACGCAGGATCTCAATAACCGCCGGGTAAAAACATCCATTGGCCGGGAGTTCAACAAGAACAGCCTGCACCGGCTCTTAAGGAATAGACGATATATCGGATACTATACCTACGACGGAATCGAGACTCCCAACGGTATGCCCCGAATCGTAGATGACGACATTTTCTTCCGGGTCCAGGACATGATCGCATCGAACAGTGTGCATGGCGGGAAAGCAAAGGCCAAGGATGATTATCTATTGACTACGAAGTTGTTCTGTGGTCACTGCGGAAAGCCCATGATTGGGTACAGCGGTACCGGCAAACTGGGAAAGGTATATCATTACTACTCCTGTGTTGGATCCCAGAAGAAAACCTGCGACAAGAAGATCGTCCCCAAGGATCTGCTTGAAGGGCAAGTCGCTGATATTTGCGCTCAGCTTCTGACACCTGAGCGAATCCAAATCATTGCGGAGGAAGTCATCAAAGCCTGTCAGGCTGGCGGCGAATATCTCTCCATCAAGAATCTGAGGAACGCCATCAAGGAAGCAGACGAGGCCATTGAAAACCTGTGGGTTGCCATGGAAAAGGGTCAGTCCCCAGAGCGGATTTCAAAGCGGATCCAGCAGCGTGAAGCTGAAAAGGAAGCACTGGAAAAGCAGCTGGCCAAGGAAAAGCGAAAGCAACCCACGCTGCAGCTGGAGCATATTCTCGCATTTCTGAACTATCTTCGTGATCTTCCCGGAACGGATAAGGTAAAGAGAAAGACACTGATCACCATTTTCGTCAATTCGGTTTACTTGTACGATGACTACTTCACCATCATCTTCAATGCAGGAAACGCTACCCTGCGTGCAGAGAATATCCCTCGCAAAAGTATCGAAAACAGCCTAAAACAGGCTGTAAATAAAACTTCTTCGGGTTCAGGTGCTGTAATTAGTATTCCACCATAAAAGCACGATGGTTTTGATACGAACCATCGTGCTATTTTTATTGTAGAAAATTTGATAAGAAAGTGATATAACCAATTCGACAAACTTGAATTTTCTTAACTCAACACAAATCAAAATTCATGTTGTTCAGTTCTTTCTTTTTGAGCGGTAAAATATGACTGTAAGAATCAAAAAGGAGGTTCAAACATGAACACAGATAAAATTTGGGCAGAATCTATTGCAAAGGACTATGCCCCCAAAGACAACTCCAAAATTGTTGCCTTGAAAAAATTGGACAACAAAGCAAAGCTCCCTGCTACCATCTTTACCTACTCTTTCGGCATCATTTCCGCACTTATTTTCGGCACAGGTATGTGCCTGGCTATGAAGGTTATCGGAAATAGCATGGTGCTGGGTATCCTCATTGGTGTCATCGGCATGGTTGGCTGCGGTATCAATTACCCCATCTACAAGAAGATGCTGGAAAAGAGCAAGGCAAAGTATGCCTATGAAATTGTGGAGCTGGCCCGCCAGATTAGCGAGCAGAAATAATTGGTAAGGGAGGGATTGCTTTTGAATAAAGCGGAAAGCAAATACTTCAACACAGCGGTGCGGTTTGACAAGGCACTCCTTTCCTTGCTCGAGAAAAAGCCTTTCGAGTATATCACTATTAGTGAAATTTGCGAGGATGCCGGCGTTAATCGATCAACCTTTTACCTGCACTACGAAAATACTGCTGATCTGTTAAAAGAAGCAACAACCTATGTTCTGGATAATTTTGCTTCCTATTTTTCCATTGATATGGAAAGTATCGCATCGAAATATGAGAATTGCGATTTGCAGGAGCTGAATTTCATCAACGAGAAATACCTACATCCCTATCTTTCTTTTATTAAAGAGAACCAACGGCTTTTTGCGGCGGTATTGTCGCAGCCAACTACTTTTGATTCCAAAGCTATTTTCCAAAGATTATTTGACGATGTGTTTCATCCCATACTGGACAGATTTCACTATCCAAGAGATGAGCAACATTATGTGATGATGTTCTACTTGAATGGCATAACCGCAATCATCAAAGAATGGCTGAAGGATGCTTGCAGTAAAAACATCGAGGATATATCATCCGTCATTCACTACTGCATCTTTGGAAGAGAGTGACCAATTCCAATTTGTCGAACTGATCGGTATGGTTTCACTTTCCTTACTATGGTTTCATTTTTGAGTGAAACCTTTTGAAACCATATGAAACCGTATCATTATTATCAAACTAATTCAAAAAGAAGAACCACCCTTCGGGGTGGTTCTTCTTTTTGGTATGGTATTGGTCTGAGGGGAATCGAACGATCCAAATGCGACAGTCCGGCGGACTGTCGCTCGATTCCGGCTCGACGGAATCGACACCTCTGCAAATCGATTCCTCCGCTGATGCAGACACACATTTTCTGCATTTTCAGGATTGACAAATCCGCTTCTGCCATCGTATCATACTCCTGTGATTATCAATGCATGATTAAAGGAGTGTTCATCCATGCCTGAACAGAAAAAAGCATTTCCTCTCTGGCAAAAGCTCTCCGTCCCATCCCGGGCGGCTTTTCTGGCTGCCATCATCGTCGGACTTATGGTGCATCTGTTTGCCTTCAGCAACATCATCCCCAACTCCGATGGTCTGAGCAGAATTTTTGACGAGCAGCAGATGACCGTTTCCGGTCGCTGGTTCCTGCATTTTGCCTCCATGTTCCACGGCTATCTGCAGGCACCCGGTCTGATCGGCGGGCTGAGCCTGCTGTTTCTCGGTGCATCTGCCGCACTGATCGTGGATTGCCTGCAGCTGCGCTCCGTTGAGGCCAGTGTCCTCTGCGGCGGATTTGTGGCTTCCTTCCCCGCTCTTGCCTACACCTATCTGTATATGTTCACCGCCTCCGCCTACGCTTTCGCCATTTTCCTGGCGGTGCTTTCCGTCTGGCTGGTTCGCAGATATCCCCGGCTGTTCTGGCTGGGCGCGATCCCCCTGGCCTGCGCCGTGGGCACCTATCAGGCCTATTTTGCGGTGGCTGTTTCCCTGGCTCTCGGCTGCGTGATCCTGGATCTTCTGGATCGGGAAAAGGATCTCATGGAAACCGTCCGCGGCGGCTTCCGGATTCTGGGGATGCTGGCACTGGGTGCGGTTGTATACTATGGCATGATGAAGCTCTTCCTGTTCGCCAAGGGCATGGAGCTGCTGTCGTACAAGGGCATGGATTCCGTGGGCTTCTCCCTCGGTGCAGTTGTTGCCGTCTACCGCGACTTCCTGCGCTATTTCCTGAAGCCCGGTGCCGCTGGCTATGTGGGCGCACCGATGGTTCTGGCACATCTGGCGCTGATCGGCACGGCCGGAGTCTGTGCGCTCATGACCCTGGCAAAGGACAGGCTCTTCCGTCAGCCCCTGCGGATCGCTCTGCTTGTGGTCGGCGCTGTGCTGCTGCCCCTTGCCTTCAATTTCACCCAGCTCGTTTCCGAGACCAGCCCCATCACCCGCTACTCCTTCGTATTTGTGTATATTCTTTGTGCCGCGCTGGCTGACCGGAAGTGGGAGCTGTCAGTGAAGAACGTCCGCTGGATCCGCATTGCCGCCTGCGCCTGCTCCGCATTCCTGCTCCTGCTCTGCGCCCAGGTCTGCAACCTGGCCTATACCTCCTCCGCCACCGCCCACCGCGCCACCGAGGCCTTCTGCACCAATCTGGTCGGCCGCGTGGAGGCAACCGAGGACTATCAGCAGGACATGGAGGTGGTCATCATCGGCACCTTCCCCCGGAATGTCTATTACAGCGGTGTGGAGGAGTTTTCCCCTGTGGAGCATTACAGCTGCATGTCCTCCACCGTTCTGAGCCTGAACAAGCATGTCTATTACTACCTCAACGACTGGCTCAACGTCCCCTGGCATGAACCCCCCGAGGAAACCATGATCCAGGTCTCCTCCAGTGAGGACTTCCGTGCCATGCCCCTGTACCCCAGCGACGGCAGCATCGCCATCATCGACGGTCGCGTGGTGGTCAAGCTCGCTGAGGTCTATGTCCCCAAGCAGCCCTACGAGATCGCATACGAAAACAGAAAATAACAGGAAGGCACCCCGGCTGATGTGACCCCAAAAAGTTAGACAAATATTTCTAACTCAAATTGTTTAAGCAGCCAAGAGGGCTTGCTGTCTGTGTAATGCAGGCGGCAAGCCCTTTAGTCTTGCCTTGATGCGCCTGTTGTTATAATAATCGATGTAG